>DAINCF010000101.1:0-16615 GCA_036732565.1 Vicinamibacterales bacterium
GGGGGCTGGCGTCGTCGCGGCCGGAGCGCCCTGCGCCGGCGTTCCAGGTGCCGTCTGCCCAGTCGGCGGAGCGGACTCCGGCGGCGGCGGTGGCGCGAGGAAGCTCTGGTAGAGAAACAACACCACGAACGAGAGCGAGATCGCGAGCAGGACCCTGCGTTCCATCAGACGAGACTCACTATTGGTGAGGAACGGGGTCGTGACCGGAGCCACCCAAGGGGTGGCAGCGGCTCAGCCGTCGAATACCCAGCCATCCGCCCCTCAGCACGCCGTAGCGCGCGATGGCCTCGGCGGTGTAGTCGGCACACGACGGCACGAAGCGACACGATCCTGTAAACCACGGTGAAATAAGGTATTTATACGCTCGTATGGCGGCGAGCGCGACGTGGGACACCACGTTCGGGGACGCGGCGGTCGAGAAGGGCGCGGAACTCGGTTTCAAGGCTGGCAAACGGTGCATCGACGAGCTCTCGGCGCGGAACGACGACGACATCGAGCGCGGAGCTCGGCTTGTGTTGTCGGAACAACTCGCGAACCCGACGCTTGGCCCGATTCCGCAGGACGGCCCCGCCCATCTTTCGCGTCGCCGCGATGCCAAGCCGGGGCGTCGCCGCGTCGGTTCGCCTGAGGAACATCATCATGTACCGGCCGCTGACTTTGAGGCCGGTTTCGTAGGCCTGCTGGAAATCGGCGCGGCGCCTGATGTGCTCGGCCGCGCGAAATCGCAGGCCCATGCGCTATTTTGAAACCGCGGACGAGCTACGCCTCGTCCGAGACGGTCAGCCGCTTCCGACCCTTGGCGCGCCGGCGCTTGAGAACATGACGCCCATTCTTGGTCGCCATCCGGACCAGGAAACCGTGCGTGCGCTTACGACGCCGCCTGTTTGGTTGAAACGTACGCTTGCCCTTAGCCATCGATGAGTCCTCGCAGAACCTCTGATTTTATGCGGATTTGTCGCGAGGTGTAAAGGGGGTCGGCAGCGTGCTAGAGTGTTGCCTTTCGCCCGCCGGAAGTTTTCCACAGGTGTGGAAAAGCTTGTGGAAAAGCTAAGCGATTCGACCGATCTCATCTGTTAGGGCGATTTTTAGGCCCTTTCACGGTGTCCTCTCCCCAGGACCGCCGTGGGAGTGCGTTTTCGGGTCGTCATGGCTGTGACCCCCGTGTAAATACCGCGATTCGCGAGGCGAAAGTTCGCGAGGTCCACGCAACATCGGTGGGTGTCCGCACATGTCCGGCACGAGCATCTGGGATCGCGTCCTCAACGGCATCGAGAGCAAGATCGGTTCGCATGCCTTCTCCACCTGGTTCAAGCCCACCGTCCTGATTGCCGATGACGGGCACACGATGTCGGTGCGGGTGCCGAATCCGCTGTTCGCGGAATGGCTGCCGAAGCACTACTCAGTGGTCCTGTCGGAGGCGCTGCGGGACGTAGGCCGACCCGAAGTCCGATTGAGGTTCGTGCCCGAGGCCGCCGATACCGGCCGCGAGCGCCGTCCCGTCATCGTCGACGAAGCTATTCCGGTGCTGAGCCCTCAAGAGGACGCGCCACCGGAAGCCGCCTCCCCTGCCGGGCTGAATCCCCGCTACACCTTCGATTCCTTCATCGTCGGCTCGTCCAACCAGTTCGCGCACGCCGCCTGCCGCGCGGTCGCCGAGGCGCCGTCACGCTCGTACAACCCGCTGTTCATCTACGGGGGTGTGGGTCTCGGCAAGACCCATTTGATGCACGCGATTGGCCACTACGTGACGCGTCACGATCAGCCGATGACGCTCACCTATATCTCGTCCGAACGCTTCATGAACGAGATGATCAACGCGGTCCGCTACGATCGCATTCTCGACTTTCGCGCGCGGTATCGATCGGTGGACGTGCTGCTGGTCGACGACATCCAGTTCGTCTCCGGCAAGGACGGCACGCAAAACGAGTTCTTCCACACGTTCAACGCGCTGCACGACGCGCAGAAGCAGATCGTGATCAGCAGCGATCGACCACCGCACGAGATTCCGTCGCTCGAGGAGCGCCTGCGATCGCGCTTCGAGTGGGGCCTGATTGCGGACATTCAGCCGCCCGACATCGAGACGAAAGTGGCGATTCTCAAGAAGAAAGCCGAAGGCGAAGCCATCCCCCTGCCCGACCCGGTCGCGCTGTACATCGCCAGCCGCATCAAGTCCAACATCCGCGAGCTCGAAGGATCGTTGATTCGCCTGATTGCATATGCCTCGCTCACCGGGCGCTCGCTGTCCTTGGAGCTCGCCCAGGACGTCCTGCGCAACGTCCTCGATCACGAAGAGAAGGCGGTCACCATCGAGCAGATCCAGAAGTTCGTGGCGGAGTACTACCAGTTGAAGCTGACCGATTTGAAATCACGCAACAACTCGAAGTCGGTGGCGATGCCGCGGCAGGTCGCAATGTACTTGTGCAAGATGCTCACGCACGCGTCGTTGCCCGAGATCGGTCGCAGCTTCGGTGGCAAGCATCACTCGACGGTGATTCATTCCATCAAGAAGGTCGAAGCGCTCCGCAACCGTCAGACCGATTTCAACAGCCAGATGGCGAACTTTCTGGAGTCTTTCAAATAGAAGTTCACGTTTTCCACAGACCGTTTGTGGATGAGTTGTGCAGACCTGCGGAAGGGCGAAACCCCTAGCGAAAAACCACTCTTGGACGCACAGACCGATCGCAGAAAAATTCACAGTCTAAACTATTGAAAATACTGTAGTTATCGACGTAGTGAATTTCATTAACAGCACCTTCTTCCTGTATACTTTCTTATCTTCGCTATCTACCCAAACAGATATCTGTAGACGGGCGCGTGCCCAGCCACTCGAGGTCAGCCTAACCATGGAACTTGTCGCCAGGAAAGCCGATCTTGTGCGTGAACTGCAGTTCTTCCAGCAGATCGTCGAGCGCAAGAACACCATCCCCATCCTGGCCAACGTGCTGCTCGAGACGAACGGAGATCAGGTCACGTTACTGGCGACCGATCTCGAGGTTGCGCTTCGCAGTCGCACGGAAGCCGCGGTCTCGAAGCCTGGCTCGGCGACCCTGCCCGCGAAGAAACTTTACGAAGTCGTGCGCGCGCTGCCAGAAACGGATGTGCGCATCGAGACGGACAAAGGCGGCACTGGAGTCACGGTTTCGGCGGAGCGCTTCGAGTCGCGCATGCCGATGCTGCCGCGCGAGGATTTTCCGAGCCTGCCCGAAGGAGGCGCCGGACACCGCGCGACCCTCAAAGGCAGCACGCTACGCGAGATGGTAGCGAAGACGCAATTTGCCATTACCGGCGAGGACACGCGCTACTACTTGAACGGGGCGCTGTTCGTGCTGCGCGCTGAATCCATGACCTTCGTGGCCACCGACGGTCATCGTCTGGCGGTCGTGAACGCCCCGCGCGAGAACGGCAAGAAAGGCGAAGAAGACATCAAAGCGATTCTTCCGCGCAAGACGCTGTCCGAGCTGTCGCGTCTACTGACCGAGGATGTGGACGTGCAGTACGAGCGCGGCGAGAACCACCTGTTCTTCGAGATCGGTCAACGGTTGTTGATCTCGCGGATGATCGACGGTCAGTTCCCGGCCTTCGAGAAGGTGATTCCCAAGGCGAACGACAAACGCGTGGAGTTCGAGCGCGATCGCTTGACCAGCGCCATTCGTCGCGTGGCGCTGTTGTCGAACGAGCGCTCGCGCGCGGTCAAGCTGCTCCTCGACAAAGGCAAGGTCGAAGTGACGTCGAGCAGCCCGGAGTTCGGCGAGGCGCGCGAGCCGTTGACGGTTGATTACAGCGGACCGCCTCTAACCATCTGCTTCAACGCCCAGTACGTGCTCGACTTCCTCGGCGTCGTCGCCGCGGATACGGTGGCGTTGGAGCTCAAGGACGAAGTCAGCCAGGCCGTGATGCGGCCGGTTGGCGTGGATAACTACGATTACACCTACGTGATCATGCCCATGCGGGTGTGATTCAACACATGTCCCAGACTGAAGAAACCACGACGAACGGCGCGGCAGCAGACGAATACGGCGCAGAGAGCATCAAGGTCCTCGAGGGGCTCGAGGCCGTCCGCAAGCGACCCGCGATGTACATCGGGTCCACGGGCCTCTCCGGTCTTCACCACCTCGTCTACGAAATCGTCGACAACTCCATCGATGAGGCGCTGGCGGGCTTCTGTACGGAAGTCAACGTCACCATTCATCTCGACAACTCGATCACCGTGGTCGACGACGGTCGCGGCATTCCCGTCGACATGCACGAGAGCGGTCGTGCGGCCGCCGAGGTCGTGCTGACGGTCCTTCACGCCGGCGGCAAGTTCGAGAACAAGAGCTACAAGGTGTCAGGCGGTCTCCACGGCGTCGGCGCGTCTGTGGTCAATGCCTTGTCCGAGCGCCTCGACCTCGAGATCTGGCGCAACGAGAGCGTGTATCAACAGAGCTACGAGCGCGGCAAGCCGCTGACGGATCTGGTGATCACCGGCACGACGAAAAAGCGCGGGACGAAGATCACCTTCAGGCCGGACCCGCAGATTTTCGAGACCATCGATTTCAGCTTCGACACGCTCGCCCAGCGTTTGCGCGAGCTCGCGTTCCTGAATGCCGGCGTCGTCGTCGCCCTCGATGACGAGCGCGACGGCAAGAGTCATCGTTTCCACTACGACGGCGGCATCGTGTCGTTCGTCGAGCACTTGAACAAGAACCGTGCGATCGTCAACGAGAAGGCCGTCTACATGCGCGGCGAGCGCGACGGCATCGACGCCGAGATCGCGCTGCAGTGGAACGACAGCTACAACCCACTGGAATACTCGTTCGCCAACAACATCAACACGCACGAGGGCGGCACGCACCTGTCCGGCTTCCGGGCCGCGTTGACCCGCACGGTCAATGCGTACGTGCAGCGAAACAACCTCTCCAAGGACTTGAAGGAGACGACGATCAGCGGCGACGACATCCGCGAAGGGATGACGGCCGTCATCAGCGTCAAGATCCCTCATCCTCAGTTCGAGGGGCAGACCAAGACGAAGCTGGGCAACACCGAAGTCAAGGGCATCGTCGAGACCATCGTCAACGATCGGCTGGGCGCGTACCTCGAAGAGAACCCGACGGTCGCGAAGAAGATCGTCTCGAAGGCCGTCGACGCGGCTCGCGCCCGAGAAGCGGCCCGTAAGGCTCGCGATCTCGTGCGACGCAAGGGTGCGCTGGACAGCATGTCGTTGCCCGGCAAGCTTGCCGACTGCCAGGAGAACGACCCGGCTCACGCAGAGATCTACATCGTCGAAGGTGAGTCGGCCGGCGGCTCGGCGAAGCAGGGACGCGATCGGCGCTTCCAAGCGATTCTGCCGATCAAGGGCAAGATTCTCAACGTCGAACGGGCGCGGCTGGATCGGATGCTGAGCTCCGACGAGATCAAGACGATGATCGCGGCGCTCGGGTGCGGGATTGGCACCGAGGACTTCGACATCGACAAGCTGCGCTATCACCGCATCATCATCATGACGGACGCGGATGTGGACGGTTCCCACATCCGTACGCTGCTCCTCACGTTCTTCTACCGGCAGATGCCGCTCCTGGTCGAGCGCGGGCATATCCACATCGCGCAACCGCCGCTGTTCCGGGCCAAGCGCGGCCGCGTCGAGACCTACATCAAGGACGAGCGGTCGCTCGAGACATTCCTGGTGCATCGCGCGGTCGAATCGCGCGTCGTGCGCCTGGCCGATGGCGAGGAGATCTCGGGCCCCGCGCTGGAGAAGCTGCTGCACAGCATCATCGGCTACATGAGCGTGCTGCGCAGCGTGGAACGGCGGGGACACGCGCGTGATGCCGTCGAGGCACTGCTCGCGCGCGACGCACGGGATCGGGCGTTCTTCGAGGACAAGGCCAAGCTGGAAGGCCTGGCACACCAGCTGACGACGCCCCTGCGGGCGCTGACCGTGGTGCGGGACGAAGAGCACAACATCTGGTCACTGACCATCGACGATCGTTCAGGCGGCTACTCGCGTCTCGACGAGATCGGCTACGACTTCATCGCCTCCGGCGACTATCGGACGCTGATCAGCAGCTACGCGGACATCAAGGCCGTGGTCAATGGGCTGCGCACTGGACCGGCGGAAGTCGTATCGGCGGCGGGGGCCACGTCTGGCGAACAGCCCGAACCCGAGGTTGAGGAAGAAACCGTGCCCGAACAGGCACCGGCGGTCGATGCCGCGGCGGATGCGCTCGAGGCGCTTGGGGTCACGCCGGCCGCGGCTGCCCCGCCGACGTCGAGCAAGCCGGCGGCGGGCCCGATCAAGATCGCGTCGCTCACCGAGTTCCTCGATCACTTCATCGCCCTCGGCCGCAAGGGCGTCGCGATCAACCGCTACAAGGGTCTCGGTGAGATGAATCCCGAAACCCTTTGGACGACCACGATGAACCCGGAACAGCGGACCCTGTTGCAAGTCAAGGCAGAGGACCACACCGAGGCGGACCAGATGTTCACCACCCTCATGGGTGATCAGGTCGAGCCGCGCCGGAAGTTCATCGAAGACAACGCGCTCGACGTGCGCAACCTGGATATCTAGGCGCCGGCCTCAAGGCCCGCGCCGACGAAAGACGTACGTAAAGGCCGCCTCTAGGGCGGCCTGAACATGATGGCATCATCAGATGGCTGAGACAGAAGGCGGCCGCCTCCCGGTCAACATCGAAGACGAGATGAAGCGTTCGTACCTGGATTACGCGATGAGCGTAATCATCGGGCGAGCGCTGCCTGACGTCCGCGATGGTCTGAAACCCGCCCACCGTCGCGTGCTGTTCGCGATGCGGCAGATGGGCCTCGCCTCGAATCGCGCCTACCGCAAGTGCGCGAAGGTCATCGGTGAGGTCATCGGCAACTACCATCCGCACGGCGACGTGCCGGCCTACGACACGCTCGTCCGGCTGGCGCAGGACTTCAACATGCGCAAGACCCTGGTGGACGGCCAGGGCAACTTCGGATCGGTCGACGGCGACATGCCTGCCGCCTACCGTTATACCGAGGCGCGTCTCGAAGCGCTCGCCGAAGCGTTGATGGCGGACCTGGACAAAGACACGGTCGCTTTCGTCCCCAACTTCGACGAGACCACGACAGAACCGACGGTCTTTCCCGCGCCGTACCCGAACCTGCTCGTCAACGGATCCACCGGCATCGCCGTCGGCATGGCCACCAACATCCCGCCCCACAATCTGGGCGAGGTGATCGACGGCGTGGTCTGGCTGATCGAGAACACGTTGATGAAGGCCGACGACCCCGAGCGCACGGTCTACACGCGTGAGCAGAAGCTGAAGGAGCTGATTCGGCTCATGCCCGGCCCGGACTTCCCGACGGGTGGTGCGGTGGTCGGCCGGCGCGGGGTGCACGAGGCCTACATCACCGGGCGCGGCGGCATCCAGGTGCGCGCCAAAGCCGAGATCGAGCAAACGAAGAAGGGCGACCGCCAGCAGATCATCGTCACCGAGATTCCGTATCAGGTGAACAAGTCGAAGCTGCTGGAGCGCATGGCCGAGCTCGTGCGCGAGAAGGTCATCGAAGGCATCTCGGACCTTCGCGACGAGTCCGACCGCGACGGCATGCGCATCGTCGTCGAGCTCAAGCGCGGCGAGGTCGGCGAGGTCATCCTCAACAACCTCTACAAGCACACGCAACTGCAGCAGACCTTCGGCATCATCATGCTGGCCATCGTCGCCGGCCGGCCGAAGGTGCTGGGACTCATCGACATCCTCGAGCACTTCATCGAGTTCCGCCGCGAAGTGGTGCGCCGCCGGATCGAGTTCGAGCTGCGCAAAGCGGAAGCGCGGGCGCACATCCTCGAAGGCCTCAGGATCGCGCTCGACAACCTGGACGCCGTGATCACGCTGATCCGGGGGTCGAAGAATCCGCTCGAAGCCAAAGGTGGCCTCGTCACGCAGTTCGGCCTGACCGACATTCAGGCGCAAGCCATTCTCGACATGCAGTTGCAGCGCCTGACCGGCCTGGAACGCCAGAAGATCCTCGACGAGCTCGCGGAGCTGATGGCGCTGATCAATCGCCTGAGGACTATCCTCGCGAGCCAGCCGATGCTGCTGCAGATCATCCTCGACGAGCTGAAGGTGGTGCGAACGAAGTTCGCAGACCCGCGCCGGACGGTGATTCTCGACGAGGAAGGCGAACTGAGCATCGAGGACCTGATCACCGACGAAGACGTCGCGGTAACGGTCACCGATACCGGGTACATCAAGCGCACGCCGCTGAGCACCTACCGGAATCAGCGCCGCGGCGGCAAGGGCCGCATCGGCATGCGCACCCGCGAAGAGGACGTCGTCAACCACCTGTTCGTCGCGTCGACGCACTCGTATCTCCTGATCTTCTCGGATCGGGGCCGGGCCTACTGGCTGAAGGTGCACGAGATTCCCGACGTCGGCGCGGACGGGCGCGGCAAGTCGATCGCCAATCTCGTGCAGATGGCGGAGGGCGAGAAGATCGCGGCGATGCTGGCGGTTCGGGAGTTCGACGGCACCCACTTCGTCGTGATGGGCACCAAGCGTGGAACGGTCAAGAAGACCGAGCTGTCCGCGTTTGCCAACCCACGCGCCGGCGGCATCATCGCCATGGGCATCGAGGACGACGATGCGGT
Source organism: Vicinamibacterales bacterium (assembly GCA_036732565.1). Classification (GTDB taxonomy): domain Bacteria; phylum Acidobacteriota; class Vicinamibacteria; order Vicinamibacterales; family UBA2999; genus JAIVJN01. The sequence continues at coordinate 8,615 of DAINCF010000101.1, forward strand.
GATGGCGGTGCGGCTGTCGGATGGCGAGAGCGAGATCTTCATCGGGTCGCGGGACGGCATGGCGATTCGGTTCCACGAGACCGACGTCCGTTCGATGGGACGCACGGCGTACGGCGTTCGGGGCATTCAGCTGCGGCCGGGCGACGAGGTCGTCTCGATGGAGGTCGTCAAACCGGGCGGCACGCTGTTGACGATCACCGAGAAGGGCTACGCCAAACGCACCGATCTCGAGGAGTATCGGGTGCAGAGTCGCGGTGGCCTGGGCCTCAAGAACGTCGAAATCACTGAGAAGAACGGCAAGGTCGTCGCCATCGCGCAGGTCCACGACGAGGAGCTGCTGGTCATCACCGAGCAGGGCAAGATTCTGCGCACGCCAGCGACCGACATCCGCACGATTGGCCGCGCCACGCAGGGCGTCCGCGTCATCGAGCTGGAGGGAGAGGACACTGTTGTCTCGGTCGCGCTCGTCGACCGTGACGAGTCGCTTGTCGAACGGGACGAAGAGTAGTAGGCTCTGCCAGCCTTCAGAAGGAGGAACCGAATGGTTCGATCCAGAGTCAACGGGACTTTGCTGATCGCGCTCCTGATTGCTCCCTTCGTCGTGGTCGCGGTTGCCTGCTCTCGAGCGCCCGAGCAGCAGATGCTGACGCAATTCTTCCGGGCGGCTCGGGCTCGGGACAACACCACGCTGGGCATGATGTCGGCGGTCTCGTTCACTCCCGCTGAGCGCGGCGTGGTGACCGACTTCGACATCACGTCCGTCAGCCCGGAGCAACGAGCGCGCCTCGACCTCAAGGGCTTCATCGACGCGCAGCGCAAGGCGCGCGAAGCCGAAGCCGAGTTCGCCAAGCGCAAGAAGGAATACCAGGACGCCAACCTGACCGCGATCGAGCAGGTCTTGAAGCTCGAGCGCGACCCCAAAGCGAAGCTGACACCCGCTCAGCAGAAGATCAAAGCCGACTGGGACAAGCTGCGTGAAGAAACGGGCACGTTTGCCAAGGCGACGGCCGCAGCACGGGCGGCGCTCGGCAACGCCACGGGCCCGGCGGAGGCGTCGCTGACGCAGCCCGGGCAGCCGGCCCTCGACCCCGAAAAGTTCGACGGCGAGCTCTTGACCAAGTCGGTGACGCTGAACGCACAGGTTCAGGCGCCGAACAGCGGTCCGACGTCGCAGAAAACGTTGGTGGTCACCATGCAGCGCGTGGTCGGCAAGCTCGGTGGCGAGGCGCGCGAAGGGCGATGGGTGATCACGCAGATCACCGGCGCGTGATCGGCGGCCGAAAGGCCGGCCGCGACGAAGTCTTCGCAGGGGCCGCCCTTCAGGGCGGCCCAACCATCTCAAGCTTTGCGTACCGGGCGCGCAGCGTCTTTTGTCCGACTGACGTGAACCGCACGACGAGCTTGACATCGTCATCGAGCTCCTCGACGGTGACGATGGTGCCGACACCGAACTGCGAGTGTCGCACCTTGGCGCCCGTACGGAACGTCATGTTGACCGGCGACTGATCTTCGTCCTCGTAGGCGTAGACCGCCGTCTGCTCGCGCGCGGCGCTGCCGTCGCCGCGCGGCCCCTTGCGGCCGTATGGATTCGGCCGAAACTCCCAGCCTCCGCGCGGCGGTCGATACGACGAACTGTACGACGGCAGCTCTTGTCGAACGAGATCCGCGGGGATCTCTTCGATGAAGCGCGACGGCTCGGTCGACTGGTATTCACCGAAGACACGCCGCCTCGCCGCGTTGGTCAGCACCAGCCGCGACCGCGCTCTCGTGATCCCTACATAGCAGAGCCGCCGCTCCTCTTCCATTTCCGCTTCGTCTTCGGCCGAACGCGAATGCGGGAACAGCCCTTCCTCCAGGCCCGCAAGCACGACGACGGGAAACTCCAGCCCTTTCGCGGAGTGCAGCGTCATCATCAGCACGCGTGCGTCGCCCTTGCCGTTCTCTTTGTCGACGTCGGACAGGAGCGACAAGCGATCGACGAACGAGCCGAGCGAGGGTTCATCCTCACGCGATTCGAACTCGCGCGCCGCGGAGACGAGCTCGGCCAGGTTCTCGATGCGAGCTTCGGCCTCCTCGCTGCGCTCCTCCCGTAGATCGCGAAGGTAGCCGGATTGATCCAGGGTCTTGCCGAGCGCGACCGACACGCTCTCGCGCCGGGCCATCTCCGCCAGCCCATCGACCAGCTCGCGAAAGGTGGTCAACGACGCCATCTGACGGCCAGAAAACACTCGCCGATCGATGCCGGCGTTGATGCGGGCCCACAGCGAGTTCGACGAGGTCGCGGCCTGGAGACCGGCCAGGAGCGGCGGCAGATCGTCGGTCGCGCCGACGTCGATCTGCTCCACCGCGTCCATGACGCCCTTGCCGATGCCGCGCGCGGGGACGTTGATGATCCGCCGCACCGCCACGTCATCGTGCGGATTGAGGATCACCTTGAGATAGCTCAAAGCGTCCTTGATTTCCTTCCGCTCGTAGAAGCCGACGCCGCCGAGGACGACGTAGGGGATGTTGGCCTGGCGCAGCGCATCCTCGACCGCGCGCGACTGGGCGTTGGTGCGATACAGCACCGCCATCGTGTTCCGCACGTCGTCTGTCAGCGTCACGCGCGCGGTACGGGTGATGAAGTCCGCCTCCTCGAGCTCGTCGTTGCCGCGGAAGTAGACGATCTTCTCGCCGCCCTTGCGATCGGTCCAGAGCGTCTTCTCCTTGCGGTTCTTGTTGTTGCTGATCACCGCCGACGCGGCGTCGAGGATGACCTCGGTGGAGCGATAGTTCTGCTCGAGACGCACGACCGTGGTCTCGGGAAAGTCGTGCTCGAAGTCCATGATGTTGCGCAGATCGGCGCCGCGCCACTTGTAGATGGACTGGTCGGGATCGCCAACGACGCAGAGGTTGCGGTGAAGCCCGGCAAGCAGCGTGACGAGCAAGTACTGCGGACGGTTCGTGTCCTGATACTCGTCGACCATCACGTACTTGAACTTGGCGGCGTAGCGCTCCCGAACGTGCGGGCGCTCCTGGAACAGGTCGACGGTCTTGAGCAGCAAATCATCAAAGTCCAGCGCGTTCGCGTCCTTGAGCTGTCGCACGTAGGCCTCGAACAGCTTGCCGATCTCCCGGTCCTTCGGGTTCCAGCTCTTCGCGAACGTGTCCGGGCCCTCCATGCGGTTCTTGGCATGACTGATGCGCGACAGCACCGCCCGCGGCTGATACGACTCGTCGTCGAGTCGCTGTTCTTTGATGAGCTGCTTGACGACGGATTGCTGATCGGCGGAGTCGTAGATGACGAAATCGCGGGACAGTCCGATGTTCGGCGCCTCGCGTCTCAACAGGCGTGCGCACAGGGCGTGGAAGGTCGAGATCCACATCGCGCGGCAGTTCATGTCGAGCAGCGTTTCGACGCGCGTGCGCATCTCTTCGGCCGCCTTGTTCGTGAACGTGACGGCCAGCAGTTCGTCCGGCTTCGCGAACTGCTCGGAGACGAGATAGGCGATGCGGTGCGCGATGACGCGCGTCTTTCCGGAACCCGCGCCCGCAAGAATCAGGAGAGGTCCGTCTGTCTGACGAACGGCGTGCTGCTGTTCCGGATTGAGCGAGGAGAGGAAGTCCAACTCCCCCTTATTCTACCGTGACCGACTTCGCGAGATTCCTCGGCTGATCGACATCGCAGCCACGACGCACGGCGACGTAGTACGCAAGAAGTTGCAACGGCAGCACGATCGCGACCGGCGCAAGCGTGGGCACCACCTGTGGGACGGAGATGATCGAGTCGGTGTTGCCATCGAGCAGTCGCCACAGCGTGTCGTCGCCGACCGTGTTCACCGCGATGACGCAGCCGCCGCGTGCCTTGGCTTCTTGAATGTTCCCGAGCATCTTCTCGTAGACGTGATCGTTGGGCGCGATCGCCACCACTGGCATCTGCTCGTCGATGAGCGCGATGGGTCCGTGCTTCATCTCGCCGGCGGGATAGCCCTCGGCGTGGATGTACGAGATCTCCTTGAGCTTCAGCGCCCCCTCGAGCGCGATCGGGTAGTTGATGCCGCGCGCGAGGTACAGAAAGTCCTTCCGCGTGTGGAACCGACCCGCGATCTCCTCGATCTGCTTGGCGCTCCTGAGGATCTCCTCGAGCTGCTGCGGCAGCCGCAGCAGGTTCTCGATGTGCCCGCGCGCGGCATCGGTGCTCAAGGCCTCGCGCACGCGGCCCAGATGCAAGGCGAGCAAGTAAAGCGCCACGAGCTGGCAGGTGAAGGCCTTCGTCGACGCCACACCAATCTCTGGCCCGGCGTGCGTGTAGAGCGTGCCTTCGGCTTCGCGCGTCGCCATGCTGCCGACGACGTTGCAGATGGCGAGGCTCCGAGCGCCCTTGCCTTTTGCCTCGCGCAGCGCGGCGAGGGTATCGGCCGTCTCACCCGACTGCGTGATGACGACGGTCAGGTTGCGATCCCCGACGATCGGATCGCGATAGCGGAACTCGGAGCCGTAATCGACCTCGACCGGAATCCGCGCCAGCGCCTCGATGAGGAACTTCCCCACCAGCGCGGCGTGCCACGAGGTGCCGCAGGCGATCAGCGACACTTTCTCGACGGCTTGAAAGTCCTTGGTCGTCAGCGCCATTTCGTCGAGGAAGACCTGGCTCGATTCCAGCGAGACGCGGCCGAGGATGGTCTCGCGGACGGCGTTCGGCTGCTCGAAGATCTCCTTGAGCATGAAGTGCTTGTATCCGGCCTTCTCGGCCATGACCGGATCCCACGTCACGCGCTGCGGCGCGCGGTCCAGCGGCGTGCCGTCGAGCGTGGCGAACGCCGCATTGCCGCGGGTGACCGTGACCATCTCGCGGTCGCCCAGGAAGACGACGTCACGTGTATGCTGCAGAATCGCCGGCACGTCGGAGGCCACGACGAACTCGCCGTCGCCCAGGCCGACGACGACCGGCGGGCCATTGCGGACCGCCACGATTTTATCCGGATCGTGCGATGCAATCAGCACGATGGCAAAAAGGCCGCGCAGTTGCTGCATCGCGCGTCGCACGGCGCCGTCGAGGCCATCGTCTTTCCACTCACGCTCGACCAGGTGCGCGACGACCTCGGTATCGGTCTCGGTGACGAAGCGGTGCCCCTGCGACTGCAGCTCGCGCTTCAGGTCCAGGTAGTTCTCGATGATGCCGTTGTGGACGACAACGATGCGGCCGGAGCAATCGCGATGCGGGTGCGCGTTCTCTTCCGTCGGTCGCCCGTGCGTCGCCCATCGCGTGTGGCCAAGGCCGTAGGCGCCATCGAGCGGCGAGCCGTTGATCACGTGCTCGAGATTCGCCAGCTTTCCCGCGCTGCGGCGAATGTCGACGCCGTGATCGGTGACCACGGCGACGCCCGCGGAATCGTAGCCGCGATACTCGAGTCGCCTGAGCCCTTCGATGAGGACAGGCACGACAGGTTTAGGACCGAGGTAGCCGATGATGCCGCACATATATGCCTTCGACTTGCTCCGCTCGCGCAGGGGGCAAGCTACTTTTCGGACGTTACAGGCGCTGACTTCACGGCCGCTCGCCTGGCGACCCAATCAGCCTTGTTCGCTTGACGACTACGCGCGATGCCGAGCGCGCCTTCCGGCACATTCGCCGTGATCGTCGATCCCGCGGCGATGTACGAGCCCTTGCCGATGGTCACCGGCGCGACCAGCGTCGCGTCACTGCCGACGAAAGCCCCGTCCTCGATAATCGTTTGGCTCTTCCGCTCGCCGTCGTAGTTGCACGTGATGGTGCCGGCGCCGACGTTCACACGCTCGCCGATCGTGGCGTCGCCGAGGTAGCTCAGATGATTGGCTTTCGACCCGGCGCCGAGCGTGGTCTTCTTCAGCTCCACGAAGTTGCCGACATGCGCCTGCTCCATCACCCGCGAGCCGGGACGAAGATGCGCGAACGGGCCGACGATGGCGCCGGGACCAATCTCCGAGTCGGTCACGACCGAGTAGTTCTTGACGACGGCCCGATCGCCGACCTGCGTGTTGATCAGACGAGCGCCGGCGTGAATCTCGCACGCCGCGCCAACGCGCGTGGAGCCTTCGAGAAACACGCAGGGATGGATGACCGTATCGGCGCCCACCTCGACATCGGCATCGATATAGGTGGTCGCAGGATCGACCAGCGTCACGCCCGCCGCCATCAGCTCTTCGTTCTTCTGTTGCCGTACCATGGTGCTGACCTCTGCAAGCTCGCTGCGGCTGTTCACGCCGCGAACCTCGCTCGCCTGCTCCACTGTCACCGTCGCCACCGTCCGTCGTCGTCGGCGATAGACCGCGACGAGATCCGGCAGGTAGTACTCCCCTTGGGCGTTTTCGACGCCAATGCTCCTGAGCGCATCGAACAGCGGCCCCAGCGCGAACGCGTAGATGCCGGCGTTGATCTCTTTGATCTCACGCTGCGCCGGCGTGGCGTCGCGCTCCTCGACGATGCGGGTGATCTCGCCGTTCGCGCGGACGATGCGCCCGTAGCCGTACGGCCGATCGACGATTGTCGTCAGCACGGTGGCTGCGGCGTCGCGCGCCGCGTGGGCGCTGAGGAGTTGCCGCAGCGTGTCGATCTTCAGCAGCGGCACGTCACCCGAGAGCATCAGCACGACGCCTTCACGATGCTGGAGGACCGGCTCGACCTGTAGCAGCGCGTGTCCGGTGCCGAGCTGCGGCTCCTGCACGACGATTTGCGCGTTGAGCGGCCCGGTTGCGGATGACACGTGGTCGCGAATCATCTCCCCCTGGTAGCCGACGACCACGGTGGTCGTGGCGGGGGAGAGGCCCGCCGCCGTCTGCAGGACCCAATCGATGAGCGGCCGCCCGGCGATGCGGTGCAGCACTTTGGGGGTCTGCGACTTCATCCGCGTGCCCTTGCCCGCAGCCAGGACTACAACGTGCAGATCGTTCATTCCACAGACTCGATGTACGTAGCGCAGGCCTTCACGTCTGCCACGTCCGCAGCGCCATACGGAGCAGGCCCCAAGGGCTGCGCTACACGACGCAAGCCACGCTCAGCGGGCGCTGCGGGTGCGGATGGGACGCTTGGGGTCGCCGTCCGGTCGGAACGGCGGCGATGCGAGCAAGGCGGCAATGGTGTCCTCGGCGCGAAGGCCTGCCAGGTCCGGATCGACGCGTGCCAGGACACGGTTGTCCGGGTTCGACTCGATGGCCTGCCTCAGATAGGGTATCGCGACTTGGAGGTCCCCGCGTTGCGCGTACGCGCTGGCGAGCATGTACAGGGCCTGATCGTTGCGCGAATCTTCCCGCAGCACGCTTCCGAGGAAGGCGATCGCGCGTTCGACTTGACCGGCGTTGAGCGCCAAAGTGGCCGCGTAGATGCGTTCGGCCAGGGATTGTGGCTCGTCGGCCGCGGGCCGGAGCTGCCGGTCACACAAGCTCAAGTACAGCCGCGCCCGTTCGCAGAGCTCCCGCTCCTGCGGGAAGGCGTTGACGACCCGGGCCAAGAGGTCGGCCGCGCGTGCGAAATCATGCGCCTGAATCTGGCGAATGCCCGCCTCGTAGACCACGACCGCCTCTAAGTAGCTCTGTCGTTTGTGGATATCCTCCTGCGGCGGTGAGGGATCGGCCGCTCCCGCTGGCGGTGCCACCGGGATGGGAGGACGCGCGCGCGCGCGCTTCGGCGCCGAGCGAGAAGACCCGCTCCCGGCGGCTGCGGTCCGACGCTGGTATTTTGCCATGCCGTGACGCTCGCCCGCCTTGTTCATGGGCTGGAAGTCGCCGCAACCTTAACAAAGTGCCTCGATTCCGGTCAAGGATCGCAACCATGACCAATTTATGTTAAATGACCAATATTCTTGGCTCGCTCCAGGGCCCTGTAGACGTCTCTTGGAGCCATCCCGACCCGCTGAGCCACGGCTCGTATGGCGTCACGACGAGACAAGGGCGTTGTTTCTGTTGTTTGACCAAATATGGACAAAATCTCCTGGTCCGAGATCTGGGGATCACCGGCTTCCTCAGTAAGCATGCCCCTCTGCACAG
>DAINCF010000102.1:0-16597 GCA_036732565.1 Vicinamibacterales bacterium
CGGCAATCGTGCCGGGATAGCCCGCCATCACCGACACATCCAGCGCGCCGATGTCGATGCCGAGCTCCAACGCGTTGGTGGACACGACACCGCGCACGAGCCCCTCGCGCAGCCCTCGCTCGATCTCGCGCCGCCGCATCGGCAGATACCCGCCGCGGTAGCCTCGGATCTTCTCCGGCATGCCAGGAAGATCCTCGAAATCTTCTTTCAGGTAGGTGGTCAGAATCTCCGTGGACAGCCGACTCTGCGCGAACACGATGACCTGCAGCTGGCGGCGGAGGAACTCGCCCGCCACCCGCCTGGCCTCGGCGAGATACGACCGCCGGATGCCGAGCTCGCGGTTGACGATCGGTGGGTTGACAATGACGAAGAACTTCTCGCCGCGCGGCGCGCCGCTCTTCTCGATGTGAACGAACGGCCGCTCCGTCAACCGTTCCGCCAGCTCGCGCGGGTTCGCAATCGTCGCCGACGAACACACGATGCGCGGCTGCGATCCGTAGTGCCGGCAGACGCGCTGCAGTCGACGCAGCACATTGCAGAGATGACTGCCGAACACGCCACGATACGCGTGCAGCTCGTCGATGACGATGAACTTCAAGTTCTCGAAGAGCTTCGACCAGCGCGGATGATGCGGCAGGATGCCCGAGTGCAGCATGTCGGGATTGCTCAGCACGACATGCGCGCGCGTCCGAATCGAGCGCCGTGCATCCTGCGGCGTGTCGCCATCGTAGGTGTGCACGCCAATCGCGTCGTTGCCCGCCTCGCCGAGCAGACCGGTCAGCTCGTGCAGCTCCGCCATCTGGTCCTGGGCGAGCGCTTTCGTCGGGAACAGATACAGGGCGCGCGTCGACGGATCCTTCAGGATCGAATCCAGGACGGGCAGGTTGTAGCAGAGCGTCTTGCCTGATGCCGTCGGCGTGGTGACGACGATGTCGTGTCCGGAGGCGATCGCCTGAAAGGCCTCGGCCTGATGCGTGTAGAGCTGGCGGACGCCATGCTCTTCGAGGACGGCCCGCAGACGCGTGTCGAGCGCATCCGGGTAAGGCGCGTACGCAGCTTCGACGGGTGCGAGCCGCCGCACCGCCGTCACGACGGCCTCAGGATTGTCTGGCCGCTCGGTCAGCCCTGCCGGGGCTCGCACGGCCTCCAGCGCCTTTTGGCGAGGCAAGCCCGGTGCAAGGGACTCGAGCGCGTGATGGAGCGCGAGGTCTTTCCGCTCTGCCAGGGCCAGCAGCTGTTTCGATGCGTCCGCCGCCATAGGCATTCCCGTGCAATTCTACACGAACACCAGGCGAAAGGTGGTGAATTCTGGCGGTTGTAGGGCGGCTCGCGAGCCGCCCCTACGCGCCTACGCGCGGGTGGACGACAGCTCCGTCGAAAACACGCGCTGACCTGCGGCGTTGACGAGGGCAACGGTCAGGCCGCGCGTCTTCGGTTCCACTTCGAGGACGCCGAAGAACTGCAGTCCCGCGCTCGGGGGACGATTCGCGGGAAGGTCGGGTGGCACGCCGCTGAAGCGCACCTCGGGGCCGAACGTCGCGTCCAGCGGCGCGGGGCCGAACGTCCCAGCGTGCGCGGGACCGGCCACGAACTCCCAGAACGGAATGAAGTCCGTGAACGTCGCGCGTGCCGGATCGTAGTGATGCGCGGCACAGTAGTGGACGTCGCCCGTGATCCACACGACGTTGACCACATGGCGCTCCTTCAGCGTCTTCAACAAGCCCGCAATCTCGAGCTCCCTCCCGAGCGGCGGACCGCCGTCGCCATTGGACACGGCTTCGTGAAAGCCGGGTTGATGGCCGACAACGAGGCCGAGTGGCATATCGGCGGCGACGATCTTCCACGCGGCGTGTGACGAAGCCAAGGCATCCGCCAACCACTGCAACTGCGCCGACCCGAGAAACGCGGTGTCGGCGTTCATCGCGCGTTGTCGATTCTCGCCGTTCGGTCCACGGTAGGTCCGCATGTCGAGTGCGAAGACCTCGATGAGCGGTCCGAATGGCACCCTGCGAAAGATCCGGGTCTCCCCCGCCCGTTCGAGCGCGATGGGATAGTGCTCGAGAAAGGCTTGTCGTCCACGCGCGGCCAGCACCGATACGCGCTTCTCATGATACGGCGACTGGTCCCCGAGCACTTGCGTCGGATACCAGTTGTCGCGCGTCTCGTGATCGTCCCACATCGCGATCTGGCCGACTTCCGAGGCAAAGCGGCGATAGTGCTCGTCGAGTCGGTTGTAGAGATGGTTGCCGCGGAATTCGTCCAGCGTCTCGGCCACCTTGGCCTTTGCCGGCGTCATCGCGTTCCGCCACACCGTGCCATCGTCGAGCGTCACGGATTCCCGCAGCGGCTGATCGGCGTAGATGGTGTCGCCGACGTTGATGAACAGGTCCGGATTCGCCGCTCGCATCGTCTCGAACAGCGTCATGCCGCCGCGCGAGGCATCGATGCCCCATCCTTGTCCGACGGTATCGGCGGTCCAGGCCACGCGCACCGGACGATCCGCGCTCGGCGCGGTGCGGAAGCGCCCGACTTCCGGCGCGCTCACGATACGCGGATCGCTCGGATCCTCGAACCGGACGCGGTAAAAAACGTCTTGCCCAAGTGAAAGATCGCCGATGGCCACCCGCGCGGTCAGGCCGGTTTCGAGCGTCGCCATCGGTCCGGTGACGCGCCGCGCGTTCGCAAACGAATCCGTCGTCGAGTACTCGACCAGAAGCCGCGACGGACGATCGACATGCGCCCAGACAATGGCGCGGTTACCCGACGGATCGCCGGACGCCACGCTGTAGTCGATTCGAGGACGCACGCGATCCGACGTCACCACCGCGGGCGCCTGAGATCCCCAGGCGCGGGCTGGTGTGGCGATCGTTGCAATGCCACCAACCGCGTGACCCAGAAATTGTCGACGATCCATGATTTTGATCGGGGTCAGACCCCTTCGAGAAAATTGCGAGGCTGTGGAAAACTCTAAAAGCTGTATCTCAGCCCGAGTTGAATGATGCGACCGTCCTCGGCGGTCGTGATCTGTCCGAAGGTCGCCGCGCCGAAGGTGCCGCTGGGCTGGCCGAAACGTTCCTGATTCCACAGGTTGAACGTCTCGAGGCGCACCTGGATGCGATGACGTCCCGCGAAATCGAAGTGCTTGAAGATGGACAGATCGGTGCGCTGGAACCCCGGTCCGCGGACCGTGTTGCGTCCCGCGTTTCCGGGCCGCTCCCCCGTCTGCGCCAGGGACTGCAGGGCGAAACAGCTCGTATCGAAATACTGCGACGTCGTTTTGGGACCGTTGTTCGGATCGCACGTCACGTCAGGGCGCCAGGTCTGATAGCGAATGTCCAGCACGGCGCCACGGGTCACGGTCAATGGAAAGCCGGTCTGCGCCTGATAGATGCCGTTCACCTGCCATCCGCCGGCGACGTACCGCACCAGCGCGGCGCGATCCTCGAGGCGTGGAAGCTCGTAGCCGAAGCTGATGACGAAGCGATGCCGCGCATCGAACAGCGCCGGTCCTTTCTCGAGCTCCAGGGCGCGCTCGAGGCTCGCCTCGTCGCCTTGCGCGACCGGCAGGACGGGCCTCGTCTCCCCGCCGATGTTGAGCCCGGACACGTGATCGGTCGCCTTCCCCAAGGTGTACGACGCGAGCAAGTTCAGCCCACGCGTCGGGAGCATGCGCGCGCTGGCTTGCAGCGAGTCGAACCACGACCTGGCCGCCGAGAACGTCGGGCGCACCAGCGAGAACGCCGGCATGACGCGCGGCCCCTGCATGGTCTGACCTGGCACGAACACGCCGGGGTTCACCTCCATGAAGATCGGCAGGTGGAACCCGCGTGAGCCGACGTACGCGACTTCGACGCCGATGGTCGAGCCAATCTGTCGCTGCACACCGACGTTGAAGTGATACGCGTACGGCGATTCGAATTGATCGCCCCAGCCGATGATCGTCAGGTTCCCAGGAAACGGATTGGGCGGACCGGCCACGGCGGCGAGCGGATCGGCCAGCGTGATCGGCGTCGGCGTGTTCAACTCCACCAGCGGTGTGAACGGCGGGGACAGCACGCCGCTTTGGAAGAAGTCGCCCTGACCGGCCAGTGCGTCGTAGAAAACGCCAAAGGCCGTCCGGATGCTCGTCTTGCCATCGCCAAACGGATCCCACACCGCGGCCAATCGTGGCGCGAGGTTGTTCTTGTCGGTCGGCACGACGCCGCGCGGCACGCCCGTGTCGCCAGGATAGACCAGACCCGTGGGCGCATTCGGGAACACCTGCGACTGCGCGCCGGTGCGGAAGCCGCTGATCGCATCGTTCTTGTCGATGAACGGCAACGGCAACTCGTATCGAAGGCCCAGACTGAGCGTCAACTGCGGCGTGAGGCGAAACTCGTCCTGCGCGTAGCCGGCGAAGAGCCAGCCGTAGCCGTCCTGAATCGCCTGTGTCGTCGTGGCACGGACCTGCGCGGGCAGTCCTAGCAGAAAGTCGGCCGCGGCATTGCCGGTGATTCCCCCGCTGAACGTCAAGTCGCCGTTCGGCCGATTGATGAACGCGATGCGCATCGCCTCGCGGCGAACATCACCGCCGAACTTCAACGAGTGCCGCCCTCTGATCCAGGTGAAGTCGTCGGCGATCTGCCAGACGTGGTTGATGCGATCGACGAACGGCTGCTGCACGTCACCCAGGAACGCGACCTGGCTGACCGGCGTTCCCGCAGGGCCAAGGAGCCCTTGAAGGGCGATGGACGGCAAGCCCACCGCGGCCGGGTTCGTGTTCGGCAGGTTGATGCCGTAGTCACGCGGACTCAGTCCGCTCGTGACCTCCGGGTTCGCCGAGATGCGGTTGACCGCGAAGCGGGCCTGGTTGATGACGTTCGAGCTGAAGACATGGTTGTGCGAGACCATGAGGTCCTGCAGCGTGGCCAGCGCCCGCTGGTCGGCGGCTGACACGATGCGTGGCCTGGATCGCTCCGTCTCGCTGCGCATGTAGCGCACCAGCAGCGACTGGGCGGTGGACAACTGATAATCGAAGCGCATGCCGAACTGATCGCGATCGTCGGTCACGGTTGGCGAGGTGATATATCGGTTCCCTGCGGAGTTAGCCGGAGGGATGAAGTCGTTCATGAGCTGACGCGCCACGGGGCTGAGACGACCGTCCGGGATGACGTTGCCGGGGAACGGCTGACCGGTCAGTGGATCGCGAATCGGCGTGGACAGAGCCGAGAAATCGCCGCGGCGCTGCGCGTCGGACAACACGGCCATGTTGTTGGTGATCCCGCTATCGTTCCGATAGCCTTCGTAGTAGCCAAAGCCGAAGAGACGGTTCTTGACGAGCGGGCCGCCAAGCGCGCCACCGAATTGGTTCTGCCGCAGCACCGGCTTGGGCTGATCCGCCGGCGCGAAGAAATTCCTCGCCTGTAGTGAGTCGTCGCGATTGAACTCCCAGGCCGCACCCGACAGCGTGTTGCTGCCCGATTTGGTGACGACGTTCACGACGGAACCGGCGTTGCGTCCATACTCGGCGCCGAACGCGTGCGTGAGAATCTTGAACTCTTGAATCGCTTCGGGAGGCGGACGGAGCACGAAGCCGGTGTTGAACGTGTCGTTGTTGGTCGCGCCGTCCAGCAGGAAGTTGTTGGACTGATTGCGCATGCCGTTGACGTTGAAGCCGCCCGTGACGTTGCCGAAGCCGCCCGGTGTCGCGTCACCGGCTTGACCACCGAGACCTGACGGCGGCGCAAGGACGCCCGGAATCGTCATGCCGAGCTGGGTGAAGTTGCGGCCGTTCAGGGGCAGATCGACGATCGTCTTGGCGTCGATGACGATGCCGCGCGTCGCGTTCGCCGTCTCGACCAGCGTCTGGTCCGCGACCACGGTGATGGTCTCGGTAACCTGACCGACCTCGAGCGCAAAGGCGACGCGTGCGGTCTCCGTGACCGTGACGCGCACCGCTTCGCGCAACGCGCTGCGAAAGCCGGAGAGTGACGCTCTGACGTTGTAGTCACCCGGCTGCAGCAGAGGAATCGTGTACGCGCCATCGGCGCCGGTCACGGCCGTGCGCACGGCGCCCGTCGCCACGCTCGTGACCTCGATCGATACGCCGGGCAGCACACCACCGGACGCGTCGGTGACGACGCCGTTGATCTGACCGGCAGCCTGTGCCAGCGCCGCCATCGGCAGCAGGAGCTGGAGACATAGGACCACGCAGACACAGCATCGCTTCATGACTCGCTTCATGGCCGACCTCCTCCGACGCACACGCCTTCACGCCGCCGTTGGTGGCCTACACTAGCAAACCCGCATCACGTTCAGCGGTCACGCCGGTGACACGGACGCGGCTTCCTCGGCAATCGCCGTCGCCACATCGACGGTCGTGTGGCTCCCGCCGAGGTCGGGTGTCTTGACCTCGCCCTTCGACAGCACGCGCTCGATCGCCGCGACGATGACATCGTGCAGATCGCGATGACCGAGGTGATCCAGCATCAGCGCGCCCGCCCAAATCGCGCCGATCGGGTTCGCGATCCCCTTGCCGGCGATGTCTGGCGCGGAGCCGTGGATCGGCTCGAACATCGACGGGTGACGCCGCTCCGGATTGAGGTTGGCGCCCGGCGCCACACCGAGGCTGCCCGAGACCGCGGCACCCAAGTCGGTCAGGATGTCGCCGAAGAGATTCGACGCGACGATGACGTCGAGGGTGTCGGGATGCGTGACCATCCGCGCTGCCAGGGCATCCACGTGGTATTTCTTCACGGTGACCTCGGGAAACTCGGGCGCGATGTGCTCGACGACCTCGTCCCACAGCACCATCGAGTGCTGCAGCGCGTTCGACTTCGTGGCGCTCGCCAACAGCCTGCGCGACCGCGAGTGGGCCAGACGAAACGCGTAGCGGACCACGCGCTCGGTGCCGCTGCGCGTGAAGATGCCGGTCTGCTCGGCCATCTCGTGTGGCGTCCCGCGATACACGCGCCCGCCAACGCCCGCGTACTCACCCTCGCTGTTCTCGCGCACGCACACCATGTCGATGTCCGCGGCCGTGCGTCCGGTCAGCGGACACCGGACGCCGGGTAGCAGCCGCATCGGCCTCAGATTGATGTATTGCTCGAACCGCTGCCGAATCGGCAGGATGAGCTCCCAGACAGAGACGTGATCCGGCACCGATGGATGGCCGATCGCGCCCAGGTAGATGGCCTCGGCGTCGCGCAGCCGGGCGAGGCCGTCTTCCGGCATCATGCGGCCCGTCTCGCGATAGAACGAGCAGCCCCACGGATACTCGATGCTGTCCAGCGCAATGCCCGCGCGCTGCGTGACCGCCTCCAGCACCCGCATCGCCGCGGGCGTGACTTCCTGACCGATACCGTCTCCGGGGATGACGGCGATGCGATAACGGGTTTGAGCCATGCGTCACATCCCGGGGGGCGTGAAGCGGCCGTCAGCGGCCAGCCACCCGCCGTCCGCGTAGATGATGGTGCCGGTGACGTAGCTGGCCGCATCGGACAACAGGAACACCGTCGGTCCGGCCATCTCCGACGGCTGCGCCCAGCGGTGCATCGGGTTCTTCATCGCGTAGGCCTGATACCACTCCGCATTCGCTTTGATCGGCGCCGTCAGCGGCGTCTCGACTACGCCCGGTCCAATCGCGTTCACGCGGACGCCGAGGGCGCCCCACTCGACCGCCGCGGTCTTCGCCAATTGGAGGATCCCGGCTTTCGTCATCGAGTACACCGACTGCCCGGGCTCCGTCACGAGCGATCGAATCGACGAGAAGAGGACGATGCTGCCGGAGCGCTGTGCAGTCATGATGCGGCCGGCGGTCATCAACGCGGCGAAGTTGCCACGCAGGTTCAGCGCTACGACCTTGTCGAACTCGGCGAGCGAATACTTCAAGATTGGCTTGCGCACGTTGATCGCCGGGGTGCAGACCAGGCCGTCGAGCTTGCCATGCTGTGCGGCCAGGCCGTCGAGACCGGCCTCCACTTGCGCCTCGTCGACCAGATCCATCACGCCAGGCTGTGCGGACCCACCGCCGGCGGCGATCTTCGCCGCCACCGCCGCGGCGTTCACCTCGTTGATGTCGAAGCAGGCGACGTGCGCACCCTGTGCACCGACCGCCAGCGCCACCGCCTCACCAATGCCAGCGCCTGCGCCGATAACCGCAACGACCTTTCCCTTTAGCGCGAACATGTCCGTCATCTACCCTCCGTCAGCGTCCGTCGTGGGGTCCGGCTTTAGCCTCAATCGTGGGGTCCGGCTTTAGCCGGACCAGGTCCGCCTAAAGGCGGACCCCACGCCTGCAAAGCAATCATCACCGCAAAGCCTGCGATTGCCGCCAGGTTGCCGAGCAGCGCCGGCGTCCAGATGCCGATGCCTCTGCCATCGGTCGACACGTGGGCAACGAGCATCGTCACCACACCGAACACGATAGCCGCCAGCGCGTGCGCGCTGCCGGCAGACCTGACATACAACCCGCCGACGATCGGCATGAACAGACTGACGCTCAGCAACGCATAGAAGATCGTCAGGGTCTGCACGACGGACGGTGACACGATGGCGATGGCCGTCGCAATGGCGCCGGCGACGACCGTCGTCACGCGCGCGATTTGCAGCACGCGCCCCTCGTCCGCCGACGGATCGACGAATCGCTTGTACAGGTCCTGCGAAAGCGTCGTCGTCAGCATCAACAAGGCGGCGTCCGCGGCGCTGAGCTCGGCGGAGAACACCGCGGCAAGCCCCAAGGTGCCGATGGCCAGGGGGAGCCCCTGCGCGAGGATCATCGGGAGCGCGAGATCCGGTCGCTCGAGGTCGCCGAAGCGCACGCGCGCCACCATGCCGAGCACGACGGGAACGATCGCGTACAGAAAGAGGCCGAGCGCGTTGAGCCCCACGCCGAGACGGACGGCACGTTCGTCACGTGCGCCAAAGACCTTTTGAAGAATCCCAGGCGAAACGAAGAATCCGGGCGCGAGCAGCGCAAGGTAGATCACGCCCGAGCTGCCACCCGACCAGAAGCTCCAGTAGTCGGGCGCGGGCGGCGTCAGCGAGGCCACCGCCGACCATCCACCCACCGCCGAGAGCGCGAGCGGCAGGGCGATGGCGAAGCCGGTCATCTTGACGGTGAGCTGGACCACGTTGACCCACGCCCCGGCCTTGAGGCCGCCCGCCGACGAATAGGCGGTGACGATCGCGCCGCCAATCGTACACCCCAGCCATTTCGGCGCGTCCGCGACCACGGACAAAATCGTCGACATCGCTATGAGCTGGCTGGCGAGCACGGCAAGCGAGGCGAGCCACAGCGACACCGCGACGAGACCGCGCACGCTCGCGCTGTACCGAAGCTCGAGGTAGTCGCCGACCGTGCGCAGATCGTGGCGAACCGCCAGGCGCCATATCGCCGGGCCGACCCACATCGCCAGCACGACGGATCCGATGGCGGCGCTGCCCACCCACCACCAGGCCGACAGACCATCGTGATAGCCGAGCGCCGTCGCGCCCACGGTGGAGCCGGCACCGATGTTCGCCGCCAGCAAGGTCGAGAACAGCAAGCCGGGACCGAGTGCGCGACCGGCTACGAAAAAATCGCGCGCGCCACGGACGCGCCGCCCAATCCACAGACCGAGCGCCATCAGCGCGACGGAATACAGCAGCAGCAATACTAGCGACGTGTTCACGCTAGCGAGGCTGCGCCTCAGACCCCCAGAAAAGGAGCACTTGAGGCTCCGCCTCGCTAGAAACAGTATCGGCTTGCCCCGCTCCGCGGGACAAGACGTCCTGAAAACTCGTCGAAGAAACCTGATTCATGGTGTGGCCTCCGACCTTTCAAGACGTCTAGCGTTTGAGATCTCGAGCGGCGGGGAGATCGGGAAGGCCCGTCGCTTCGGTGGCCGCGCGGACAATCGCCCGGGCCATGACGTCGGCCGCAAGCGCGCCAATCTGCGTGATGTTGACCTCGCCCTCCCATTGGCCGGTCGCGAGCGCGAACACCGTGTCGCCATCGCCTTGCGTGTGCGACGGAAAGATCGCCCGCGCGAACCCATCGTCGGCCATCAGCGCAAGGCGATTCGCCTGCGCTTTGGTGAGCCTCGCGTTCGTGGCGACGAGGCCGATGGTCGTGTTCTCGCCCGGACGCGGACGCGCGGCTGTCTGCCCGGTCCGAAGGATGGTGCGCGCATCGGCGAACGTGCCGTCGGGATTGCGCACGCCGGCGACGACCTTGCCGGTGTCGGGATCGATGATGTCCCCCACGGCGTTGACGGCGACGATCGCGCCGACGCTCAGACCGTTCGGAAGTGTGAGGCTGTAGCTGCCAACGCCCGCCTTCATCGAGCGAGCCGGGCCGCCGCTCTTGCCGACCGTCGCTCCCGCCCCGGCGCCCACGGTGCCTTCGCGCACGACAGCCGACGAGGCCGATTCGGCCGCACGATAGCCGCAGTCGGCGGTTGGACGAATCTTCGGCTTCCCACCCACGGGCAAGTCGAACAGGATCGCGGCGGGCACGATCGGCACTTTCGCGATGCGCACGTCCCATCCGATATCGTGCTCTTCAAGCCACCGGACCGTGCCGCTCGCGGCATCGAGGCCGAACGCGCTGCCACCCGAGAGCACGACGGCGTTGACCTTGTCGACCAGGTTGGCGGGATCGAGCAAGTCGGTCTCACGCGTGCCCGGCGCGCCGCCACGCTGCGACACGCCGCCCACGGCCCCGTCGCCGTCGACGAGGATCACGGTGCAGCCCGTCGGCCGTTCGGTCAGGGTGTGATGGCCGACCTTGATGCCCGCGACGGCGGTCAGCGTCCGATTCTCATCGGTCTGGCCGTCGATCTCGGCGACCGATATCATCAATAGAAGGCCAAGCGCTGTGACGGGCACACGCATGTTCGGACCTCCGCAGTCCCGATTAAGCGATGATATCCCTTCACGATGACCGCCGCCGCTTTGATTGACCGCGTGTTGCTCGAAGTGGAGCGCGCCGCGGACGAAGCCGTCGCCTTCACCGCGGAGATGATTCGCATTCCCACGGTGAATCCCCCGGGCGATTACTACGAGGCGTGCGCGCGGCTGATCGGCAATCAGCTCGCCGCACTGGGGTTCGACATCGAGTACTTCGCCGCCGAAGGTCGACCCGAGCACACGACTCGATATCCACGCCTCAACGTCGTCGGCACACGCCACGGCATCAGCACGCGCCCAACCATTCACTTGAATGGACACTTCGACGTCGTCCCCGCCGGAGAGGGGTGGACGCTCGATCCCTTCGGCGGCGTGGTGCAGGACGGGAAGATCTACGGGCGGGGCGCCTGCGACATGAAGGCTGGCATCGCGGCGGCCGCGTTCGCCGCGGAGGCGATTCGACGCGCGGGCGTGCCAGTGCCCGGCACCATCGAAGTGAGCGGCACGGTGGACGAGGAGAGCGGCGGCTTCGCCGGCGTCGCGTGGCTCGCCGAGCACGGACGATTGTCGTCGATGCGCACCGACTACTGCATCATCCCCGAGCCCTTGAACGTCGATCGCGTGTGCATCGGCCATCGCGGCGTCTACTGGTTCGAGGTGGCGGCGCGCGGGCACATCGCGCATGGCAGCATGCCGTTTCTCGGCGTCAGTGCGATCGACGGTATCGGCCACCTGCTGCAAGTCCTGCGCGAGGAGCTGCTGCCGCTGCTCGCCTCACGTCGCACGGCCGTACCGGTCGTCCCTGACGGCGCGCGTCAAGCCACGCTCAACGTCAACGGCATCTTCGGCGGACAGCCCGTGGACGGCATCCAGACACCGTGCGTCGCCGACGTCTGCCGCGCGGTGTTCGATCGCCGGTTTCTGCTCGAAGAGGGCTTCGACGACACGAGGCGCGAGATCGAAACAGTGCTCAATCGCGTACGCGCGCGAATGCCACGTGTGCAGTACACGCTGAGGGACCTGATGATCGTCCACCCGGTGCGCACACCAGACGATTCGCCGGTGATCGCGGCGATCGAGGCCAGCGTGGATCGCGTGCTTGGCAGAAAGGCCATCCGCGTGGCCAGCCCGGGCACCTACGATCACAAGCACGTCACGCGCATCGCCGGCGTGCCGCATTGCGTCGCCTACGGTCCCGGCGAGCTCGAGCAAGCCCACCAACCCGATGAGTACTGTCGAGTGGAGGACCTGGTCAGCGCCACGAAAGTCCTCGCGCTCGCGATTCTGCAATTGACAGGTGCCGTGGTGTCGCGGCGTACGTAGCAGGCCTTACCCCGCGATGGGCGAGGCGCTCACGAATTTCGCGAGCGACGGATGATCGCGCACCGTCTCGAAGTCGGGATCGCGCACCAGGCGCCACGCGGTCAGGGCCGGAAGCGCGGCAAACGAGCGTTCGAGATGGGAGGCCGTGGACTCGGCGTCGCCCTTCACCGCGAACATCGTCGCCATGTAGTAGCGGGTGAAGGGATCGTCGGCGCCCATCGTCAGCCGATTGTCGAACGCCTGTTTCGCGCGCTGCCCGTGCAGCTGCGCGTCCTGCTTCTGTCCCTTGCGGTAGAACGCCGTCGCGAGCTTGACGTGCAACTCGATGACCGTGCGGTCGCGCAGCAGGTGATCGCCCGCGGACATGAACTCCAGCTCTCGACGATATTCGGCGATGGCCTGGTCGTACTGCCCGGCCAGGTAGTACGCGTAGCCCAGCCGCGAGTGCGCACCCACGACGAGGATCCCTTGTGCGCCCGACATCGCTTGCTCTTGCAGCGCGATGGCCGCCTTGGCCGCACGCTCCGCGCTCTCCAACGCGCCGCTCATTGCGTAGAGGGAGGCAAGCTGCAAGTAGGCATAGCCGGCCTCAGGATTGAGAGTGACTGACTCCTCCAGCTGCTGAATCGCCTCCAGCACCTGCCCGCGTCCCACCCAATAGGCGCGCCCCAGGAACCCGTGCGCCTGCGCGTCGTCGGGTTGCTGGGCCACAGCTTCCTTCAACGTCGCGATCGCCTCGTCGACGCTGCGCTCCGCCAGCAGCGCCATCCCCAGACGCGTCTTCGCTTCGACGAGCGACGGGTTGATCTCCAGCGCGCGGCGCAGCAACGCGATCGCCTTGGCGTTGAGCCCTTCGATGCTCAAGAACTGCGCCTTCAAGTTGTAGGCGCCGCCCAGACCCGCGATCGCTTCGGCGTAGTTCGGATCGATTTCGAGCGCACGCTCGAAGAGCGCGATGGCCCGCTCCAGCGAATCGCGGCTGGCGAGACGCAGGTTGAGCATCCCGCGCGAGAACGCCTGGTAGGCGTCGACCGACTTCGTCTCGCCCTTCGACGCCTCCATCATCTGTTCCGCTTCGATGCCGAGATTCAAGCCCTGCGCGATCTGTCGCACGAGGTCGTCCTGCAGCTCGAAGATCTGCTCGATGGTGCCGTCGAGCTTGACCGTATTCACCAGGCGCCCGCTCAAGACCTCGATGACGTACGCGGTCACCCGCACGCGGGGGCCCATGTGCTGATAGCCGCCGGAGAGGACCCACCACGCGCCGACGCGGCGCCCCAGGTCGATGGCCTGACGCTCGTCCAAGGCACGGCCGACGCCACTGAACGTCCGGAGCTGATCGAAGATCTGCTCGCGCGGGATGACGGACACGCCCTCGACGTGCTTCAGGTCCGCCGTCAGCGTCTCGGCAATGCCCTGCCCGATCCAATCGTCGCCGGCGTCGCCGGTGATATTGGTGAACGACAGGACCGCAATCGATCGCTGGCCCATCCCTTCCAGGGCGGAGCCCGATCGCGACGTCGGCGGCGGCCGCATCGGCATCGGCGAGGCGGCGTCGGAGAAGTCGATCGGCCCACGCCACGAATGACGATGCGACGAGTCGCCGCCGTTCGAGAGGCGACGCCGGACGTTGAACAGATCGATGTAGAGCTCGCGCGCGGATTGATACCGATAGTCCGGCACCTTCTCCAGCGACTTGCGGACGATGGTCTCGAGCTCGGCCGGCACCTCGTAGTTGTAGCGGGCGACGGCGTCGGGCTCGTGATGGAGAATCTTGTCCGCGATTTCGGCGAGGCTGTTCCCCGAAAACGGCATCCGCCCCGTGAGCATCTCGTAGACGACGACGCCGAGCGAGAACAGATCGGTGCGGTGATCCACGATCGAGCCGGCCAGCTGCTCGGGTGACATGTAGTTCAGCGTCCCCAGCATCGACCCCGGCATCGTCACGTTGGCCATGGTCTGCACTTCGTCGGGCCGCGCGCTGCGGCCGAACTTGGCCAGACCGAAGTCGAGCACCTTCACGAGGTGCCTCGGCGTCAGGATGAGATTGGAGCTCTTGATGTCGCGATGGACGATGCCATGACCGTGCGCCTCATCCAGCGCGTCCGCCACTTGCAGGCCGATGTCGAGCGTATCGGAGAGCGAGAGCGGCCCTCGAGCGACGCGGGCCGACAGCAGCTCGCCTTGTACGTATTCCATCGCGATGAAGAGCGCTTCGTCGTGCTCGAGTAGGTCGTAGGTGACGGCAATGTGCGGTGAGCGCAACAGCGCCGCCGCCTGCGCTTCCCGCACCAGCCGGGCGCGGGCTTCATCGTCCGCCGTATCGGCCGAAGGGAGGAACTTCAGGGCCACCTGACGGCCGAGACGCGTGTCCTCCGCTAGATAGACTTCGCCCATTCCGCCTGCACCGAGGCGGTCAACGACGTGGTAGTGGAGGATGTTGGATCCGACGAGGCCTGTGCGCGGGGCCATCTTTCAATTATATTTCCCGACACATGCCCGCGCTCCCCCGTCGTCTCGGTCTCTGGAGCTCTATCGGCATCGTCATCGGTATCACAATCGGAGGTGGCATCTACCGGACGCCGGCCAGTATTGCCGCGAGAGTGCCCGATCCGATGTTCATGCTCGCGGTGTGGGTGATCGGCGGTCTCATTGTCTTGTGCGGTGCGCTGGCATTTGCCGAGCTGTCGGCATCGATGCCCGAGACCGGGGGGTTATATGTCTACCTTCGCGAAGGCTGGGGACGACCGGCGGCGTTTCTCTACGGCTGGTCCCAGATCGTCCTGATCCGTGCAGCCGCGCTGGGCGGCATCTCGTCGGTATTCGGCGAGTACTGCCTGCGATCGTTCGGCGTCGACCCCGTCCTCCACGCCAACTGGGCGGATTATCTCGCGGCCGGGGCGATCGTCTTCGCCAGCGCGGCGAACATTCGCGGCGTGCGGGTCGGCGCCGCGTTTGCCGGTCTCTCTACGATTACGAAATTCGGCGCGTTGCTGTTCCTGGTGTTCGCGGCGTTCCTGCTGGGCGCCGACCGCGGCGCCAGCGTGTCCCACTTCGCCTCGAACAACGCCCCGGTCGACGTCGGGCTCTTCGGTCTGGCGCTCATTTCCGTGCTCTGGGTCTACGACGGCTTCGCCGACCTGTCGTTCGCCAGCGGCGAAGTCAAGGATCCGCAACGCAATCTGCCGCGCGCCATCATCATCGGCACGCTGGCGATCATCGCCATCTACCTGCTCGCCAACCTCGCGTACTTGTATATGACGCCGATCGAGCGACTGAAGGATTCGCGCTTGATTGCCGCCGATACCATGTCCGCGCTGTTCGGTCAGATCGGCGCGGCGTTCGTCTCCGTGGTCGTGATGATCTCGACCTTCGGCTCGCTGATGGGCAGCATGCTGGCGTCACCGCGGATCTTCTTCGCGATGGCCGACGATCGGCTGTTCTTCAAGCCCATCGCCGCGGTACACCCCACGTGGAAAACACCGTGGATTGCCATCGCGCTGGCCTGTGTCCTGGGCGTCGGCATGGTGATGACGCAAACCTTCGAGCAGCTCACGGACACCTTCGTCCTGGCGATGTGGCCGTTCTACGGGCTGAGCGTCGCCGCCATCTACCGCCTCCGCCGCGCACAGCCACACCTGCACCGGCCCTACAAAGCGCTCGGCTACCCCGTCGTCCCAGCGGTGTTCGTCGCCGGCGCCGTGTTTCTCGTGGTGAACGCCATCGTCAGCGATCCGCTGTGGACATCGGTCGTTTTTGGCATCGTTCTGGCCGGATTGCCTGTGTACTACCTCGCGTTCCGCGATCCGCAGACACGCGTCCCCAAGACGGCCTAGCCGCCAAGAGCACGAAGAAACTTGGCCACAAAGACACCAAGACTCCAAGTTTCTTCCTCGAAGATCTCTTGGTGCCTTACGAATGCATCTCAAGCTGGCGTAGGGTCCGCTTTCAGGCGGACCTGAGGGCCGGGAGCAGCCGCCCCCCGAGGTGTGCAACTCGCATCGCTTGACACCCCTCTCCACTGACGCATAATGCGGCCATTGTGTGGAGCAGACGACGATTCCTCGAAACGCTCTCGGCCGTGCCGTGGGTCGGAGGGTTGGTCGGCGCCAGTCCAACGCTGGCTGCTGACGCGACCGCCGCGACCTCACGCGACTACTTTCGTGAGCTCGGTGTCCGTCCATTCATCAACGCCGCCGGCACCTACACCGCGATGACGGCATCCCTGATGCCGCGCGAGGTCGTCGAGGCGATTGAGTACGCGTCACAGCACTACGTGATGCTCGATGAGCTC
This sequence comes from Vicinamibacterales bacterium, assembly GCA_036732565.1. Taxonomy (GTDB): domain Bacteria; phylum Acidobacteriota; class Vicinamibacteria; order Vicinamibacterales; family UBA2999; genus JAIVJN01. The sequence goes on from DAINCF010000102.1 coordinate 16,487, forward strand.
CATGACAAGGTGGGCGCCCGGTTGGCCTCGCTGTTGAGCTGCGAGGCGGTCATGGTCACGTCAGGCGCGGCGTCCGCGTTGACGCTCGGCACGGCGGCGGTGCTTACCGGT
>DAINCF010000103.1:0-16590 GCA_036732565.1 Vicinamibacterales bacterium
GACCAGGCGGCCCTGGCGCCGCGGCGGCGCCGGCGGCGGATGCCCCGGCGAAAACGCCGCTCGACTTCGCGAAGGAAGCCGTCGCCTACACCTCCACGGACTACATTTTCGACGGCACCATGGAGGGTGGCCTCGAGCGCGCGCTGCCGGCGTTCACCGAGTTCGTCAAGGCGATGCAGCAGGCCGGCGCGTTGAAGAAATCTCCAGCGTTGCGGCTGACCCATCCGTTGATCGTCAAGACGCCTGAGGTCGACGTGCCGACGCTCGCCGCGGACATCGGCACGCAGCTCAACCTTGGCGTCAGCGGCTTGATGTTCCCCACCGTGGAAAGCGCGGAGCAAGTGCGGAAGGGGCTCGCCGCCATGCGCTTCGCGTCCAAGGGCGGCACGCGGCCCGAGAACGTCGGCACCGCTCCGGCCTTCTGGGGCATGTCCGAGCAGGAATACAAGCAGAAGGCGGACGTCTGGCCGCTCAATCCCGACGGCGAGCTGATCAATTGGACCATCGTCGAGAGCAAAGAAGGTCTCGCCCGCGTGCGCGAGATTGCCGCAGTGAAGGGGATCGGCGTGCTCTTCCCCGGCGCCGGCACGCTCCGCGGGATCTTCTCGACGACCAACGCCAAGGGCGAGCGGGTGCTCGACGAGGCCGCGTGGGAAGCGGCGATTCAACAAGTGCTCTCGGCATGCAAGGAGTTCAATGTCCCGTGCGGCTTCCCGGCAAACGCCAACGACATCGAGCTCCGCATGAAACAGGGCTTCAGCGTGTTCGTCATGAACTGGGGCGACGCCGGCTTCAAGGCCATCGAAGTCGGTCGCCGCGCGGCATCGACGACCGATCGGCAATAGCACAGGAGCAGAAAAGACCCATGACCCTACGTCACATGATTCGTTTGCTTGCGCTCTCATTGTCGTTGACCCTTGCCGCGGCGTCCTCGTTCGCTCAGGCGACGCAGCCGGCGCCGGCCAAACCGTACGAGCCGCAGGTCGGTCAGGCCGGCAAGGACGTCGTCTGGGTGCCAACGCCGCAGGCGCTGGTGGACAAGATGCTCGACATGGCCAAGGTGACGCCGCAGGACTTCGTGATGGACCTCGGCTCGGGCGACGGCCGCACGGTGATCACGGCCGCCAAGCGCGGCTCGCGGGCCCTCGGTATCGAGTACAACCCGGACATGGTGGAGCTCGCCAAGCGGAACGCCGCCAAGGAGGGCGTCACCGACAAAGCCACGTTCGAGAAGGCCGATCTCTTCGAGACCGATTTCTCGAAGGCGCAGGTCATCACCATGTTCCTGCTGCCCAGCATCAACATGAAGCTGCGGCCGAAGATCCTGGACCTCAAGCCCGGCACGCGCGTCGTCTCGAACTCGTTCACGATGGAAGAGTGGCAGGACGATGAGACCGGAACGGTCGAGGGCGACTGCACGAGCTGGTGCACGGCGCATTTGTGGATCGTGCCGGCGAAGGTCGATGGCACGTGGCAGGTCGGCTCCGACGCGCTGACGCTGAAGCAGTCATTTCAATTCTTCACGGGCTCGCTCGGATCGCAGAGCCTCGCCGACGGGCGGCTACGCGGCGACGAGATCACGTTCAGCGTCGGCAGCGCGAAGTACACCGGCAAGGTCGAGGGCAACACCATCCGCGGCAACGTCTCGACGGGTGGATCGTTCACTGCGACCAGGAAGACCAGCTACTAGTTCGTGGTATTTACGGGCAGACGCGCGGTGGCCGTTCGCACGCGCGTCTGACCGTTTGCGCTCTCCGTCCACGCAAACACCAATTCGCTGCCCGACAGGGCCACGCGCGGATAGCCGCTCGATCGCTCTTTGCTGACGCTCGAGACGGTGACCGCGGGCGACGTGGCGCCAGATGGGTGCACGCGTCGGGCGCGCAGTTGCGACGTGCCGTCGGCGAATTCAATCCAGCTCGCGACCGCCGACCCATCAGGCAGCAGCTGAATATCGACCCGACCCAGCGTCGCGGCATCGTCGAGACGACTCGGCGAACCAAAGCTGCGGCCGGCATCGTTCGAGAACGCCACGAACGCGCGCCCACCATCATCCTTCACGGTGAACCACGCGATGACAACGTCTCGACCGCGAGCGCTCAGCATGGGGCCGTTGACGGGACAGGCAGGGATTTTCCAGCCGTCGTCGTGCACCGCCTTTGGCTCGGTCCACGCGCCGTGCTCGAGTCGCGAGACGTAGATGTCGCGGATCTCTTCGTCGCCGCGGTTGCGAAACGCGACGAGAGGGCCTTCGCTCGTGACCACAGCGGTGGTCGGGCAGCATTCGCACACGCGCAGGTCGACAGGCATGTCGGCGGTCTGTTTCCACGCGCTGTCGAACGCGGCGAACCGCACGCTCATCGCGCCCGCTGCGTGTGCGTCGTGGCCCGAGTCCGCCTTCATGGCGCGGCCGTCGAGCCAGATGAGTCCGAGTCCGGCGTCAGGCATCTGGAACAGCGACGCAAAGCCGTGCTCCGTCTGCGTCCCGTCATGATGGGGCGTGAACGGTCTCGACCAGCTCTGGCCATCGTCTTTCGAGTACGAGAGCCGCACGTCGTAGGCGTACGTGCCCTTGCCGCTCATCTGCAGCCAGTGCGCGGCCAGCGTGCCGTCGGTCAGTCGCATCACGGAGGGGACGTCCGCCCAGTTGACGAACCAGTTGTCGCCGCCGGCCACGGTCCGCGGTTCGGACCATCCTGTTGACGTACGCTCGGCAAACCTCAATCGATCCAACTCGTCGCGCTCGATCCAACTGAGGAGCACGCCGCGATCCGACACCGAGAGCTGTGGCTGCGAAGTGCGCTCAGGTGCCGGCGATGCCAGCGGTTCGACGTGCAGGGTCCAGTCTGACGCCGGCGCTCCGGCACGTGCGGGAGACGAGTCGGCGCTCTGGGCCAGGGGAGCCGGCGAGCAGGCTGCGATGAGCAGCGGAACGGTGAAGGCGCCCCAACCCATCGCGCGCAAGGCCATGCGCGCATCATAGTGTGTCTTCGGAATGCAGGTATACTCGAAGCGTGAGCAGTCGATTGCAGCGACTGATCGGGTTGGTCATGCTGACGGTTCTCGCCGGCCTTCCGGTGCTGGCGACCACGTGCGAAGCGCTTTGCGAGCCAGGCACGGCGGTCTCCGCGGACGAAGAGGCGCGAGCGTCCATGCATGACGGTATGGCGGGCTGCCATGAGTCGCCAGCAACGCCCTCGACCCAGCGCCTGACCGGCGCGTCGAACCATGACTGCAACACCCACGACGGTGGACTGCGCGAAACCGAAGCGGCGCTGAGATCCAGCCGGGTTGTAAGTGTTCCGCTCCTCGCCAGCGATCTGCCGATTTTCGCCGACAGCGTCACGGTCGAGCCGACCGTGCTCACGCGCTCCGCCTATACCCCTCCGCCAGATACCGTCCGGTCGCATACCTCGCGCGTCCTTCGCATCTGATCTCGCCTTCTGACGCGATCCAACCACGTTTCTTCGTAGCGGCCGGCCATTCTTCGTAGCGGCCGGCCTTTAGGCCGGCCGGCCGACTGGGCCGCCCTAAAGGGCGGCGCCTACGTACGCAAGAGATGCGTGGGCGTGAGGTTTCGATACGTACGCACGAGATGCGTGCGTGTGAGGTTCGATGAACTTGCAGGAACAGACTTCGTATTCACGGCGCACCTTCGTCAAAGGTCTCGCCATCGGCGGCGCCGTCGCCGCGGTCGGCGCCTGGCGAACGTCCCTCTCGGCGCAAACGGACTCGCGTCTCGCACCGGCCACCTTGGCGGGCACCGACTTCGATCTGCAGATCGGCGAAGCGTTGATGGACTTCACAGGATCGCCGAAGCGCGCCTTCACCGTGAACGGCACGTTGCCCGCGCCCACGCTGCGGTGGCGAGAGGGCGACACCGTGACGCTGCGGGTCGCCAACACGCTGCGTGAAGACACGTCCATTCACTGGCATGGTGTCGTGCTTCCCGCGGACATGGATGGCGTGCCCGGGCTCAGCTTCCATGGCATCCACCCCGGCGAGACGTTCGTGTATCGCTTCGACGTCCGCCAGGCGGGCACCTACTGGTATCACAGCCACTCCGGATTTCAGGAACAGCGCGGCATCTACGGCCCGCTCGTCATCGATCCGCGAGAGCCGGAGCCGTTCGGCTACGACCGGGAGCATGTCGTGATGCTGACGGACTGGACGGACGAGGATCCGAAGCGGGTGTTCTCGAAGTTGAAGAAGCAATCGGACTACTACAACTTCCGACAGCGGACGCTCGTGGACTTCGTGCGTGACGCGCGCAGCAGAGGCTTCCAGAGCACCCTCGCCGATCGTGCCGCGTGGGGTCGAATGCGGATGAGCCCGGCCGACCTCGCCGACGTCACCGGCAGCACCTATACCTACTTGATGAACGGCGTTGCGCCGGCGGGCAACTGGACCGGGCTCTTCCAGCCAGGCGAGCGCGTGCGCCTTCGCTTCATCAACGGATCGGCGATGACCTACTTCGACGTCCGCATTCCGGGTCTGAAGATGACCGTCGTCGCCGCGGATGGGCAGTATGTCGAACCGATCTCGGTCGACGAGTTCCGCATCGCGGTCGCCGAGACCCTCGACGTGATCGTCGAGCCCTCGGGGCAGGACGCGTTCACGATTTTCGCGCAGTGCATGGACCGTACTGGCTATGCCGCGGGCACGCTCGCCACCACGCCCGGACTGAGCGCGCCGGTCCCGCAACCCGATCCGCGTCACGTGTTGACGATGACGGACATGGGCCACGGCGGGATGGACCACTCGGGACACGACATGAGCGCAATGGCCCACGACATGCCCGGCCACGAGATGTCGAAGATGACCACGGGGGGCGGCGTCGCGCACCCGCCGAGCGAGAAGAACCCGCTCGTGGACATGCAGACGACGAGCCCAACATCGCGACTCGACGATCCAGGCATCGGCTTGCGCGACAACGGCCGCCGCGTGCTGACCTACGCCGACCTCAGGAGCACGATCGACGATCCCGATGGCCGTGAGCCGGGTCGCACCATCGAGCTCCATCTCACCGGGCACATGGAGCGCTTCGCGTGGTCGTTCGACGGCGTCAAGTTCGCGGACGCCGAGCCGCTCCGCCTCACCTACGGCGAGCGCCTGCGCATCGTTCTCGTCAACGACACGATGATGACGCACCCGATTCATCTGCACGGCATGTGGAGCGATCTCGAGGACGATGCCGGCGAGTTCTTCGTGCGCAAGCACACGGTGGACATCCCGCCCGGCACGAAGCGCAGCTATCGGGTCACGGCAGACGCGCTCGGACGCTGGGCGTATCACTGCCATCTGCTCTACCACATGGAAGCCGGGATGTTCCGCGAAGTGCGGGTGGAGAAATGAGCGCACGCCACGTGCTTGGCTGGATGGCGCTCACCGGCGCGGTGCTCGCGGCGCTGCCGTCGCGTGTCAGCGCCCAGACGCACACGGTCCACGATGAGGCCATCGCCTACTACGTGCTGCTCGACGAGTTCGAGTGGCAAGGCGGTGAGGATGGCGGTCTGCACTGGGACAACAAAGGCTGGATCGGCCGAGATCTCGATCGCCTGTGGTTTCGCTCCGAGCTCACGACCGAGGACGGTCGCTTGGACGAAGCCGAGATGCACGTGATGTACGGCCGCGCCGTCGCGCGGTGGTGGGAGCTCGTCGGCGGCGTGCGTCAGGATTTCGATCCTGGGCCGAGACAGACCTGGGCCGCGATTGGCGTGCAAGGGCTGGCGCCGTTCTGGCTCGAGGTCGAGGCGACCGCGTACGTCGGCGCCGGCGGCCGCATGGCCCTCCGGCTCGAGACCGAGACCGACCTGCTCATCACCAATCGCCTGGTTCTGCAGCCGCTGATCGAGGTCAACCTGCACAGCAAATCCGATCATGAGCGGGACGTTTTCGCGGGGCTCACGAAAACGGAGATCGGCCTGCGCGCGCGCTACTTAATCCGACGGGAGTTGGCGCCGTACCTGGGCGTGACGTGGAATCGCCTCCATGGCCAGACCGCGGATCACGCCGAGATTCATGGCCAGACGAACGGCGGGGCACGGCTCGTCATCGGCTTCCGCACATGGTTTTAACGAACCCAAAATCACGGCGCCACGCGAGGTCCACGTGGTAGCGTCTACGAAGGAGCACACGATGACTCGACGATTGGCGGTTACGCTGGTCGCACTGCTGGGGCTGCTGGTGATGCCGAAGGCTTCAGCACTCGCCCATCCGGGACACGCTCACAAGATGATGGGCACGGTCACGATGGCCGCACCCGATCACTTGATGATGAAGACCACCGACGGGAAGGACGCCACGGTCCAGATCACCAGCGAGACGAAGATCACGCGCGCCAAGAAGCCCGTGAAGATCGAGGACGTGGCGCCCGGACAGCGTGTTGTCGTCATGGCGGTCACCGAGAAGAACGTCATGAAGGCGACGTCGATCGAGGTTGGGCCGGCGCCCGCGACCAAGTAGGCACGCAAGGCAATCGTCGTGATTCAGCCGGTCGACTACTTCCTCGTCGCCTGGTTCGCGCTTGCGCTCGCGTCGACGATCTACGTCGGCTGGGATCAGTTCCGCAACAACCCCGAGCCCGTGGTGATGAAGTGGGGGTTCATCCTCGTCACTTTGTACATGGGACCGCTCGGGCTCCTGCTCTACGTGCTCGCCGACAAAGAGCCCCGTCCCGGGGAGCACGAGGCGTTTGTGCGGCCGCTCTGGAAGCAGGGCGTCGGCTCCACGATCCACTGCGTGGCCGGCGACGCGACCGGCATCATCCTCGCGGCCGCCGTTACCGCCGCTCTCGGCCTGCCGATGTGGATCGACCTGATCGTCGAGTACGTCGCGGGCTTTGCCTTCGGGCTCTTCATCTTCCAGTCGCTGTTCATGCAGTCGATGATGGGGGGCACCTATTGGGAGAACGTCCGCAAGAGCTTTGCGCCCGAATTCATCAGCATGAACTTCATGATGGCCGGCATGGCCCCGGTCATGAGCTTCCTGATGATGGGGCGCGACATGCGGGCGATGGTTCCCACAGAGCTGCTGTTCTGGGGCGTGATGTCGCTGGGCGTGCTCGTCGGCTTCGTCACAGCGTATCCGTCGAACGTCTGGATGGTCGCCCGACGGATGAAGCACGGGCTGATGACAGAGCGGAAGCCGGCCGCCGAACAGGCGCACGAGAGCCATGCGGGCCACCGCGGCCACGGCGAACCCGAGCATGGCTCGCACCACAAGATGACCTCGGACGCGACGACGCCGCAGGTGATGGCGCTGGCTGGCGTCTCGACGGTCGCGCTGATCATCGGGATCGTCGCCCCGGCGAACTGGGTGAATCTCCGCCTGTCCGCGCACGACGTCGGCGGCGCGATCATGCCGCCGGGCATGATCATGGATCGGGACACGCCGGCAGAGGCGATGCTGGACATGGCCGCCGTGGATCCGCGCGACGTCGTCGCCGCGTTCGGCCTCGAGGCCCGTGGCGATCGCGAGCTCACACCACGTATCGAGAACGACGTGCGGGTCTTCGATCTCGAGACGTCGGTCATCCGGTGGACCATCCTGCCGGGCACGACGGTGGACGGGTACGCGTTCAACGGCCAGATTCCCGGTCCGCGGCTTCGATTTCGCGAGGGCGATCGGGTCCGCATCAACGTCACCAATCGCTTGCCCGAAACGACGACGTTGCATTGGCACGGTCTGGTGCTGCCGAACGTGATGGACGGCCCGGCGCACATCACGCAGGAGCCAATCGAGAACGGCTCGGTGTACCGATACGAGTTCACCGCCGTGCAATCGGGGACCTACTTCTACCACTCTCACGATCACGTCGATCGGCAGCAGGCGCTCGGGCTCTACGGGGCGATGCTCATCGAGCCCAAGGCGGCCGATCCAAGCCTGCGCGCGGACCACGAGTACACACTGTTGCTGCAGGAGTGGCTGCTCCGCGAAGGGCTCACTTACCCCGCGATGCCGATGGATGGTGGCATGCCGAACTATTTCACCATCAACGGCCGGGCCTATCCGTCGACCGATACCATTCCGATGCGGCTCGGTGACACGCTCAAGGTGCGCTTCATCGGATCGAACAACGGCTTCATCCACCCGATGCACATCCACGGCGGGCCGTTCCAGGTCGTCGCCGTCGACGGTGAGACCCTGCAGCCGTCGGCGCGCTACATGGCCGACACGATCAACGTCGGGCCGGGCCAGCGCTACGACGTCATCTGGAAAGCGCAGCAGCCCGGAAAATGGCTCATTCACTGTCACATCGGCCATCACACCACGAACAACAACACCGAAACTCACGGCGGCGGCGGGCTCATGATGCTCATCGACGTGTCGTGAAGAAGATCGCAATTTCTGCAACCTTGGCAGCCGCGCCAAGCGCAATTCCCGCGAGCACACTCGTCTGCCGAGACCCCAACACCAATGAATCAGGCGAGAACGGCGATGGCACACCCTTCGCTCCACGACGACGGTAGAATGAGCGCATGCCTGGGGGTGACGACATGACGCTTGCGCACTCCGGTGTGAGGCTCACGTACGACGACTACGTGCTGTTCCCCGACGACGGTCAGCGGCACGAGTTGATCGACGGGGAGCACTACGTGTCGCCAGCACCGGTTCGGAAACATCAGACGATCGTCGTGAATCTGTCCGCGATGATCTGGGCGTACCTCCAGCAGAATCGGATCGGTCAGGTATTCGGCCCGGTCCCGGACGTGATCCTTTCGCACTACGACGTCGTGCTCCCGGATGTCCTCTATCTGTCGCTTCAGCGCATGAGCGAGCTCGAGGAATCGGACTGGATCAAAGGCGTCCCGAACCTCATCGTCGAAGTGGCATCACCCTCGACGCGCAAACGCGACGCAACCGTCAAGAAGCGTCTCTACGAGCGCTTCGGGGTGGACGAGTATTGGATGGTCGATCCCGTCGCGGAGGTCGTCACCGTGCTCCGTCGACGCGGGGACCGTTTTGGCGAGGCGCTGCGTTTCTCGCTCGAGCGCGGTGATGCCCTGACCACGCCCCAGCTTCCAGGCCTCGAGTTGCCGCTCGCAACGATTTTCAGGACGTGAGCGGTGTCAGGCCGCGTGGGAGCCCCGCTTGCGGCCACGCGAACGCGGCTGACCGGCGGAAGCTCGGCGCTTGGGGGCCTTCGCCCGCCCTTTCGGTGAACGCTCGAGGCTCTCGCGGAGTCGGGTCATGAGGTCGATCACCTCCGCCGACCGCTTCTCGGTTGGCTCCACGAGCTTCGGTTTCTTCCCCTTCAACTTGGACTTGATCACCCGCATCAGATTCTCCTGATACTGATCGGTGTAGCGGGTCGGATCCCACTCGCTGGTCAGATGATCCATGAGCGACTCGGCCAGCTTGATCTCGCGCGCCTCGATCTTCGCGACCGGAAACTCGAACGAGCTCGTGTCCACGAGCTCGTCGGCGAAGCGCATGAGCGTCAGCACCAGCGCCCGATCGACGGCGCCGACCGAGGCCAGGTGCTGGACGTTGCGCAGGATCACGCGGCCGATGCCGACTTTCCCGCTCTTCCGGAGCGCCTCGCGCAACACCGCGTAGGCGTGTTCGGCGCCGCGCGACGGCACCATGAAGTAGGACGTCTCGAAGAAGCGATCGTCGATGTCCACCTCGCTGACGAAGTCGAGGATGTCCACCGTCCGCGAGCGCTCGAGGGCGGCGGTCTCGAAGTCCTCTTTCGTCAGCACGACGTAGCGACCGCGCTCGACCTCGTAGCCCTTGACAATGTCCTCCCACGAGACGGGCTTGCCTTCCTTGCGACACACGCGCTGATACTCGACGGGAGACTGATCCTTGGCATGCAGGAGGCGAAAGCGTGGCCGATGATCGCGCACCGCGGGATAAAGCTCAACCGGCACGTTCACCAGGCCGAAGGCGACCGATCCCTTCCAGATAGCTCGAGCCATGCGCAGGTTGAATGCAACCTGCGCACCAGCCCGCGGTCGAGCTAGTGTTTCTTCTCGACGACGACCTGACCTCCCTTCATGACCCACATCACCTTGTCGATGACGACGTTGATGTCGGTGAGCGGATTGCCATCGACGGCGACAATGTCCGCGAAGTAGCCTGGCGCGATCCGGCCGAGATCCTTCTCGCGCCGCAGCAGCGCCGCGCCGGTCGTGGTCGCGGCGGCAAGGGCCTGCGCGGGGGACATGCCCGCCTTGACGAACCATCCCAGCTCGCGCGCGTTCTGCCCGAAGCCGGAGTAGACTGCATCGGAGCCCATGCCGACCTTCACGCCGGCTTTGATGGCACGCGTGACGGTGGCGAGATTACGCTCGACGAACGCGCGAAGCTCCTGCACCTGCGCGGGCGACCATCCGTACTGATCCGCGCTGTCGGCGTAGTAGCGATTGTGATCCACCGTCGGCACGTAGATCGTGCCCCGCTTCGCCATCTCCGCCAGCGTTTCATCGTCGAGGTCGACGGCGTGCTCCAGCGAGTCGGCGCCCGCGCGCACGGCATCGCGGCCGCCGCTGGGACCGTACGAATGGATCGCGATCGGCTTGCCCAGTTGATGGGTCACGTCCACGGCCGCTTTCATCTCCTCGTAGGTGAAGGTCTGAAAACCGGTGACGTCCTGATAGCTGCCGGTCGACCCGAACATCTTCACCCAATCGGCGCCGGCGCCAAGTTGAGCGCGGGCCACGCGCATGACGTCGTCGGCGCCGTCGGCCCGGCCCGGTGGTACGACGCCGGGTTGCGGCCGGCCCCGGGTGATGCTCAAGCCATGACCGGCGACGAACATCCGCGGACCGACCATCGCGCCGCGATTGATCAGGTCGCGCATCGCGATGTCGGCAAAGTCTTGGGCGCCGAGATCGCGCACGGTCGTCACGCCCGCTTCCAGGGTTCGGCGAGCGTTGGCCTGCGCCAGGAACACCGTCACGGCGGTCGCGCGCGCCGGCTGGCCGAGCGGCCGCGTGCCCGGCGCCTCGTCCCAGAAGTAGGTCATGTGCGTGTGAAGATCGATCAGCCCCGGAATGGCGGTGAACCGCCGGAGATCGATCACCTGGGCGTCGTTGGGCAGCGGTACGTTCGCGGGGGTTACCGCCTTGATGCGATCGTTCTCGACGATGATCACGGCGTCGGCGATCGTGGCACCGCTGCCGTCGACAACGGTCCCGAATCGAAGGGCGATGGTGGCGGCCGAGGCCCCTGTCGTCGACGCCACAACGCAGACCGCCACCACCAGCGAACGGATCACGCCCATCCTCACTTCCTCCTCGGTACGTAGCGCAGGCCTTTAGGCCTGCCCCGCGGTGCAAGCGGCGCACGCGGGTGTTTGGCAGGCCTGAAGGCCTGCGCTACGTACGCGATCGATAATTTCGCAACGAAGCGTCAGTACTCCACGAACGCCTCGTCCGGAAAGCAATAGAGCCATCGCTCTCCGAGCTCGGCGGATGCGATCACCGGATGCCCGCTGGCGCGCGCGTGCGTCGACGCGTGGCGATTCGGTGAGCTATCGCAGCACAGCGTCACGCCGCAGGTCTGGCAGGTGCGGAGATGCACCCAGCGCGCGTGGGCTTTCATGCATTCCTCGCACTCGCGCGTCTCCGGCTGCGTGACGGTCGTCAGAGCGGCGATGTGAGCGCAGGTGTCTGTCATTCGTGAAGCACCTGGTGGACGAACGAGATGGCGATCGAGCCCTCGCCCACCGCCGAGGCCACGCGTTTGACGTTTCTGCTGCGGACGTCGCCGACGGCGAAGACGCCCGGCAGGCTGGTCTCGAGCAGATGAGGCGGGCGCGCGAGCGGCCATTCCGAGGACGTCAGCTCCTCTCGCGTCAGATCCGGTCCCGTCTTGATGAAGCCCTTGCCATCGAGCGCCAGGCAGCCGTCGAGCCAGCTCGTACTCGGCTCGGCACCGGCCATGACGAACAGGTGGCGGATGTCGCGAGTCTCGACCGCGCCGGCATGATCGCAGCGCCAGGTCACGCGCGACAGGTGGGTCTCGCCCTCCAACGCGACGATCTCCGATTGCGTCCGCAGGCTGATGGCGGGGTTGTCCTCGATGCGGCGAATCAGATAGCGAGACATGCTGTCGGCGAGGCCGGTCGATCGCACGAGCATGTGCACGCGGCGCGCCGTCTGCGCCAGGAACACTGCGGCCTGACCCGCCGAATTGCCGCCACCGACGACAATCACCTCTTCGCCGGCGCAGACCTGCGCCTCGATGAACGTCGCACCGTAGTAGACGCCCGCGCCCTCGAACTGCGTGAGGTTGCCGATGGTGGGCTTCCGGTATTCGGCCCCGGTCGCGATGACGACCGCGCGGGCCGGCACGCGCGGACCGTTCTCGATTTCGATCGCGTAGGGCCGGCGATCGCAGGTCAGCCGCGTCGCGCCGCGGGCGATGACCACCTCCGCGCCGAATTTCTGCGCCTGGGTATAAGCGCGTGCCGTCAGATCCTGGCCCGAGATGCCGGTCGGAAATCCGAGGTAGTTCTCGATGCGGGAGCTCGACGCCGCCTGCCCGCCTGGCGCGCCCGACTCGAGCACCAGGACATCGAGCCCCTCGGACGCCGCGTACACGGCCGCCGCCAGCCCCGATGGCCCGGCGCCCACGACGACCAGATCGCGAATGTGCGTCTGATCGATGGCGTCGTTGAAGCCGAGGCAGTCGGCAATCTGCCGGTTGGTCGGGTTGCGCAGCACGACGTCGCCTCGACAGATCAGCACCGGCACGTCTTCGGGCGACACGTGGAAACGATCCAGCAGCTCCTGCGTGTCGGTGTCGTGATCGAGATCGATGTACGAGTAGGGATGCCCGTTGCGCGACAGAAACTCCTTCACGCGCAGCGTTCCGGCGCAATGGCTCGAGCCGACGAGCACGACGTCGCCAAGACCCTGCGCGATGAGCTCGACGCGACGCAGGATGAACGCCCGGAGCAGGATCTCGCTCAGCTCGGCATCGGTCTGGACGAGCGCCATCAGGTGCGCGCGGTCCATCTCGATGAGCTCGCCGGCCTCGCGCACACGTGCGCGCGCCATCGACCGGCGTCCCGATAACATGTTGACTTCGCCCGTGAAGTGACCGGCTGTGTGCACCGCTATCACCGACTCGGTCGCACCCGGGCGTAACACGATCTCGACCTCGCCCGTGACGACGACAAAGAACGGGATGCGCTCCCCGACGTCGAACAGCAGCTCGCCGCGGTCGACCGTTCGCGCTCGACCGTGCGACGCGATCCGCGCCATCTGCGCCGTCGTCAGCGTCGGAAACATCTGATCGGCCCGCGCGTTGCCCGTCGCCGACAGGGGCTGAGTGGTGTCGCTCATGATCGATGCCCTAGAGTGCGTTGTGCAATGAACGGCTGTCCGCTCGCTCCGCGTGGAGCACGTTGCGAAATCGTACGGTATCGGTAATTTCGCAACGCGCTCTCAATGTACCTTACGTCAGAAGCGCCCGAACCGCATCGAGCTCGTCCTGGTTGATCGTGTGTCCCATGCCCGGATAGATGCGCTCGTCGACCGCGGCCCCCATCGCGCGGAAGACCTCGGCCGATTCATGCACGCGCTCGAGCGGAACGTGCGAGTCGACGTCGCTGCAGCCGAGAAGCACAGGCGTGCCGGCGAAGTCGCCGGAGTAATCGCGCGGCGTTCCAGGAGGTCCAATCAGGCCGCCGCTCAACCCGATGACCGCCGCGTAGCGACGAGCGTTGCGAGCGGCGAGCTCGAGCGAGAGACAGGCGCCTTGGGAGAAGCCGAGCAGCGCGACACGTTCGGTGGGCACGCCCTGCTCGTTCACCGCGCGGATGATATCGAGGAGCCCTTTGAGCGCGGAGCTGAGCGACGGCTCGTTCTGGGCGATCGGCGTCAGGAACGAATACGGGTACCAGGTGTGGTTGGCGGCTTGCGGCGCAAGATAGGCGACGTCCGCCAGTTGGAGCACCTCCGCCAAACCCAGTATGTCGTCCGCGGATCCGCCGCGTCCGTGCACGAGTATGGTGACGAGCCGTGCGGCCGCCGGCGCGGGCCCGCGGCTCAACAGCGGTTGGCCGGCGTGTGGATCGTCGGCGGTCGATGTCATCGGTCGTGGCGAGTGAGCCGCGGCAGACGCTGCTCGAGCTGCGAGCGATGCGTCTCCAGCCACGGTGGCAACATCAGGTGGGTGCCGAGTTGGTCCGGCGACTCGTCGAGGGCAAAACCCGGCGGATCGGTGGCAACCTCGAACAACACCCCGCCAGGCTCCCGAAGATAGATCGAGTGGAAGTAGATGCGGTCCATGATCGGCGACACATTGTAGCCGCGTCCCACCAGGTCCTCACGCCACTGCCCCTGCTCTTCGTCGTTCGGCGTCCTGAACGCGATGTGATGCACGGTGCCGACACCCAAACGGCCCTGACGGCCATCCGGCGTGCACAGCACGTCGATGATCGCGGCCGTGTCATTGGAGGCGCGATAGCGATAGCGCGCGCCCTCGTTGCCGACCAGCTGATAACCCATGATCTCGAGCAGCGACGCCGTGCGCTCGTAGCCTTCTTCAGCCAGCGTCGCGCTGTGGAATCCGCACGTCGCGTGTGGCGCAGGGACGGGCCCTTTCGTCCATGCCCGGGTCGGATCCGCTTCGGGCGTGCCGACGATCTCGATCGGCAGGCCATCGGGATCGACGAAGCGGACCACGGGATCGCCGAACCGGTGATCGGCCCGCTCCGGCGACGCTTGATGCTGCGCGAGCCGGGCCACCCAGAAGTCGATCGATTCAGGCGGGACCGCGAACGCGGTGGCGCCAACCTGACCGCTGCCAACGGTTCCGCGCGGCGCCGTCGGCCACGGGAAGAACGTCAGGATCGATCCCGGCCCGCCATGCTCGTTGCCGAAGTAGAAATGATAGGTGCCGGGGTCGTCGAAGTTCACCGTCAACTTCACGAGGCGGAGCCCGAGCACCCGCGTGTAGAAGTCGAGGTTGCGCTGTGGATCGCCCGCAATCGCGGTGATGTGATGAATGCCCGAAAGCGGTCGCGTGCTCATAGGCTCTTATACTGCGTTCGTATGACGCGTGTGGTGCAATCTCAGCAGCCCCACCCCCTGAGCGCCGTCGAAGGGTTGTAGTATGCTCGCCGAATCGCAATGACGCGCACCGCCGTGGCCATGGCGCTGGCCGCGTGTGTGGGCTTCGCCACGCTCGCCGCGCAGCGCATGGTCACCAGTCCGCCAGAGCCGATCCTGAAGTATCTGTTCCCGAACGCGGCGGCGTTCTCGTCGCTCACGGGCACGCCGCTCCACTTCAAGGTCTACGGGGTCGACCCCAAGACGGACCCGAAGGCACCGGTGATCGGGTATGCGTTCTGGACTACCGACGTGGTGCCGGAGGAGCACGGCTATCACGGGGCGATTCACATCATGGTCGGCATGGACCTGACGGGCATCATCACGCGCGTGTTCGTCGACTACAACACCGAGCCGTACGGCTACTTCTCCGTCGAGCCGCCGGAGTTCGCCGACCAGTTCACCGGCAAGAGCATCCGTGCGCCGTTCCGCGTCGGTGACGACGTGCATGCGGTCTCGCGGGCGACCATCAGCATCGCCAGCGGCGCGCGCGCGATTCGCGACAGCGCGCGGGCCATGGCCAAGGCGCACCTCGATCCCACCAAGGTCAAGTGATGCAGCCGGCGCCCGATCCCTGGGGCTTCGAAGAAGAGGCGGTCGAGACCTGGGCTGACATCCTGCGGCCGCAGGCCGCCGATCTCGTGTGGCTCACGCTCTTCCTGGTGCTCGCGGTCATCAGCTTTCAGCGCAAGAGCGTGACCCTCAAGTACGTCACCCTCGTGCTGGCGGTCGGCTACATGGGCTTCGCGAAGAGCCAGCTCATCTCGATCACCAACATCTTCAGCGTGCTGGACTGGAGCCTGCCGCCTTTCAAACACAACCTGGCGTTCTACCTGTTTGCCGGCTTCACGATTGTCTCGACGGTCCTCTGGGGACGGATGTACTGCGGTCGAGTGTGCGCCTTCGGCGCCTTGACGCAATTGATGGACGCGACGCTGCCCGATCGCTGGCGGGTCAACGTTCCGCACGCGTTGGAGCTCCGCGCCGCGTGGATCAAGTTCGCGTTGCTCGGCGGCACGATTGCGTATTTCCTGACAACGAAGGACGTCAACATCTATCGCTTCGTCGAGCCGTTCTGGATGTTCGGCCTGTTCGAAACGACACCGATGTGGATCGGCCTCGGTGTCCTGCTCCTGGCGACGGTCTTCGTGCGCAATCTGTACTGTCGCTTTCTCTGCCCGGTGGGTGCGACGCTCGGCCTGCTGTCGTTCTTGACGGTCTTCAAGATCAAGCGCTGGTCGGAGTGCAACACCTGCAAGATCTGCCAGAAAGCCTGTGAGTGGGGTGCTATCGACGGCCCACGCATCCTCGTCACCGAGTGTGTCCGCTGCGACGACTGCGAGCGCCTGTACGCGGACGAGCAGAAGTGCCCCCACTGGCGCATCCTCGCGTATCGAGCCAAGAAGAAGATCATTCCGGTCACCGCGGTTCGTACGTAAGGCAGGCCTGAAGGCCTGCGCTACGTACGACAAAAGAGCGGTCAGGTGCGTACGTAGCGCAGGCCTTCAGGCCTGCCTTC
>DAINCF010000104.1:0-16524 GCA_036732565.1 Vicinamibacterales bacterium
GTCGCTGCCGCCGACTTGATCGCCTTCGGAGCAATCGATGCCGCGCGTGCCCGCCCACCGGTCGTCCCTTCGCACATGATCGCGATCGACCTGAGGGATCCCGGGCATCGTGTCTCGCGCTTCTTCACCAGCCCGGGCCGACCCGGTGGCGCGTGGACACGCGCGGGCATGGCGTGGGGATTCGATTCGTTGTTCGTTCAGACCGCGGACGGCGGATGGGACCCGGCGAAAGGGCAATGGGGCCAGACCCTGTTACGCCTCAAGCCACAGACGCTCGAGGTCCTCGACTACTTCACGCCGCCCAACCTCGAAGAGATCAACGCGAAGGACCTCGACTTCGCGTCGGGTGGGACCATCGCCTTCACCCAGAATAAACGTGAGCTCGTGCTGTCGGCAGGTAAGGACGGCACGGTGTACCTGCACGACGCGAAGTCCCTCGGCGGCGCCGACCACCGGACGCCGCTGGTTGCGGTCAAGGCCGGCAACGACGAGATGTCGTACGCGTCCACTGGCGTCTGGGGTGCGCCGGCGACCCTCGTCAACGCGCGGAACGAGCGGTGGATCTACCTGCCGATGTGGGGTCCACCCTCGCAGTCGGTGAAGTTCGAGCGGACGAACGGCGATGCCACCCACGGCAGCATCATGGCGTTCCAGGTCGTCATCGATGGCGACAAGGCGACGCTGGTGCCGAAGTGGGTGTCGAGAAATCTCGCGGTTCCCGACTCACCGGTGATCGCCAATGGCATCGTCTACGCGATCTCCACGGGCGAGAACACCCTCCAGCGTCATACCGATCCGCGCTATCACGAGATCTATCAGAAGCCCGGGGCGCCGCCGCTGCCCAAGACGGGCATTCTGACGGCGGAAGAGCGCGGCCAGAACACCACGCACGCCACGCTCTACGCTTTCGACGCCGACACCGGCGAAGAGCTGTATTCGAGCAAGGACCTCATCGACGACTGGACGCATCTCAGCAGCATCACCGTCGCCGACGGTCACGTGTACGTGACGACGAGGAAATCGTTCGTGTACGCGTTTGGCCTGAAGTAGCGCAGGCCTTGAGGCAAATTAGTGGGGGCCGGCTTCAGCCGGCCCTCGAGGTCCGCCTGAAGGCGGACCCCACGTACTTTGAAACGCCCTAAAAGGGGCTGCGCTACGTACGAGTGGGTCCAGGACGATCTCGAATGTCGAGAGTCATTGTCATTGCCATTCTTCTTGCGGGCGGTCTCGCGACCGCGACCACCAGTACGGCTCAGCCGTCCGCGCCTGTCGACGTCATCGCTCGCGGCGCTGCGGTCTTCACCAAGCTCTGCGCCGGTTGTCACGGCGGAAACGGCGCCGGCGGCCGCGCGCCGGCGCTGACCGACAGCCGCACGCTACGCGCGATGTCCGAGCAGCAGCTCGAAGCGATCATCCGCAGCGGGACGCCCAACGGCATGCCTGGCTTCGGCACGCTCTCGCCGGCCGACTTCCGCGACGTCAGCGCGTTCGTGCGATCGCTGAGTCCAGCGGACGCGAGCCCGGCGTCATCCGGAAGCGTCTCCGCTGGCGAAGCGTTCTTCTTCGGCGAAGGGACGTGCTCCACGTGCCACCTCGCGCAGGGACGTGGCGCCGCGAGTGGGCCCGACCTCTCGGGCATCGGGCGTGAATTGAGCGCAGCGGAGTTGACCAGGGCGTTGACCGATCCGAGCGCCGCGATCGCGCGCGGCTACGCCACTGTCCGCGTCCAGTTGAAGGACGGCCGCACGCTGCGTGGCTTCGCGCGCAACGAGGGCAATCATGTGCTGCCGTTGCAGACGCTCGATGGCCGCCTCGTTGCGGTCACCAAACGCGATGCGCAGATCACGCGAGAGGCAGCCTCGCTGATGCCCGCACTCACGGCGACCGCCGACGAGCAACGCGATCTCATTGCCTACCTCACGACGCTGCGCGGCCCGGCCGGCGGACCTTTCGCCTTCACAAATGCTTCGGCGGACAAGTCGGCCCCGACTGACTTCGATGAGATCCTCCGACCCAAGCCTGGCGACTGGCCGACCTACCACGGCCGACTTCACGGCAACCGGCACAGCGAGCACGCACAGATCGCCGCCGACAACGTGGCGAAGCTCTCGTTGCAATGGGTGCATTCGCTGCGCGGCTTCGACAACGAGATGACGCCGCTCGTGCTCGACGGCATCATGTACATCACCGGGCCCAATCAGGTGTCCGCGCTCGACGCCTCGTCGGGCCGCGAGATCTGGCGCTTTTCACGCCCGCGGACGCCGGGCTTGCGCGGTGATGCGGCGCGCGGCTTCAACCGCGGCGCCGCCGTGCTGGGCCCTCGCGTGTTCCTGGTCACCGACAACGCCCATCTCGTTGCGCTCAGCCGTGTGAACGGCGCGCTGCTCTGGGAAGTCGTCCTGCCGGAGAAGCCGGGGCTTCCGTACGGCGGAACCATGGCCCCGCTGGTCGTCAACGATCTCGTCATAGCCGGCGTGTCCGGCGGCGACGAAGGCATCCGCGGTTTCATTGCCGCGTACCACGTCGCGACGGGGGAGCAGGCGTGGCGCTTCTGGACGGTTCCCGCACGCGGCGAGCCGGCGGCCGAGACCTGGAAGGGCAACGTGAACCTCGACGAGGGTGGCGGCGCCACCTGGCTCACCGGCACGTACGATCCTGAGACCGACACGTTGTACTGGCCGACCGGCAATCCGTATCCCGACACCGACGGCAGCGAGCGCAAAGGCGACAACCTCTACACCAACACGATGCTGGCGCTCGAGGCGAAGACCGGCAAGCTCCGGTGGCACTACCAATTCACGCCGCACGATCTCTGGGACTGGGACGCGCAGGAACCGCCGGTGCTCGTCGACGCGACGTTCCAGGGGGCGCCGCGCAAATTGCTGCTGCAGGCGAACCGCAACGGCTTCTTTTACGTCCTCGACCGCACGAACGGCAAGCTGCTGTTGGCCAAGCCGTTCGTCGAGAAGCTCACCTGGGCCAGCGGCATCGGTCCCGACGGGCGGCCGCAGCTGCTGCCGGGCAACACACCCGATCCGAAAGGCGTGCTCACCTGCCCGGCGATTCGCGGCGCGACGAACTGGATGTCGACGGCGTTCAATCCCACGACGAGGCTGTTCTACGTGATGGCCGTCGAGAACTGCTTCCTTTATCGCAGCACGATGTTCGGTGGTGGCCGCACGACCGCCGGCGCTCAGCCCGCGGCTCCACCAGCGCCTCCCGCGCCGCGTCCGCAGCCACCCGCGTCCCCGTTGGGTCTGCCCGCTGGTGGCTTCAACCCGGGCGGACCTGGTGGCGGTGGATCGATGGTGCTCCGCGCCCTCGACCTCGACACCGGCCGCATCGTCTGGGAAGCCCCACAGACCGGGAACTCCAACAACTACGCCGGCACGCTCTCGACCGCGGGTGGGGTTGTCTTCTATGGGCAGGCGAGCGGTGAGTTCGCTGCCGTCGACGCCAGGACTGGCGCCCACCTCTGGCATTTCGAAACGCAGGAAACGTGGAAGTCGTCGCCGATGACCTACACGCTCAACGGCCGCCAGTACGTCGCGATTGCCTCTGGCGCGAACGTCCTCGCGTTCGCGCTGCCGTCGCCCTGACGTAGCGGCGGTTCGCGAACCGCCCTGCATTCACAGGTACGCGATTCTCTCGAAGGGGGCTGACCCCGCCGTCCCACCATTCGTCACAGGCTTGGTTGTGACGGATCGCGCTTGATCCACTTGTAGGCCGCGATCGAGTTTCTCCAGAAGTACTTCTCCGCCACGGTGCGCGGCTTCGACGCGAAGTACTCCTTTGCGATCGCGAAGATCCGATCGACCGGCGCGACGCCGTCGCTGTTCGGCCAGTCGCTCCCGAAGAGGATCCGATCGTCGCCGAACGTCTGCACGAGGACGTCGAGCTTCGCTCGATGCGCGGCGAGGTCAGCCACCACCTGGCCGTTCACACGGTGGATGATCTCCGAGAGCTTGACGTAGATCTGCGGGCGCTTCTGGAACTCCCGTAGCGCCGCTTCATACGCGGCCTGATCTGCCTCAGGTGGATCCAGCGCCGGCAGATGATCCAGCACGATGCGCAGGGTCGGAACGGCGTCGCTGATGCGCAGCATCGCGTCGAGGAGCGGAATGCGCGGGTTGGCCGTGTCGAGGACGAGATCCGCGTCCGCCAGCACACGCAAGCCCTCGAGAAAGTCCGGGTTCGTCGACTGCTTCGTGATGTCCCGGTTCCAGAGGTTGCCGTAGCGAATGCCGCGGAAGAGTGGGTTCTTGCGGTAGCGCTCGAGGTATTGCGGGAACTCGGGTTTGTCAGGCTCGAGATTGCCGATCACACCGACCATGATCGGATCGCGCTGTGCGACCTCGAGGACCCAGAGGTTGTCCTCGATCCAGGGGCTGGCCTCGACTTTGATCGCGCCGACGACACCCAGTGGCGCCGCCAGCGTTCGATAGCGATCCGGGTACGCGGGAATCGGTGTCGCCCCCGGAATGCGAGGCCCGGTGTACGGCGCCCCTTGTGGCCGCGTCGGATCGAACAGGTGGATGTGCGTGTCGATGATCGGGATTGCCGGCGCCCCGGGCTTCACCACAGGCTGCGCGCTCGATGACCGCGGCGCAACCGCCGCGACCGCTGTCGTCGCGACGCCGCTCAGAAAAGCTCGTCGCGAGACATCGGTCACCGCTGGACTCGATTTCCGGCGACGTACACGGCATCGATGCGTCGGGTGTTCTTGATGTCGTCGAGCGGGCTCGCCGCGAGCACCATCAAGTCGGCCCACTTCCCGCGCTCCAGCGTGCCGATGTCCTTCTCGCCCAGGAACTCCGCGCCGCTCTTCGTCGCCGCCGTGATGACCTGGGTTGGCGTGAGACCGGCCTCGACCATCAATGCCATCTCCCAATGCTCGCCGTACCCGCCGAACCGCGCGGGGGGACCGGTGTCGGTGCCGAGTCCGTAGCGCACGCCGGCATCCGCAAGCCGCTTCAAGTTCTGCTGTGCGTACTTCAGATAGCGCGGGTAGTTCTTGAACTGCGGATCCGCGGTCACGCGCTTTGGGTATTCCGGCGTCTTCATCAGCGCCAGCGCCTTCGGCGGCGCGGCGCGGGTGAAGAACGGATCGTCGAGCAGGGCGGCGGGCTGGGCAAACGCGAACATCGAGGCTTCGCGAGCGAGCGTTGCGGACATCATCCAGGTGCCGCGCGCCTTCATCGTCGTGATGAGCGCCTCGTCCACCAGCACATCGCGAACGCTGTGGGCGAAGCCATCGATCCCCGCGCCCGCGAGCGCCTTCGCATCCGCGAGATAGAAGAGATGCGCGACGGCCTTCAGGCTGCTGGCATGCGCGCTGTCGATGATCGCCTTCGAGACGGCAATCGGAATCTTCGGCAGCACACCGAAGTGATCGTCCACCCAGATCTTCACCAGGTCGGGCTGAAGGGCGGCGAGCGTCTTGACGTCGGCGGCGGCTTGCGCGGGATCGCCCTCTTCGTACGGCACACCGGGGATACCGCCAGGCGTGTG
Source organism: Vicinamibacterales bacterium (assembly GCA_036732565.1). Taxonomy (GTDB): domain Bacteria; phylum Acidobacteriota; class Vicinamibacteria; order Vicinamibacterales; family UBA2999; genus JAIVJN01. The sequence continues at coordinate 5,512 of DAINCF010000104.1, forward strand.
CGTCGGGTAGCCCCCCTTCGCCGTGAAGCCCCGTCCCGCCGTGAAGATGCGCGCCTCGGTTGGGCGGCCGCGCCGCTGCTGTTCGCGGATGTCGTAGACCACCGGCTGGTCGGTGCCCATCGACGCCACCGTCGTGACGCCGTAGCTCGCGTACTGCGCCAGCTGTGCCGTGACGTTCTCGCGTGTGAAGAACGTCTTCGGGTCCTGCGTGATGCCATCGGACGCCGCGACGTGCGCATGCAGGTTGACGATGCCCGGCATGACGAACCGGCCGGTGAGATCCTGGACCGTGGCGCCGGCCGGTGTCTGGACCTCGGAAGCCGGACCGACTGCCGTGATGCGGCCCTCGTCGATGACGAGCGCGGCGTTGGCGACGGGCGCGCCGCCGTTGCCGTCGATCAGGGTGAAGTTGCGCAGAACCACCGCCGTCGACGTCGCGGCAGGAGGCGCGGCGGGTGGCTCCGCGCTGGTGCACGCGAACGACGCGCAGAGCAGTGCGACGATCGGCAGCCTCATCGGGTTTTGCCTCGAGCGCCCTCGAGAATGCGAGCGGCGGGTCGGGTTGAAGATGCCGCAGGAGCAGAAGCGGCCCATGTAGGCGCACGCCTCTTCAGGCGTGCGGCGTCCTTCGCGTACCCAATCGATCATCTTCTTTGCAAGCGACATGCTGACCATACCGTGTCCGCACATCGTGGCCAGTGTCAAGACGTCGCTGTTCGGCAGGTGTTCGGTCTTGCCTTCGAAGCCAAGCGAGTAGCCGGCGCTGTGTCGCGTCAGCCCGGCGGCGCCGCCACAGTCGAGCGCGCCCTTCACCGACGTCGAGATGTTGATGCTCATGCCCAGGTCGGCTTCGCGCACGGCCTTGACGAAGCCCTCGGCCGCCTCGAGGTTGTCGAACACCGCCGACGCCGTCGTCGCGGTGTCGAGCCCCTCGATAACCGCGTTGAAGTCGGGCGCGTGGCTCCGGCGCCAGTGCGAGAGCGGATTCATCGACGTCGACGGCCGCAACGCCCCGCCGTGATGCGCGTCGCCAACATTGACAGGGTTGAACGCCATCGCGAGCTCGAGAAAGCGACGCAGCTTGGGCACCGCGTTCTCGTCGTTGCGTCCCCGGCTGGGGACGGCGATGACAATGAAGTCGTCTCGGAAGCTCTCGGCGTGGCTCTGCATGGCGTCCTGCCACTCAGTGAGAGATGGCTGGTATGAGGGCCGGGCCGTAGTTCTTCGTCAGGTAGGCGAGCACGACCTCCACGTCCTTCTCAGAGGCGGTCATGCCGCGGCCCTCCATGTCGGTGATGACCTCGGCCCACTCTTTTTCGGACTTCTTGAGCTTGGTAATCCTCTCGGCCGCGTCGTGGCATTCGCCGCAGACGCGCTCGACCACGGCCTTGCCGGGACCGTCCGCCAGCTGTTGCTCGGAGGGCCGGCCGGCGATGAGAGATCCAGATAGCAGCGCGACAATGACACCGACCACGCCCGCGAGCTTCATGTCCACTCCAACGGGGCTTCCGCCCCGAGCCTCCGGGCGCGGAGAATACGTCGCAGCCTGCAAAGTGTCAACACTTTTGTGGGCGCTGCCGGTGAAGGTCCGGCTAAAGCCGGACCCCACGTTCGTTGAAGGCGTGTGGGAGGCTGGCGCGATGTCCGAGCCGACGGGATCTCCGAGCTGGCGGCTTGTCCGAGCTGACGGGATCTCCGAGCTGGCGGGATGTTCGAGCTGGCGGCTTGTCCGAGCCGGCGGCTTGTCCGAGCTGGCGTGGGGTCCGCCTTTAGGCGGACCTTCTACCGCCGGCGCGCGGTCGCGGAGCGGTCGGTTTGCAGCAGGCCGTCGGCGGCGACTTCGACGCCGGTCGCCAGTCGGACGGCGGCTCGCACGGTGGTGGGATCGTGCTCCGGCGCGTGGTGGGTCATGACCGTCAGGGCAGTTCGTGCGAGGTGGCGCGCCAGCTCGGCTGATGCCTGCGCGGCATCGCCCTCGGCGCACGCGTCGACGATCCGCTTGTGCTCGCCGGCGGCGATGGACAGCGCCCGCGGCACTTCCTTGATGTAGAGCGACCGATAGCGGTCCGCGTGATCGTAGAGCTCGCGGATCATCCGCATCATGCGGTCGCCGACATGGGTCACGAGCGCGAGATGCAACTGCCGGTCGACGACCTGCCATTGGCGCACGTCATGGCCGGCCAGTTCGTCCATCCGGCGCAGATGCCCGCGTAACGCGCTGAGATCGGCTTTGGTGAACCTCGCGACGTTGATCCGGAGCGCGAGCGCCTCGTGCACGATGCGCATGGCATAAAGCTGCTCGAGATCTTCGATCGAAAAGGAGCTGACGCGTCCGCGCCGATTGACCTCCGCTTCGACCAGGCCCTCGCGCTGAAGCATCCGAACCGCCTCGCGGAGCGGGCCGCGGCTGACCCCGAGCTTGCTGGCGAGCTGCACTTGCGACAACGAGGCGCCCGGCGCGATGGCGCCGTTCAGGATGGATTCGCGGAGGCTCGAATAGACGGTCCACGTCATGTCCCGCGCCTTGCCGCTGCGCTTGCCGCGGGGCGAGGGCACGCTGGCGTCATGGCCGACCTCGCCGGCCGCGGGCTTGCGGGCCTTGCGCGCACCCGGACCGACGGCTTCATCCACGGATGCGACGCACTCCCGCCGCGATCGTCGGTCCGATACAGCGATTCAACGAGACCCGAGGACCCGCGGACATCCGGGTCAAGTATAGCAACGGCACCTCAGTACCAACTGCCTCTGTCGCTCATGTAAACAGTTTCCAACGCGAGTCACGAAAATAGCGCGGGAATAGCCGACGCCTGGGCCCGGCAAGCTGTGAAGACCATTTAAGTGTTGACACTATAGGTCCCTATCTGTACACTCTCGGCCCTAGCCATGCCCACCAAGGTCGCGATCATCGGGAGCGGAAACATCGGGACCGACCTGATGGTCAAGGTGCTGCGCACCTCGCGCCAGCTCGAGATGGGTGCGCTGGTCGGCATCGACCCCGCCTCGGACGGCCTCCAGCGCGCCGCCCGCCTCGGCGTGCCGACGACCGCCGACGGCATCGAGGGGCTGATCGCGATGCCCGAGTTCGACGAGATTGCGATGGTGTTCGACGCGACCTCGGCCGCGGCGCATGCCCATCACGATCGCATCCTGCGCAGTCGCGCCAAGCAGATCATCGATCTCACGCCCGCGGCGATCGGTCCGTACGTCGTGCCGCCGGTCAACTTTGATCAGCTCGCCCATGCGCCGAACCTGAACATGGTCACCTGCGGCGGCCAGGCCACCATTCCGATGGTGGCCGCGGTCAGCCGGGTCGCGCCGGTCGCCTACGCCGAGATTGTCGCGAGCATTGCCAGCAAATCCGCCGGCCCTGGCACGCGCGCGAACATCGACGAGTTCACCCGCACGACCGCAAACGCCCTCGAGCACGTGGGCGGCGCTCGCCGCGGCAAGGCGATCATCGTCCTCAACCCGGCGGAGCCGCCGCTCATCATGCGGAACACCGTGTTCTGTCTCGTCGAGGACGGCGATCCGCGCGCCATCGAGGCGTCGGTGGAGGCGATGGCCGCCGAGGTGCGCACCTACGTGCCCGGCTATCGCTTGAAGCAGGCGGTGCAATTCGACGAGATCGCCCCGACGCGTCCGTTGCGGATCGAGGGCGTCGGCGTGTTCACGCGGGGCGCGAAGGTCTCCGTGTTCCTCGAGATCGAAGGCGCGGGACACTACCTGCCGAAGTACGCCGGCAACCTCGACATCATGACCTCGGCGGCGCTCCGCACCGGAGAGCGTCTGGCCGACGCGCTCGCGATGGTGCCGGGAGGCGCCGTCGCATGACGCCGGACCGCCTCTACATCCAGGACGTGACGCTGCGTGACGGCATGCACGCCATCCGCCACCAGTACGCGGTGCCGCAGGTCGAGCAGATTGCGGCGGCATTGGATCGGGCCGGCGTCGATGCCATCGAGATCAGCCACGGTGACGGCCTGGCGGGCTCGAGCTTCAATTACGGATTCAGCGCCCACACCGATCGCGAGTGGCTCGAGGCCGTCGTGCGCAGCGTCACGCGCGCGAAGGTCACGGTGCTGCTGCTTCCGGGCATTGGGACGATCGAGGATCTCGAGGCCGCGCACGGCGCCGGCGCCCATTCGGTGCGGGTCGCGACGCATTGCACCGAAGCCGACATCGCCCGTCAACACATCGATCATGCCCGCAAGCTCGGGATGGACGTCGTCGGCTTCCTGATGATGGCGCACATGACGCCGCCGAAGGCGCTCGCCGAGCAGGCGAAGCTGATGGAGTCCTATGGCGCGCACTGCGTCTACATCACCGATTCGGCGGGCGCGCTGTTGATGCAGGACGTCGCGGACCGGATGGATGCGTTCGGCGAGGTGCTCGATCCGTCCACCGAGAAGGGGATGCACGCCCATCACAATCTGTCGCTCGGTGTCGCGAACACGCTCGTTGCCATCGAGCACGGCGCCACCCGCGTCGACGGCTCGCTCGCCGGGATGGGCGCCGGCGCCGGCAACGCGCCGCTCGAAGTGCTGATCGCGGTGCTCAACCGGTCGAACCTGCCCCACCGGTGCGACCTGTTTGCGTTGATGGACGCCGCGGAGGATCTGATCCGACCGATGCAGGACCGCCCGGTCCGCGTGGATCGCGAGACGCTCTCGCTGGGCTATGCCGGCGTCTATTCGAGCTTCCTGCGCCACGCCGAGAGCGCGTCGGAGCGCTACGGCCTCGACACGCGCGACATCCTCGTCGAGCTCGGACGCCGGCGCATGGTCGGTGGCCAGGAGGACATGATCGTCGATGTCGCCCTCGACATGGCGAAGGCGACGTCGAACAACAGAGCCTGACCGCCGTCGCCTTGGCGACGGCGGTCGCCCATTCGAGCGCGGCGACGCGAGGAGGGCAGGATGAACAGGCGTTCCTGGAAGGTGCTGTCGTACGCAATGCTGTGCCTGCTCCTCGCAGCCACGGCCCACGCGCAGAGCGACCGCGGGACCATCACCGGCACCGTCACCGACTCCTCTGGCGCGGTCGTGCCAGGTGCGATCGTCGTCGCGGAGAACCCGCAGACCGGCACGCGTCACGAGACCGTCTCGACGAGCACCGGCAGCTACACCCTGCCGCAGGTGCCCGTCGGTGTCTACAACCTCACCGTCGCGCTCGAAGGCTTCGGCCGATTCCACCAGGAAGGGATCCGGATCTACGTCGCCCAGAGCGCCCGCGTCGACGCCAAGCTGCTCGTGGGTGGCGTCGCCGAAGAAGTCAACGTCATCGCCAACGCGTCGTTGCTCAGGACCGAGAGCGCCGAGCAGAGCTCCAGCATCACCAGCGAGAACCTGAGCGCGCTGCCGCTGAACTTCGGCGCGCGTGGCAACTTCGCCGCGGCGGCGATCCGCAATCCCTACACCTTCGTGAACATGGTGCCCGGCGGCCAGATCTCGAATTACAGCTCCATCAAGTTGAACGGCGCACCGCTCAACACCTTCCAGATTCGTGTCGAAGGCATGGAGTCGAACAACCAGCGCCTGATGATCCGCACGGATCAGGTGCAGCCCTCCGTGGAGTCGCTCGAGGAGATGACCGTGCACACGAGCAACTTCGCCGCCGAGTTCGGGCAAGTGGCGGGCGGCATCTTCAACCTGACCGCGAAGTCCGGGACCAACGCCTTGCGCGGCAGCGCGTTTCAATACTTCGTCAACGAAGCGTTCGGCGCCGGCATTCCGTTCACCGATGACGGCAGCGGGCGCCTGGTGAAGCCACGCAACCGGCGCAACAACTTCGGCGGCAGCCTCGGCGGGCCGGTGATGTTCCCACGGCTGTACGACGGGCACAACAAGACGTTCTTCTTCGCCTCATTCGAGCAGTTCCGCCAGATCGAGACGAGAGCCGGCCTGCTGGGCACGATGCCGACCGAGGCAATGCGGAACGGCGACTTCGGTCAGGCCCTCACCGGACGCGTCCTCGGCACCGATCCGCTCGGGCGGCCGATCATGGAGAACGCCATCTACGATCCGTCGACCGCTCGCGTCGTTGGCGGCCAAGTAGTGCGCGATCCGTTTCCGAACAACGTCATCCCGCGCGATCGTCTCGATCCCGTGGCGTTGCGCATTCAAGAGCTGATCCCGCGCGCCACGCGACCGGGGCTGATCAACAACTGGGATCAGTCGTATCCCGCCGACACCATCAAGTCCATCGGGACGGTGAAGATCGATCAGAACTTCGGCACCGTCGGCAAGCTCTCCGTCTACTACTCGCGCTACTGGGGGCCGCACTTCAACGGCAGCGACGGATTGCCCGTGCCGATCACGAAGGTGCGCCGCATTCCCACCTCGACGCACACCACGCGCGTCAGCTACGACTGGACGATCTCGTCGAGCACGCTGCTCAACACGCGGGTCGGCTACATGCGGCACACGAATCCTGACTTCGGCTTGCCCGAGGTGACGGGCTTCGATCCGATCGCCGGGCTGGGATTGACCGGTGCGATCAACGCCCAGGGCTTTCCCGTGCTCCGGAACCTGTATTCGGCGACCGGCGGAGGCATCTGTACGGTTGGCGGGACGTGCACCGGCGATGGACTCTCGTTCGACGGCAGCTTCCCGTCGACGCGCAAGCCGCAGATCCTCGCGAGCCTGACGCACGCCCGCGGCAACCACACCTACAAGACCGGGTTCGAGTGGCGGAACGACGAGTTCCTCAATCAATCGATTGCCAATGCGTTCGGCAGCTACCAGTTCAACGCCGCGCAGTCCGGATTGCCGTCGACGCAGGGACAGAACCTGCCGGGTGGCAGCGTCGGTCTGCCGTATGCGAGCTTTCTCCTCGGGCTGGCGAACACCGCCGCGGTCTCGAACTCACCCGCGCCGGACTGGCAAAGGCCGGCACTGTCGACCTACGCGCAGGACACCTGGCGCGTGCGGTCGAACTTGACCATCGACTACGGCCTGCGCTGGGACTACCAGGGCTTCGCCTCCGAGAAGCTGGATCGACGCAGCATGTTCTCGCCCGACATCGCCAACCCTTCGGCCGGCGGCCTCCCCGGCGCCACGACTTACGAAGGTGACGGGGACGGCGCGTGTCAGTGCCGCCTCGTCGACACCTACAAGTACGCGTTTGGTCCTCGGCTTGGCGTCTCGTATCAGCTCGACGCACGTACGGTGCTGCGTGGGGGCTGGGGCATCTCGTACAGCCAGACCGGCCAAGGAGAATCATCCGGGGGCGGGACGCTCGGTGCCGGTGGATGGAACACCATCAACTTCGAGAGCTCCGCGTTCGGCGCCCCTGGGGCCGTGCTGCGTGACGGGCTCGTCTACAACCGTGACGATCTCTTCCGCGTCGCCAACGACCCGGGCATTCGGCCGTCACCAGGCCAACTGAACCTGCCGTCGCCATGGATTCACCCGGACGCTGGGCATCCCCCGCGCCTGCAGCAGTGGACGGTCTCGGTGCAACGTGAGCTCACGAGAGATCTGATGGTGGAGGCGGCCTACATCGGCAATCGCGGCACCGGCTTCACCTGGAATACGCTCACCAACCTCAACGCGATCGGCCTGGATCGGTTGTCCTCGTTCGGTCTCGACATCAACAACCCGGCCGATCAGGCGCTGCTCAGGGCACGCCTCGATTCACCGCTCGCCCAACAACGAGGATTCCGTGCGCCCTACGAGGGCTACTCGCTGGCCAACACCGTGGCACAAAGCCTCCGTCCGTTTCCGCAGTTCGGCAACTTGACGGCTGTCGGCGTGCCAGGCGGCAAGACGTGGTACGACTCGCTGCAGCTCAAGGCGATCAAGCGCTACTCGCACGGATTGAACGTGACCGGCACCTTCGCGTGGCAGCGCGAGCACACCAACATGGTGCCCATCTCCGACGTCTTCGCTGACCCGGACAGTCACAGAACCGTCTCCGAGTTATCGGAGCCGATGGTGCTCACGCTCGCCTTCACCTACGAGATTCCCGCGATCGAACGAAGCCGCTTCGTCCGCGCGCTCGTCAGCGGATGGACCGTCGGCGGCATGGTGCGATACGCGAGCGGTCTGCCGATTCCGGTGCCGCTTGCCACGACCAACCTGGAGTCCCTGGTGTTCCAGACGACGCGTTTCAATCGCGTCGACGGTGAGCCGTTGTTCCTGCACGACCTCAACGGCAACGAGTTCGATCCGAACAAGGACTTCGTGCTCAATCCACGAGCGTGGGTCAATCCCGCGGTGGGGCAATTCGGCACGTCGCTCGCGTACTACGACGACTTCAGGTATCAGCGACGGCCGGACGAACAGTTCAGCCTCGGGCGCGTCTTCCCGCTCGGCGATCGTGTGAAGCTCCACGTGCGCGGGGAGTTCTTCAACGTGTTCAACCGGATCGCGCTGAACAATCCCAACGCGACCAATCCCCTCCAGACGCAGCAAATGAACGCGGCGGGCGTTCCAATTTCCGGCTTCGGCCGCATCGACACAGGGTCGGTGTACGGCCCACCGCGGAGCGGGCAGATCGTGTCGCGTATCACGTGGTGAAACATGTGCCGCTTCCAGCCCATTGCGGTTCCAAGCTGATGTAGCATCGCTGCTGGATGGTGTCGCACGCAGTATTGCTTTTCATCGTAATTGCTCTGGGCGCGACGACCCTCGATGCTCAGCCGCAGACGGCGAACGTGCGCGGCGTCGTGGTCGACTCGAGCGGGGCTGCGACCGGAGACGCGACCATCCAGCTGCTCGACGGCGTCGGCTTCGAGATCGCCACGGCCACCGCTGACACCGCCGGCCACTTCGTATTTGCCAACGTCGCGCTCGGCACCTACACCGTCGTCGCCGACGCACCGCGTTTGCGATCGCGCGGCCGCGTCGTGGTCGTCGATACGGCGTTACCGATCGATATCGAGCTGCGCCTCGAGCCGAGGGTGGTCGAAACCGTCGTCGTCGAAGCGCCCGACGCGCCACAGATGCCCGTCCGGACGACGCTGGCCGGTGCAGCCCTTCAACAGATCCCGACCCGGATCCGGAGTCGCGCGCTGCAGGACGTGCTCGCGACGCTGCCCAACTGGTCGCCCGAGGACAATGGGCTGCTTCATGTGCGCGGCGTCGATGACGGCATCCTCTACGTGCAGGACGGCGTGCCGGTCTACGACCGCATCGACACGTTGTTTGGCATTCCTCCCGATCCCGCCGGCCTTGCCTCGATGCACGTGATCACCGGCTACATGCCGCCCGAGTTCGGCGTGAAGGCCGGCGCCGTCGTCGAAGTGCAATCGTCGGTCGCGCGCCGCGAGCGTTGGAGCGGCAGCGCGGATACGAGTGTTGGCAGCAACGAGACCGGCTCGGGACGTGCGGTGGTCGGCGGCCCCCTGAACGACCGCGTGCATCTGGGCGGAAGCCTGGCCGGGGAACGGTCCAATCGATTCCTGGATCCCGTGCATCCGGACAACCTGCACAACACGGGCGGTGTGCTGTCGGGCGATGCTCATCTCAGCTTCCTGTCATCCACGGGTGACGTTGCGCGGGTCAACGTGGGCAGCGGACGCTCGCGCTTCGACGTACCGAACACCGACGACCAAGAGGACGCGGGCCAGGACCAACGTCAACGACTCGGCCAGCGGGCGTTCTCAGCGTCATGGCAGCGCGCCTGGTCGGACCGGACGATCTCGCAGTTCGCCGTACACCGGCGCGCCATCGATGCGCGACTGTCTCCCAGCGCCGAGGACACACCGCTCACCGCCGCATCGGATCGTTACCAGAGTCGTGCGGGCGGGCTGGCCAGCGTGACGCACGATCGAGGGCGGCATACGCTGAAGACCGGCGCGGAGGTCGCGCGTGTGGATATCCGTGAGGACTTTACGTTTGCGGTCACCGACGATGACCATGCGGAGGAGGCGGGGCTGAGTGAAGGCGCGCTGGCGTTCACGCCGGACGCGTCGTTCGACTTCAAGGATCGCGCTCGCCGCATCCAATGGGCGCTCTTCGTCCAGGATCGCATCCGGCTGGCCGACGAGGTTACCCTCGATCTGGGAGTCCGTTTCGATCGCACGCACGTGCTGGTCGACGCCTGGCAATTGAGTCCGCGGTTTGGCGTCGCCTATCGCGTGCCGGACTCGAGCACAACGCTTCGGGCCTCCGTCAATCGGCTCTTCCAACCGCCGCAGCCCGAGCACCTCCTGCTGTCGTCCTCCGCCGCGGCGCGTGCGCTGTCACCGTTTGCTGATGATGACGATGACGGAGAAGGCGGGGCAGAGATCGAGCCGGAACGTCAAACGGCGTGGGAGCTTGGCGCGGAGCACTGGTTCGCGCGCGTGCTGCGGCTGGACATCGCCTACTGGCGGCGGCAGGTGAGGAACTACAGCGATCCCAACGTCTTCTTCGGCACCACCATCGTCTTTCCCAACAGTGTGGCCAGCGGGATGGCGCATGGCCTCGACGTACGGCTCGAGCTGCCGCGGTATCGGTCGTTCTCGGGCTACGCGAGCTACGGACTGTCACGAGTCGAGCAGGTGGGACCGATCAACGGCGGGCTGTTCCTCGAAGAGGAAGTGCTCGAGATCGGCCCAGGCGTGACGTTTACGCCAGACCACGATCAACGGCACGTCGCGGCCGCCGGGGTGACGTTCGTGGGTCGCAAGGGCTTTTCGGCGTCCGCTGCGCTACGCTACGCCAGCGGCACGCCCCTCGAGGTCGACGAAGAGCACGAGTCGGAGCTCGCCGCCCGCCCCGGGGCGGACCTCGTCGACTTCGATCGCGGCCGTGTCGCGCCGCGGACGGTCGTCGACCTCAGCGCCGCGCAACGGCTCTGGTCGGCGACCCGCGCGGACGTCTCCGTTCGGCTCACCATCACCAACCTGACGAACACACGATATGCGTTCAACTTCGGCAATCCGTTCAGCGGCACCCATTTCGGCGCCCCACGCTCGGCGCTCGTCGAGCTCCACGTGGGCACCCGTTAGCATGGTGAGATCGTACGTAGCCCAGGCCTTCCGGCCTGCCATGCCGCGCGCCCCTAGGAAGGCAGGCCTAAAGGCCT
>DAINCF010000105.1:0-16486 GCA_036732565.1 Vicinamibacterales bacterium
CGTGGGGTCCGCCTTTAGGCGGACCTCAGGGCCGGCTGAAGCCGGCCCCCACGAACATTGAAACGCACCGCAAGCCGATAGCCGGGAGCGAAGCGCGCGAAGCGCGGTCGACAAGCTGATGCGTACTCTCATTGTGATTCCGGCGCGCGGACAGTCGAAAGGCGTCCCGCGCAAGAACATCAAGCCGCTCTGCGGACAGCCGCTGATCGCCTACACGGCGCGGACCGCGCTCGCCGCGCGACGAGCTGCCGCGGTGGTGCTCAGCACCGACGATGAAGAGATCGCGGAGGTGGGGAGGATCCACGGCCTGCGGGTGCCGTTCCTGCGCCCCGGCGAGCTCGCACGCGACGATTCACCGACGTTGCCGGTCATTCAACACGCGCTTGGATGGCTGGAGGCACGCGGCGAGGCCTACGACGCCGTGTGCGTTTTGCAGCCCACGACGCCCCTGCGGCGTCCGGCATGCGTCGACGCCTGCATCGAGCTGTTGGAGACGAGCGGCGCGGACGCGGTGTTCACCGTGCTGCCGGTGCCGGCGCGGCACAACCCGCACTGGGTGTACTTCCAGGACGAGCGTGGCGCGCTCCGCTTGAGCACGGGTGAAGCCGAGCCGATCCCGCGGCGTCAGAGCCTGCCCGCCGCCTTCCATCGCGACGGCTCTGTCTACGTCACACGCCGCGATGTCGTCATGGAGCAGAACAGCTTGTACGGCCGGGATGTGCGCGGCGTGCTCGTCGACGAACAGGACGCCGTCGATATCGACACGCCTGACGACTGGTTGCGCGCAGAAGCCATGCTGAACCGACGACTGGATGAATATCGTCGTCCCGCCGGAGGTGGGGCATTGCCAACACCGTCCTCAGCGAGGCGGGGCCTCGAGCTCCTTCCTCGGCGGCCCGATGCGGAGCCTCGCTGATGTGCGGCGTGGTGGGGATCGTCGGGCCCCGTCCCTCGACCGAAGACGTGCGCCGGATGCTGCTGACGATCGCGCATCGCGGTCCGGATGGTGACGGCGTGCATGTGACCGATGGCGCCGCCGTCGGCCACGTGCGGTTGGCGATCGTCGACCCGAGTTCCGCCGGCGCGCAGCCGATGTGCACGCCCGATGGGCGGTACTGCCTGGCGTACAACGGCGAGCTGTACAACCACGCCGAGCTCCGTCCGGCGCTCGAAGCGCGCGGCGTCCGGTTCCGCGGCCATTCCGACACCGAGACGTTGCTGTGGCTCCTCGTCGAGCACGGCGCCGCGATTCTGCCGAGCCTGAACGGCATTTTCGCGTTCGCGTTCGTCGACACCGAGACCCGACGTGTCCTGCTCGCGCGCGACCACCTCGGCGTCAAGCCGCTCTACTACGCGCGCGGCCGGCACGATCGCCTGCTTTTCGCTTCGGAGATCAAAGCGCTGTTCGCGACTGGCGAGGTCGAGCGGCGTGCCAACGTCGACGATCTCCTCGAGCTGTTCATGTTCCACTTCATCGCCGGGACACGAACCGCGTTCGCGGACGTCACGGAGCTGGCTCCGGGTCATGCCGCCGTGTGTGAGGACGGCACCTTGACGCTGCAGCGGTTCTGGGATCCGATCGCCGCCGCGCGCGATCGACTCGAGACCGATGGCCACTTGACCGGGTTGCTGGAGGCCGGCATTCGGCGGCAGCTCATGGCCGACGTGCCGATCGGCGTCATGAGCAGCGGCGGCCTCGACTCGGGCGTCGTCACCGCGGTGGCTGGCACCGCACGTGGCGGAATGCTGGGTCTGTGCTTCCGCGATCCGGCGTACGGCTACGACGAGCTGTCGGAGGCACGCGCGCTGTCAGCGCCGTTTGGTGTGCACGTCGAAGAGGTCACGATCGGGTCCAAGGAAGTGCCGGATCTGCTGCACAAGCTGGCCTGGCATCACGACGAGCCGCTGCCGCGGCCGCACCACTTGGCGGCCTACGCGGTGGCCCGGCGCGCGCGTCAGGCCGGTCTCAAGGTGCTGGTGTCCGGCGAAGGCGGCGACGAACTCTTCGGCGGCTACGGCCGCTACACCGCGATGGCGGCGGAGATGGAGCGCTCCGGCGATCTCAGCCCGCTCGTCTTCGGCCAGAACCGGGTGGCGCTGCCGCGCATCGCACGCTTTTGGTCGCGCGATCGGTTCGAGAACACGTATCGACAGCAATGCGCCGACGCTACCAACGGCCTGGATCTCGTCAACCGCCAGCTGCTCGTCGACCAGCAGACGTTCCTCCAGCACTTCCTGCAACGGTCCGATCGCATGGGCATGGCCGCCGGCGTCGAGGTGCGGGTCCCGTTGCTGGATCTGCCGCTCGTGGAATACACCAACCGGCTCCCGGGCCACTACAAGGTCGCCAACGGCTGCACGAAGGTCGGGATGAAGGCCGCGCTCGACGGCTGGCTTCCGGATGCCGTCATTCGCCGACGCAAGCAGGCCTTCGAGATGCCGATGGCGCCTCTTCTGCAGCGTGGCCCCGTCGCCGATCTCGTCGACGATGTGCTGCTGGATGGTCCACGGTGTGGCGCGTTCTTCGATCGCCCAGGCATCCTGGGGCTCGTCCGCGACTTGCGCGCCGGAGACGAAGCGCTCTGGAAGGTCGCCTGGTTGCTGCTCACGACCGAGATCTGGATGCGCACCTTCGACGTGTCCGTGTGACCATGTCCAATTTCGCGATTCGAGCCGAGGGGCTGTCGAAGGAATATCGCATCGGCGCCACCCAGGAACGCTATCCCACGATTCGGGAGTCGCTGTCGAATGCGGCCGCTCGGCCGCTTGAGGCGCTCCGATCGATTGCGCGCGGCGGTGGGTCGTTGCGACGCGCCCGCACCGAGCGTTTCGCCGCGCTGACCGACGTCTCCTTTTCCATCGCGCCCGGAGAAGTCGTCGGCGTCGTCGGCAGGAACGGTGCGGGCAAGAGCACGCTGCTCAAGATCCTGTCGCGCATCACCGAGCCGTCCGCAGGATGGGCCGAGATTCGCGGGCGCGTGGGATCGCTGCTCGAAGTGGGCACGGGCTTCCATCAGGAGCTCACCGGTCGCGAGAACATCTATCTGAACGGCGCCATCCTCGGGATGAAACGGGCCGAGACCGACCGCAAGTTCGACGAGATCGTCGCGTTCGCCGAGGTCGGTCCGTTCATCGACACGCCCGTGAAGCACTACTCGAGCGGGATGCACCTCCGCCTGGCGTTCTCGGTGGCGGCGCATCTCGAGCCGGAAATCCTGCTCGTGGACGAAGTGCTCGCGGTCGGCGATCTGGCGTTTCAGCGCAAGTGCCTGGGCAAGATGGAGAACGTGGCGTCGCACGGACGAACGGTGCTGTTCGTCAGCCACAACCTCGGCGTGGTCAAAGAGCTGTGCCACTCGAGCATCGTGCTGAATCACGGCTCGCTGGCGTTCCGCGGGCCGGTGGTCGACGGGCTCGCCTACTACAGCCACAGTCTCGTCGAGCACCCAGCGGCGTCGCCTTCCGGCAGCACGCGATGGTGGGACGTCTCCGTGAACGGCCGCCAGGAGGGTCTTGGGGGTGCCGTGCCCAACCATCGACCGATGACGGTGCAGGCCTGGCTGGATCTGCGCGACGACTTTCAAAGCGGGCGATTCATCTTCCTGATGCACGACTCGTCGGGCAACCTCGTCGTCCATCGGCCCATCCGTTCACGCGATCTCGGTGAGAAGGCGATCGATCGAGGACGGTACCGCGTGTCGCTCGAGTGCCCGCCGACGTGGCTCGCGCCCGGCGTCTACACGGTGTTTCTCAAATTCTTCGGCACCACGCGCGCTGGAGAGGATCAGCGTCACGTCTCGGAACGCGCCATCGTCGACGTCACCGGCGACAGCGATGGCATCGGGCAGGCCTCGCTGGCGCCACGTCTCGAGTGGACGATGCGCGCGGAGTCGGTGGCGGCGTTCGCCGAAAGATAGGCGCGCTCATGTCGAGTCAAACGAGGCCACGCATCGTCGTGATTCTGCCGCGCGGCGAGACGCTTCGGAACTTCGTGTACAGCGGCACGCTGGACCGAGTGGCGGAGGGGGCGGATCTGACGCTGCTGTCGGTGATTCCCAACGACGAGTTCGCGCAGGAGCTGAAGTCGCGCTACAGCGACGTGCGACCGCTCCTCCGGGTGCCCGAGCGCGCGATCGTCACGCACGTCCGCGAGCTGCTCGACGTCGCGCACGGCCGCTGGTTGTGGTCCAAGGCGGCGCAGAGCCGTTGGCGCGTGCGCGATCACGAGGCCGCTCCGCGCGCGAGCCTGCGGGCCAAGCGGTTGATGAGGAAGGCGCTGTGCTATCCGTTCGCCAGTCGTGGCGGTCTCCGGCTGCTCTCGGCCGTCGAGCGCGGCGCCAGCCGAGTGCTGCGGACCAACCACGAGCTGTGCGATCTGCTGTCGTCGCTGTCGCCGTCGCTGGTCTTCAACGCCTCGCACGTGCACAGCGAGATCGCGGTGCAGGCCGTGCAAGCGGCGCAGTGGCTGGGCATTCCGACCGCGACGTTCATCTTCTCGTGGGACAACCTGACGTCACAGGGGCGCATCGTGCCTCCGTACGATCGCTACATCGTGTGGAGCGAGGGGTTGCGCACGCAACTGCTCGACATCTATCGCTTCATCCGTCCAGAGCAGGTCGTGGTCACCGGGACGCCGCAGTTCGACTATCACTTCAGGCCGGAGTTCTATTGGAGCCGTGAGGAGTTCTGCCGGCGCGTCGGCGCGGATCCGGCGCGGCCGATCGTGCTCTACAGCACGGGCATGGCCAACCCGATGTTCGGCGAGCCGATCATTGTCGAGGGCATCGCGGACGCGGTTCGCGGGATGACCGAGTTCGGTCCACCGCAGCTGCTCGTCAGGGTCTACCCGAAGGACCAGACCAACCGATTCGACGATCTCAAGCGGCGTCGTCCCGATGTGCTGTTCCCGCATGTGCCGTGGGAGCCGGCGTGGCTCACGCCGCGCTACGAGGACCTGTTCGTCCTCACCAACACGCTGCGCCACGCGGACGTCGGCGTCAACGCGGCGTCGACGATCTCGCTCGAGCTGTGCATGCTCGGCAAGCCGGTCGTCAACGTCGGCTACAACCCGCCCGGCATGGACATCTCGCCGTGGGATTACGGCCAGTTCTACGGCTTCGAGCACTACCAGCCGGTGACCGACAGCGGCGCCGTGATGATCGCGCGGGCGCCGGATCAGGTCGAAGGGATGCTGCGAGACGCGCTCACCGAACCGGGCAAGCGGCATCCGCAACAGCAACGGCTGATTCGCACGATGTTCGGCGATACGCTCGACGGCCGCTCGGCCGATCGCGTGGCCGACTGTCTGCTCGGATGGGCCAATCGACATGCCGTGCGACGCGAGCGCCTCGCACCGCTGCAGGAGGTGGCGGGGTGACGGTGACCGAGACGTTCGGCCGTGTGTCGCGGTCCATACCCGCTGGGACACGGTCCGCCTTCGCCACAGCCCCCGACAAGCAGCATGGGAAACCGCGGCTGCTGGTGCTGTCGCACGTCATGCCCTTCCCGCGCTCGGCGGGGCAAGAGCAACGAGTGTTCTTCACGTTGAAAGCCGCCCGCGAGCGGTTTCACGTGACGTTCGGCGGCGTGGCCCCACACGAAGGCGAGGCCGAGGCGAGGCGCGAGCTGGCGCCCCTCTGCGATGCGACGCTGTTGTTGCCGAACGAATATCAGCGCAGCCGTGGATCGCGCGTCGTGCGGATGGGTCTCGGCGCCGCGTACGTGGCGGCCACCGGCCTGCGGCCGTCGAACTACGTCATCGGTCGCGTGCAATTCTCCCCCAAGCGGGTCGCGTCGTTTCTGGACGGCGCGCGGTTCGATTGCGTGCTGTTCGAGTACTGGCATGCGGCGGAAAGCGCCGCGGTGTTCCAACGCGCCGGCGTGCCGTGCGTGCTCGACATGCACGACATCCTCTGGCGCAGCTACGAGCGGCGTCTCATCGAATCGCGTTTGCCGGCCGCGTATCGGCGGTGGGCGCTGGATCGCTACCGCCGGCGCGAAGAGCAGGCGTGGACGAAGTTCGACGCCGTCGTCGCGATCAACCGCGAGGAGGAGCGTTACGTTCGCGGCACGCTCTCCGGTGAAAAGACCATCTTCCACGCGCCGATGGGCACCGATCTGAAGCTCTGGCCCTACGCGTGGAGCCCGAGTCGACCCGCGCGGCTCGCGTACTACGGATCCTTTGCCAGCGCGCACAATCAAGCGGCCGCGCTGCGATGCGCGCAACAGATCATGCCGCGTGTGTGGGCGACGCGTCCCGAGACCGAACTGTGGCTGGTCGGTAGCAGGCCGCCGGAGCGGCTGCGGCGGCTCTCGGTCGATCCGCGGATCAAGGTCACGGGATTCCTCGACCGCCCGCAGGACGTGCTGCAGACGATGAACGCGGTGTTGTGCCCCTGGGTGGGCACCTACGGCTTTCGCAGTCGCCTCGTCGAGGTGATGGCGTTGGGGGTGCCGACCGTCGTCACTCCGGACGCGGTGTGGGGCATGGATCTCGAGGTCGGCCGCGGGCTGCTCATCGGCGAGAGCGACGAGGCGCTGGCCGCACACGCGCTGTCGCTGCTCGACGATCAGCGCGTCGCCGCGGCTCAGAGCCGCGCCGCGCGGGAACAGGTCGAGGCTGGCTTCAGTCTGTCGAATACGTATGACCGGCTGATCGACGAGATGCATCGCTGGCTAGGCGCCCGACGGGGACACGCGTGACGCTCGCGGTCTTCTCACACAAGCTGTGCTGGCGATCGCCGAGCTCGCCATCCGGCTTCGCGACCGACGGTGGGTTCGCCCTCCAGATGCGCACGCTGTCCGATCTCTTCGACCGCACACGCCTGGTCGTCCCGTGCGATACGAGAGGCCCTCGTGACGGCGAGATCCCGATATCGGGGCGCAACCTCGACGTCGTGCCGCTCGAGCCGCTCGTCGGAAGCGATTTCAGTCGCAAGCTGCGCCTTCCCTCGTGGCTGTTCAGGAACGTCCGCGTCCTGATGAAGCATGCGGCGTTGGCCGATGCCGTCCACGCCGTGATCCCCGGCGATATCGGCACGCTCGGGATGGTGCTGGCGCTGGCGCGTCGACAGCCGCTGTTCGTCCGCCACTGCGGCAACTGGTTCGTGCGCGAGACCGCGGCGGAGCACTTCTGGACGTGGGCGATGCAGACGTTCGCCGGCGGCCGCAACGTCATGCTGGCGACAGGTGGCGCGCCTGAGCCGCCGTCGAAGCGCAACACGGCGAATCAGTGGATCTTTTCGACGACGCTGACGGAAGCGGAACTGGCCGAGTGTCGGTCAGCCCGAGCGTCACGAACGGCGCCGCCGCCGGGATCTGCGCGCCTCGTCATCGCCTGCCGCCAGGAACGCCGCAAGGGCACTGGCGTGGTGATCGAGAGCTTGCCCGGCATTCTCGAGTTCGCGCCCCGCGCGACGCTCGATGTCGTCGGCGACGGTGAGGATCTCAACGCCTTCAAGGCGCTGGCCGGGCGACTTGGCGTCGCGGACCGCGTCCGCTTCCATGGCAAGGTGAACCATCGCCAGGTGATGGGCCTGCTGGCCGACGCCGATCTGTTCTGCTATCCGACGTGCGCGTCCGAGGGGTTCCCGAAGGTGGTCCTCGAGGCGATGGCGTCCGGCTTGCCGGTCATCACCACGCCGGTCTCGGTGCTTCCCGAGCTGATGCGGAGCGGTGGCGGCCGGCTGATTGAGGCGGCAACGCCCGAGGCCGTGCAAGACGCCGTGCGATCGTGTCTCGCCGACCCTCAGGGCTATGACGACATGTCGTCGCGCGCGCGTGACACCGCTCAGAGGTATTCCCTCGAGCGCTGGCGCGAGACGATCGGCCGGCAGCTCGAAGCGGCGTGGGGGCCGCTGCAGTCGCATGCGTAGCCTCGCCGGACTTCGCGTGTGCTTCGTCGCGGGCACGCTTGGCCAGGGTGGCGCCGAGCGACAGCTCTACTACATGATCACCGCGCTGCGCGACAGCGGCGCGCTGCCCGAGGCCCTGTGTCTCACGTGCGGAGAGTTCTGGGAGACTCGGATCAAGGCGCTTGGCGTGCCGGTTACGTGGGTGGGGCAGCAGGCGTCCAGGCTGGCGCGACTGGCGCGCATCATCCGTGAGGTGCGCACCCGTCGTCCCGACGTGGTCCAGAGCCAGCATTTCTACACGAATCTCTACGCCTACGGCGCCGCGCGGGCGTTGGGCGTCCGAGAGATCGGTGCGGTTCGCTGCGACGCCGCGAGCGAGGTGCGAGACAACGGCGCGGTCCTCGGCCGCATCAGCCTGCACGCCCCGCAGGTGGTCGTCGCCAACTCCGCCAATGCGGTGCGGAACGCGCGGGCGATGGGTGTTCCGGCCAGCCGCCTGCGTCTGTTGCTGAACGCGGTCGACACCGTGCAGTTCGAGCCGGCAGCGCATGCGTCCACGGCGCGCGTCACGTTGCTCGCGGTCGGACGTCTGGTCGCCGTCAAGCGGTTCGATCGCCTGCTGACCGCGGTCGCGGCGATGAAGGACGAGTCCTGCGCGTGGCGTCTGGTGATCGCGGGTGATGGCCCCCTGCGAGGCGCGCTCGAACAGCAGGCCGCACAGCTCGGCCTGTTGCCGGACTTCGTGGAGTTCCACGGCGCCGTTTCATCGGTCGCTCCGCTCTACCAGCAGGCGGACGTCGTCGTCGTGACGTCGGACGTCGAAGGCACGCCCAACGTCATTCTCGAGGCGATGGCGTCTCGCTTGCCCGTCGTCTCGACGGGTGTCGGGGGCGTGCCGGATCTCGTGCAGCACGGCGACACCGGATTTCTGGTCGACGGCGACGATCCCGTGGCGCTGCCAACCATTTTGCGGCGGATGGTCGCGGATCGAGATCTTCGCATCCGCATGGGCGACCGGGCCCGGGCCCTGGTGCTCGCTCACCATGCGTTGTCGCGGCTGCCGGAGCGCCTCGAACGCCTCTACGGATCGGTGCTCTCATGATCGGTAGTCCCCGCCGCCTGCGGGCACGGCCCGCGCCGATGGCGCACGCGGGCCTTCGCAATGTCGGGGTGACGATGGGGCGCGCGGCGTTTCTGCTGGCGCACGTGCCCCTCGGCCTGGCCGTGTATCGAGACGCTCGCCTGGCCACGGCTCATGCGCTCGCGAGCGTGGTTATCGGTTTGATCTGGGCCACACATGGCACGCGCAAACCGGAGCGGGCGGCGTACGTTGCGGCCTACATCGTCGGTGGCGAGGTGCTGTGGCGGATGACCGGCGCGCACATCGCTTGGGAGTTCGGCAAGTACGGCGTCATCGGCGTGCTGGCGCTCTGGATGATCACCAAGGGCCGTCTCGCCGGCCCGGTGATGTCGACGCTCTACTTCGCCCTGCTGGTGCCGTCCGCGCTGCTGACGCTGATGGCCTTCGACCTGGGTCTCGCCCGGCAGCAGATCAGCTTCAATCTCTCGGGGCCGATCACGCTCATGATCGCCGTGTGGTTCTTTGCTCAGATCCGCATGTCGCCGCATCAACGGCAGGGACTGTACGTCGCGGCCATCGCGCCTGTCATCGGCGTGGCGTCCATCACGTTTCTGGCGACCGTCCTCAACCCGGACATCGCGTTCGGGTCCGAATCGAACATGGAAGCCAGCGGCGGTTTCGGTCCGAACCAGGTGTCGGCGATGCTGGGGCTCGGTGCGCTGTTGGCGCTGCTGGGCATCGCCGAAGACGAGCACGGGTCTGGATTCAAGCCCCTGATGGTCGGCTGCATCATCGTGCTCGCCGTGCAGAGCGCGTTGACGTTCTCTCGCGGCGGTCTCTACAACGCGGGCGCGGCGGCCGTCGTCGGGGCAGTGTATTTCGTCCGAGATGCGCGCACACGGTTCAAGGCGATCGGTGCGGGCGTGCTGCTGGGCCTGCTCGGCTACTACGTGATCTTTCCCGCGCTCGACCGCTTCACCGACGGCGCGCTCTCCAGCCGGTTCAGCGACACCGGACTGACGAATCGCGATTCGATCGTCGAGGCCGATCTCGCGATCTTTCAGGACCATCTGCTGGTGGGTGTCGGCCCTGGGCTGGGCAACGAGTACCGAGCGGCGTACGTGCGAAACACGCCGGCCCATACCGAATACAGCCGCATGCTCGCCGAACATGGGCTGCTCGGGTTGGCCTCGCTGGCGGCGTTGGCAGCCTTGATTCTCCAAACCATGCGCCAGCCGCGTCCGCTCCGCGAAAGCGCGGTGATGATCGCGCTGTTCGCGTGGGGACTGCTGTTCATGCTCAGCTATGGCATGCGCGTCGCCGCGCCGTCCTTTGTCATCGGCCTCGCGTGCATGCCGACCAGCCTGCTGCCCACCACGCTCCCGTTGGCGCAGCGTCCGCTCCGCCGCGGCGTCGTGGTGTCCATGCGGGCGCGGCCGGCCAGGAGATGGGCGACGTGACGCCCTCGTCGCAGGACGTGATCGGCGTCTGCTTCGTCGGCTTGATGACCGGAAAGCACAAAGGCTTCCTGACGTCGCAGGGGCTGATCGTGTCGGACCGTTTGGCGACGGCTGGCGGTTACGCCGTGCTCACCACATCGGCGGTGCGCAACCGCTATCTGCGGCTGCTGGACATCGCCGGCACGCTGTTCCGATCGTGGCGTCGCGTCGACATTCAATGCCTCGAGATCTACGGCGGTCCGAGCTTTGTGATGGAAGACATGGCGAGCGCCGTCGGCAAGCTCCTGGGCCACAAAATCGTCATGGTGCTCCATGGCGGCGCGCTGCCGACGTTCGTGGATCGCTACCCGACCTGGACACGGCGCGTCCTGAAGCGCGCTGACGCACTCGTGACGCCGTCCGCCTACCTGCAGCGGGCCGTCGCCGCTCGAGGGTTCTCCGCGCGCGTGATCCCGAACGTCGTGGATCTCGGCACCTATCCCTACAAGCAGCGTCGTCGCCTGGCGCCCCGGCTGTTCTGGATGCGCTCGTTCCATCCCATCTGGAATCCTGCGATGGCGGTGCGCATGCTCGCGCTCGTGCGGCGGCAGGTTCCAGACGCGACGCTGGTCCTCGCCGGTCAGGACAAAGGCAGTCAGCATCAAACCGAGCGGCTTGCCGTGGACCTCGGTGTCGCGGGTGCCGTGCGCTTTCCCGGGTTCCTCGACGAGAAGGCGAAGATCGCCGCGTTCCGAGCCGCGGACGTGTTCGTCAACACCAACCGGATCGACAACATGCCGGTCTCGGTGGTCGAGGCCTGCGCGATGGGCTTGCCGGTCGTGTCCACGCGCGTTGGCGGGATCCCCGATCTGCTGGTCGACGGTGAAACCGGCCTGCTGGTCCCCGATGACGATGCGGCGGCCATGGCGGAGGCGGTGCTTCGACTGCTGCGAGATGAAGAGCTCGCCGCGAGATTGTCGGCCAACGGACGTTGCCTCGCCGAGCTCTCGGAGTGGACCCGGGTGCGCCCGCAGTGGGACCGGTTGTTTTCGGAGCTGCGGCCCTCCCCGCGAGCGGCCGTGACGGAGCGCGCCATCTGATGTGCGGCATCGCGGGCGTGGTCACACGCGATCCACGGGCGTTGGTCGATGAGGCGACCCTCGTCGCGATGCAGGCGGCGCTCGACCATCGAGGGCCGGACGATCGAGGGCTGTACTGCGCTCCCGGCGTCGGGCTCGCCTCGACTCGGCTGGCCATCCTCGATCTCTCCAGCCATGGCCACATGCCGATGAGCACGCCCGATGGGCGGTATCACATCGTCTACAACGGCGAGATCTACAACTATCGCGAGCTGCGGCCGGCGTTGGAGGCGCGCGGCATCACGTTCCGCTCGAACTCCGATACCGAAGTGCTGCTGCAGTTGTACGCGGCCGAGGGCGTCGAGATGCTGGAGCGCCTCAACGGCATGTTCGCGTTCGCGGTGTGGGACGCGGTCGAACGGACGCTGCTGCTCGCACGGGATCGCCTCGGCATCAAGCCGCTCTACGTCGCGGAGATGGGCGATGCGCTCGTGTTCGGATCGGAGCAAAAGGCGCTGATGGCCGCGGGGTTTCCGGCGACCTTCGATCACGACACCTGGGATGAGCTGCTGTGCTTCAGATATGTCGCGGGCGAACGGACCGCGCTTGCGGGTATTCGACGATTGTTGCCCGGACACTATCTGCGGTGGCGCGCGGGCCATGCCCGCGTGCAGCGATGGTGGGATCTCGCGTCGAAGGTCAAGGCGTCGCGTGAACGCGCGCCACGCGACGTCGCACTAGGCGACACCGTAGCGTGGTTCCGCGACACCTTCGACGATGCCGTCGACGTCAGACGCATCAGCGACGTGCCGATTGGCGTGCTGCTGAGCGGTGGGTTGGATTCGAGCAGCGTGGCGACGTCGCTGGCAGCACGAGCCGGGCAAGGTGTGGCGAGCTTCACGGTCCGCTTTCCGGAACACGATCTCGACGAGGGTCCTCTCGCGCAGACGGTGGCGCGGGCGGCGGGCCTGGCGTTCCACGAGTTGACGCTGGACCCGCGCGACCTGACGGCACGGCTCGATGCCGCATCCCGGCTGAACGACGAGCCGCTGGCGCACGCGAGCGACGTGCACTTGTGGGCGATCGCACAATATGCCAAGCCCAGGGTGTCGGTGCTGCTGTCGGGCGAAGGATCGGATGAAGCGCTGGGCGGCTACGTGCGCTACCTGCCGCTCCGGCACGCCCAATGGCTACGGGGCGCATCCTACGTGCTGCCGCGCATCGGGCGCGCGTTCGCGCTCCCTGGCCGTGTCGCCAAACTGTCTCGGTTCCTCGAGCTCGGATCGCTCCGGCGCTTCGTGCTGTTCAACGCCTGCGACGTGTTGCCCGCCCAGCTCGCGGCGTTGGGGCATACGCCGGCGCTGGAGTATCCGTTTCGCGAAGCAGTGGTCGCGGAGGCCGAGGCGTTATACCCCGCCGACGCGGCCCGGCAGGCGATGTTCAGCGACCAGCACACGTTTCTGAGCTCGCTCTTGCATCGCAACGATCGGATGACGATGGGCGCGTCGATCGAGTGCCGCGTGCCGTTTCTCGACTACCGGCTCGTCGAAGGCTTGGCCGCCCTGCCATCGTCGGCGCTGTTTGCCGGGCGCGCGAGCAAGTCGCTGTTGCGCTCGGCGATGGCCGCGCGCCTGCCGCGAGCGATTCGACGCCATCGCAAGTGGGGATTCGGCGTGCCGTGGACGCGGTACCTGCGCGAGGTGCCGGACCTGCGGCAGATGGTGAGCGCACTGCCGGACAGCGATCCGATTCGGCACGGCCCCTTCGACCACGGGCGAGTGCGGAGTGTGGTCACAGGGTTTCTGCAGGGTGATGCCAGCCACGCCGCCCTCGTGAAGCAGCTGGTGATGATCGTGTCCTGGCACCGCGCCTGTCTCGTGGATCGGCCAACCAGGTATCGCGCGCCGCATCTGATGGGGGCGATTCGCGAATCGCCCCTTCACGGACGCGGTGGCGCCCTACGAATCTCACCGGCGCTGCCATGAACGATGTGGTTGCGATTCGACAACTCGAGAAGGAAGACCTGCCCGCCGTGGCGGCCGTTCATGTGGCGGCGTTTCCGGCGAGCACGTTGACCACGCTCGGTGTCGAGGCGGTTCGTCGGTACTACGAATGGCTGCTGACGGGCCCGCATGACGTCACGGCGCTGGGGGCGTTTGTGGATCCCGAGCTGGTCGGGTTCTGCGTCGGCGGCACCTTTCGGGGCGCGATGGCTGGCTTTCTGGATCGCAATCGCACGTTCCTTGCGGGTCGCCTCGCGCTGCGACCGTGGCTGCTGATGGATCCGCTCTTTCGCGATCGTCTGCGCGCGGCGTGGCGACGGCTCCGGCGATTCAAGCGATCGGAACAATCCGTGGTGGCGGGCAACGGCACCACGACGACCAGGGCCCCATGCTTCGGCATCCTGTCAATCGCGGTGCACCCGCAACGGCAGGGCATGGGCCTGGGACGACGCCTCATGATCGACGCGGAGGCGTGCGCGCGCCGGCGCGGGTTCCGTCTGATGGACCTGACCGTCGATCCGCGCAACGCGCAGGGCGTCCGGTTCTACGAGGGCCTGCAATGGCGACCGGTCGAGAGCGCCTCGCGGTGGACCGGCCGCATGACCAAGACGTTCGATTAGCTCCGGCCATGGGTGACACCCTGCTTCGCGCCTATCACCGGCTGCCGGCGCCGCTGCGATCGGTGGCGGCCACGCTTCGCGGGCACTATTTGCGGTCGTGGCGCTACGGCCCCGAGACGGCGCGGCTGATCGAAGAGGCGCGCGATCGTGAGCAGTGGAGCGCGGACCGGTGGCGAGTCTGGCGCGAGGAGCGACTGGCCCGTGTGCTGCGCCACGCGGCGACGCGCGTGCCCTACTACCGGGCGCAGTGGGAGGCGCGACGCCGCGCCGGCGATCGCAGATCGTGGGAGGTGCTGGCCAACTGGCCCATCCTCGAGAAGGAGACGGTGCGCGAGCGCGCGATCGAGCTCGTCGGAGACGATCGCAACGTCAAGCGAATGTTCCACGAGCACACCAGTGGGACCACGGGGACCTCGCTCGACTTGTGGTGGTCGCAGGCCGCGGTGCGCGGATGGTACGCGCTGTTCGAAGCGCGTTGCCGGCACTGGTACGACGTCTCACGGCACGATCGCTGGGCGATGCTCGCGGGTCAGCTGGTCACGCCGATCACCCAGCGACGACCGCCGTTCTGGGTGTGGAACGAAGCGCTCAATCAGTTGTACATGTCGTCGTACCACCTGGCGCCGGCGTTTCTCCCCTCGTACGTCGATGCTCTGCGCGCGCATCGCATCACGCATCTCTCCGGGTACACGTCGGCGATCGTCAGCCTCGCGCAGGAAGTCATTCGCCAACGCCGCCGCGATCTGAAAATGGGCGTCGCCATCACCAATGCGGAGCCGGTTCTCGAGCATCAGCGCGCGCTCATCGAGCAGGCCTTCGACTGCCCCGTGTGTGAGACCTACGGCCAGACCGAGATCGTCGCGTGCGCGAGTCAATGCCGCGACGGGTCGTTGCACACGTGGCCAGAGGTTGGCGTGATGGAGATCGTGAACGAGCACCTGGCCGCGCCGCCGGGCACGTCTGGCGACGTGATCGGCACCAGCTTGCTCAATCCCGATATGCCGCTGATCCGCTACCGGCTCGGCGATCGCGCCACCATGGCCCGAACCGACTCGTGTGGGTGCGGGCGCACGCTGCCGATGCTGGAGCAGATCGATGGTCGTATCGATGACGTGCTCTACACGCGCGACGGGCGGCGCATCGGTCGTCTCGACCCCGTGTTCAAGACCCAGCTTCCCGTGCGCGAGGCGCAGATCATCCAGGAGACGCTGGATCGCGTGCGTATCAAATTCGTGCCCGCGCCGGACTACACCGACGCGGCCGGCGCCTCGATCGCCGATCGCGTGCGCGATCGACTCGGTCAGGTGGACGTCGTGCTCGAACCCGTCAGCACCATCCCCCGGACCAGCCGCGGGAAATTCCGCGCCGTGATCTGCGCGCTTCCGCCTGCGGAGCGCGAACGCCTCTCGTCAACCGCATCACCGAACTGACCGCCATGCTGACCGAATCGAGCCCGCGCGTGTCGCCCGCTGTCGAGCCAAGGCGTAGTTCGTTCTTGCCTTTCAACCTCCCGTTGATCGGCGACGACGAGATCCAGTCCGTCGTCGAGACGCTGAGGTCTGGGTGGATTACGACGGGCCCCAAGGTCAAGCGCTTCGAGGCCGACTTCATGGCGCACGTGGACGGCCGCCACACCATCGCCGTCAACTCCGCGACGGCCGGCTTGCACCTGGCGCTCGAGGCGCTCGGCATCGCGGAAGGCGACGAGGTCCTGGTGCCGACGATGACGTTCGCCGCGACCGCGGAAGTGGTCGTGTACATGCGCGCGATTCCGGTGCTCGTCGACTGCGACCCCGAGACGTTGAACATCGACCCGGCGGCGGCAGCCGCCGCCGTGACTTCGAGAACCCGCGCGATCATCCCGGTTCATTTCGGTGGCCACCCGTGCGACATGGACGCGCTGTTGTCGCTCAGCCGGCAGCACGGCCTCAAGGTCATCGAAGACGCCGCGCATACCCTGCCGGCTCGCTACAAGACACGTCCCGTCGGCACGATGAGCGACGTCGCGTGTTTCTCGTTCTACGCCACCAAGACCATCACCACCGCCGAAGGTGGGATGATCGCGACCGCGGACCAGACGCTGGCCGAGCGGATGCGCATGATGAGCCTCCACGGCATCAGCCGCGACGCCTGGAAGCGCTACACCGCCGAGGGCTCGTGGTTCTACGACGTCGTCGACACGGGCTACAAATACAACATGACCGATGTCGCCGCGGCGATGGGCATCGGCCAACTGGCGAAGAGTGAGGCGTTCTGGCACGCGCGCCGTTCGATCGCCGCGCGCTATGCCGAGGCGTTCGCCGATCTGCCCGAGATCCGCACGCCGGTGGAGCGGTCGGACGTCGAGCATTCCTGGCATCTCTACGTCATCCGACTGGACCTCGATCGCCTGCGCGTCGGCCGCAACGCGG
>DAINCF010000106.1:0-16468 GCA_036732565.1 Vicinamibacterales bacterium
CGCGTCGGGCGCCACCGGCGCCCGCCTCGGAAACCAAGCTGCGTCCCAACGAAGTGCAACAGATCGAAGTCGTCGGTCTCGTCGCCGACGCCAAGTACCGCGACCTGCGTGAGATTCCGCAGCCCACTATGTACGTCGCCTGGCTGCAGCAGCCAACCGCCGGTTCGGCGAATCGGATAAGCGTGCGCACGGCGGGAGCCGCCAACGCCTTCCGCTCGACGGTTCTCGCCGCGATCATGGACGTGGAAAAGGAAGCCGTCGTGGCGTTCAAGGCGCTCGACGAGGACATCCGCGCCGCCACGATGCAGGAGCGGTTGGTCGCGTCTCTGTCGGCGTTCTTCGGGAGCCTCGCACTGCTGCTTGCGGCCGTCGGCCTCTACGGCGTCATGTCGTACGCCGTGACCCGACGACGCAACGAGATCGGTATTCGTATGGCGCTTGGCGCAGAGCCGGGCAGCGTGATGCGCCTCGTCCTCGGGCAAGTAAGCGTCGTCACGGCCGCGGGGCTCGTCATTGGCATCCTCGTCGCCATCGGTGCGGGTCGCTTCGTCAACGCGCTCCTGTTCGGCCTCGCGACCACGGACGGCACGATGATCGCCCTTGCCGCCCTGGCGCTTGCCGTCGCCGCGGTGGTCGCGGGCTTCTTCCCCGCACGCCGGGCCTCGCGGGTGGATCCGATGTTGGCGCTGCGAGAGCAGTAGGCGCCTGAACGCACGTAGAATCCCGACATGGCAGACGCTCGTGTGGCGTTGATCACTGGCGCGAGCGGCGGGCTCGGGTCCACGGTCATGCCGATGTTCCTCGACGCGGGTTACTCCGTGTCGGCAGTGGCGCTCGAGTGGCCCGCGCGTCCACCGGACTCCCCCAGTCGTCGCATTGCGAAGGCCGACCTGACGTCGTCGGCAGCAGCGAACAAGGTGGTGCAGCAGACCATCACGCGATTTGGATCGGTCGACTGCCTCGTGCACCTCGTCGGCGCCTTCGAGGCCGGGACCGCCGTCGAGGCGACGAGCGATGCCGTGTGGGATCGCATGCTCGGAGTGAACCTGCGTGCGGCAGTGAACATGGTACGCGCCACCATCCCGGGCATGCGCGAGCGGCGGTTCGGCCGCATCATCGTGGTGGGATCGACGTCGGCCACCGAACCCGTCGTGACCTGGAGCGCGTTCTGTGCGGCGGTGGCAGGTCTGTGCAGTTTCGTTCAGGTCGCGGCGGCCGAACTGGTCGGCAGCGGCGTTACGGTGAACGCCGTACTACCGTCGACCATCGACACGCCGGTCGTGCGCCAGTGGGCCGGGGACGCCGAGGCCCCCAATTGGGTGTCGCCTCGAGCACTCGGCGAGCTGATGCTCTGGCTCAGCTCCGACGCGGGACACGACGTCACCGGCGCACTCATCCCCTTTCAGGCCCGACAGCCCCATCCGTGCCGTCATTGGCACGGCGAAACCGATTGATTGCAGATGTGTGAGGGCGGATTTGCGCTTGCCATTTGGGCGGCGGGTCGTCACACTGAAGCCCTCACCCTTTCACTGTTCTGTTGCTGTTTGAACGTTGTGCTTTCCCAGGAGGCTGCCGATGGATCGCGCTACCATCGTTCTCCTCGAAGATCATCTCGATTCGCTCGAGATGTACAGCTTGCTGCTCCGCCATGCTGGGTACGACGTGGAAAGCGCCGCGACCGCGGCGGCCGCGGCCAAGGTGCTTCGTCGTCTTCGTCCTGACGCCCTGATCATGGACGTCGGCCTGCCCGATATCGACGGCATCGACTTCTGTCGTCGCCTGCGCCACGACGGTCGTCTGGAAACGATGCCGATCATCGGCGTCACGGGATGGACGGTCGGTGAGGCGGGCTCGCGCCTGCGCGACGCACCGTTCACGGAGCTGCTGCAGAAGCCCGTGTCGCCGGATACCCTGCTCGCGACGATCGCGCGTTGGGCACCCGTGACCGGCGTCGCGTTGGCCTGAGGCGACGCGTCAGCAGCGCAACCACTGCCTTCTCGTCGTTGGAGAGCCTTGTCCCGTTGCGGACGAGCGCCGACCCGTTGTGCCTGATGCGCTGGACCGTCTCGCCATCGTCGAGATACGCGTCGAGGATCGCCGGATGGATGTAGCATTTGCGGCACACGGCCTTGGTGTTGCCGAGACGCTGGGCGACAGCCTCGATCGCGCGCACGAGGGTCTTCTTGCGCGCCGTCGCCGACTCGACGCGGGCGAGCGCGGCGAGAGCCGACGCGGCCAGCACTGAGCCGGACCAGGTGCGAAAATCCTTCGCGGTGAAGTCGCCTCCGGTAAGAGCGCGCAGGTACTCGTTCACATCCGCTGAATCGATTGCCTGCCGTGCGCCGTCGGCGTCGATGTACTGAAACAGTGTCTGGCCCGGCAACTCCTGACACCGCCGCACGCTCTTCGCGAGCTGCGGGTCGTCAAGGTCCACTTGTTGGAACACGCCACTCTTGCCGCGGAAACGGAATCGCACGCGGCGCCCGTTCACCTGGGCGTGTCGATCGCGTAGGGTCGTGAGGCCAAACGATCCGTTCGTGCGCGCGTACTCCTCGTTGCCCACGCGAATCAGGGTTCGCTCCAGCAGGGTGACGACGATCGCGAGCACGCGCTGGCGCGAGAGCGTCGGCGCGGCCAGGTCCTTCCGGACCTGACGCCGGACGGCCGGCAGCACGCGCGCGAAATCGAGGATGCGCCCGTATTTGATTTGGTCTCGGATCTCGATCCACTGCGGGTGGTAGCGATACTGCTTGCGCCCGCGCGCGTCGCGTCCCGTCGCCTGCAAGTGGCCGTCGGCGTGGGCGCAGATCCACACGTCCTTCCACGCGGGTGGAATCACCAACGAGCGGATGCGCGCCAGGCTCGCGACCTCCCGAACCCGCCGTCCGCTCGTATACCAATAGGTGAAGGACCTCGTGCCCCGACGGGCAATCCCTGGCGCGCTATCGTGGACATATCGAAGCCCCACGAGCCGCGCGGATGCCGACGCGTCGGGCTGATGTCCATTGGGTGCGTACGTTGCCCCTCCTCTAGCCACTCGAGGCCCCTGACCTGCCGATCCAACGCATCGGTAGGGTTCACAGCAAAGCCCTGGCCAGCCCCAAGGCCTCGAGCCCACAGACCTCACCCAAGCCCCAAGCCCCAAGTCCTCAAGCCCCAAGTCCTCAAGCCCCAAGTCCTCAAGCCTCCAAGCCTCCAAAGCCCCGCCGCCATCCTGGGCGATTCCAGGCGACACGCGTCGACGATTCCAAGGACATCATCTACTTCAGGAAACAGTGACAGCGGTCGGCCGCACCTCCCTTGCCTTTTGTATCCGACGATGGCATCGTCGTCGGTATGAGAAGGGGTACGACGATGGCCGCACCGCAATTGATGACGGTCGACGAGTATTTCAGGACTCCGGAGACGGTCACGCCGATGGAGCTGATCTACGGAGTGCTTCGCGTCGCCGACGCGCCGACGCCGAGGCATCAGACGGCGGTAGGGAGCCTCTTTCTCGCGTTGGACAAGCACGTGCGCTCCCGAGGGCTTGGTCAGGTCTGGCTGTCGCCGCTCGACGTCGTGCTCGACGAGCCAAAGAAGCTGATTGTGCAACCCGACCTGCTGTTCATCTCGAACGCCAGGCGAGCGATCGTCGCGGATCGCATTGGTGGCGCGCCGGATCTCATCGTGGAGGTGTTGTCGCCACACCCGCGCATCGGTCGCACTGAGGAGCGCGTGGACTGGTTCCGCGACTACGGTGTTCGCGAGTGCTGGCTCGTGCACCAGGATCGGCTGGATGTCACTGTGGTCGACTTTTCGGACGACAGCCGCCGCATCTACACCGCGAACGCACCCATCCAATCGCGCGTGCTCCCGGGATTCTCACAGACGCTCGAACGCATTCTCGGCACGGGCGGCTGACGACGGTGAAGCTCGCGGTGACCGCCCCAATGCCGAGCGCCACGATGGGCGGTGCTGGCCAGAGCAACCCTGGCGATCTTCTCAGCAGCCGCAGGCCGTCGTAGACCTCGTGGATGATCTCGTCAGACCGGCCGATCGCGGGCCGACCGGTCGGCCAGTACCCCCTGGTGCACGCCGCCCGCGATCAACGCGCCGACAATCGGGGCGACCCAGAACAGCCAGACTTGCGACAGCGCCCAGCCGCCCACGAACAGCGCGGGCCCGAGGCTTCTCGCCGGGTTCACCGACGTATTGGTGACGGGAATGCTCACGAGATGGATCAGCGTGAGCGCGAGCCCGATCGCAATCGGCGCGAAGCCACTCGGCGCGCGGCGATCGGTCGAGCCGAGGATCACGATCAGGAAGAAGAAAGTGAGCACGACCTCGGCCACCAGGCACGCGACCAACGAGTAGCCACCCGGCGAGTGCGCGGCGTAGCCGTTGGCGGCAAAGCCGCTCTGCACCAGATCGAAGCCGGCCTTGCCGCTGGCGATGACCGATAAGAGCAGCGCACCAACGATCGCGCCGAGGATCTGTGCGATCCCGTACGGCAGGATGTCGCGGGCGGGAAACCGATTGGCCGCCCACAGTCCCACGGTCACCGCTGGATTGAAGTGCCCGCCGGAGACGTGTCCGACCGTATAGGCCATCGTCAGCACGGTCAGGCCGAACGCCAAGGACACCCCGACGAAGCCGATGCCCAGGCTCGGAAAGGCCGCCGCCAGGACCGCGCTGCCGCACCCGCCGAAGACCAACCACATCGTCCCAAGAAACTCCGCTGCCAGTCGTTGCGCCATGCGGCACACTCTACTCCTGAGGTACGACGGTTTCACCAGGGATTTGGCAAGTACAATGGCGGTGGAGTCCTTTGCACATCCTGGCCCTATGAGCACCGTTGCCAAGCCGCTCCGCACCGCGGACCAGCAGCCGTCATCCGATACCGCCCCGCTCCGCTTCGTCACGGCCGCCAGCCTGTTCGATGGCCACGATGCCGCGATCAACATCATGCGCCGGCTGATTCAGTCGCACGGCGCCGAGGTCGTGCATCTTGGGCACAATCGCTCGGTCGAAGACGTCGTCCGCGCGGCGTTGCAGGAAGACGCCGATGCCATCGCGCTGTCGTCGTATCAAGGCGGACACGTCGAGTACATGAAGTACATGATCGACATGCTGCGCGAGCGCGGCGCCGCGCACATCCGCGTGTTCGGTGGCGGTGGCGGCACGATCACACCGGCCGAGATATCCGAGCTCGAGGCCTACGGCGTCGAGCGCATCTACCACCCCAACGACGGCATGCGCCTCGGCCTCGTCGCGATGATCGACGATGTGATGGCGAGAACGCGGACGGCCAAAGAGGCGCGCCAGCGAGGCGCGACCGGGAGGCTGCCGAGACCATCGGCGACCGTCTCGATCGATGACGAGATCGCGATCGGGCAGGCGCTCTCGACCATCGAGGCGGGGCTGGACGACGAAGTGCCCGCATCACCGGGGCGGCCGACACGGGGTACGCCAGTCATCGGCGTGACCGGCACTGGCGGCGCCGGCAAGTCGAGCGTCGTCGACGAGCTCCTGCTGCGCTTCCTCCATGCGTTCCCGCACATGCGCATCGCCGTCCTCGCCATCGATCCGACGCGGCGTCGCTCCGGTGGCGCGCTCCTCGGCGATCGCATCCGCATGAACGCGTTGCGGTCGAAGCATGTGTTCATGCGGTCGATGGCGACGCGGCGGCAGAATGCAGCCACCAGCGCGGTGCTCAAGAGCTGCGTCGCGTTCTTGAAGGGCATCGGCTTCGACCTGGTCATCGTGGAGACCGCGGGCATCGGGCAAAGCGATTCGGAGATCGTGGATCTGGTGGACTTCCCGGTCTACGTGATGACGAGCGACTACGGCGCGGCCACCCAGCTCGAGAAGATCGACATGCTCGACTTCGCGGAGCTCGTCGTCCTCAACAAGTTCGACAAACGCGGCGCCGAGGACGCCCTGCGCGATGTGCGGAAGCAGTGGAAACGCAATCGCACCGCGTTCTCCGTGAAGAACGAGGACATCCCGGTCTACCCCGCCATCGCCAGCCAGTTCAACGATCCTGGCATCACGTGGATGTTCGTGAACCTGTGCCGGCTGGTCCGCGAGAAGCTGAAGCTCCAAGCCGACGCCTGGACTCCGGCCGTCGACGTCTCCCTCAAAGAGCCGCGCGCGACCGTATTGATTCCCGGCAACCGCGTGCGCTATCTCGCCGAGATCGCCGAGCAGGGGCGCGAGATCAACGCGGAGGTCGATCGACAGGTCGAGGCCGCCGCCCGCGCGCAGGCCTTCTGGCAGGCGCTGTCGGAGATCGGCGATGGGCAGCTGCCCGAGCGCCTGGCGCTGTACGCGGCCGAGGACCTGACCGGCGATGCCGAGCGCGCCGTGCTCACGCTGCGCCAGCGTTATCAGGATGCGGTCCAGGCGCTATCGAGCGAGGCGGTCGGGCTCCTGCGCGCGTGGCCCACGCGACTGAAGGCCATCACCGACGAGCACTACACCTATGAGGTGCGCGGCAAGGCCGTCGAGGGCAACAACTACGTCGAGTCACTATCCAAGCAGTCGATTCCCAGGATCGCGGCACCAACCTCGACCCACTGGGGCGAGTTACTCCGCTTCCTGATGCGGGAGAACCTGCCGGGCGCGTATCCGTACACGGCCGGCGTCTATCCATATCGACGCAGCGGCGAGGATCCGACGCGCATGTTCGCCGGCGAAGGGACGCCCGAGCGGACGAATCGACGGTTTCACTATCTCTCACAGGGACAGAAAGCGGCGCGGCTCTCGACCGCGTTCGACTCCGTGACGCTGTACGGCGAAGACCCCCATCCCCGGCCCGACATCTACGGCAAGATCGGCAACTCCGGTGTCTCGATCGCGACCCTGGACGACATGAAGAAGCTGTACTCCGGCTTCGATCTGTCGTCGCCGACGACGTCGGTGTCGATGACCATCAACGGGCCGGCGCCGATGATCCTGGCGATGTTCATGAACACGGCGGTCGATCAGGCCGTGGAAAAGTATCTGCGGCAGGACTCGGCGCGCTGGAGTGCCGCGCAGCCACTCATCGACGCCTTCTTCACCGACCGCGAGCGTCCGCGCTATCACGGCCCGCTCCCCGAGGGGAATGACGGACTCGGCCTGGCGTTGCTGGGCCTGACGGGCGATCAGGTCGTCGACCGGGAGACCTACGATCGGCTCTCCGCCGACACGTTGAAGGTCGTGCGCGGGACCGTGCAGGCCGACATCCTGAAGGAAGACCAGGCGCAGAACACCTGCATCTTCAGCACCGAGTTCGCGCTGCGGATGATGGGCGACATTCAGCAGTTCTTCGTCGACCACAAGGTCCGCAACTTCTACTCGGTATCGATCTCCGGCTACCACATCGCCGAAGCCGGCGCGAATCCCGTCAGCCAGCTCGCCTTCACGCTCGCCAATGGCTTCACCATCGTCGAGTACTACCTGGCGCGCGGCATGGACATCGACGACTTCGCGCCCAACTTGTCGTTCTTCTTCAGCAACGGGATGGATCCGGAGTACAGCGTCATCGGCCGCGTGGCGCGTCGCATCTGGGCACGCGCGATGCGCGAGCGCTACGGCGCGAGCCCGCGCGGCCAGATGATGAAGTATCACATTCAGACCTCGGGGCGGTCGCTTCACGCGCAGGAGATTCAGTTCAACGACATCCGCACGACGCTGCAGGCGCTCTACGCGCTGTTCGACAACTGTAATTCGCTTCACACCAACGCCTACGACGAGGCGATCACAACCCCGACCGAAGAAAGCGTGCGGCGGGCCGTCGCGATTCAGCTCATCATCAACCGCGAGCTGGGGCTGAACTTCTGCGAGAACCCCTGGCAGGGCAGCTTCGTCATCGACCGGCTGACCGACATCGTCGAGGAAGCGGTGTACAAGGAGTTCGAGGCGCTCAGCGAGCGCGGTGGCGTGCTCGGCGCGATGGACACAATGTATCAGCGCGGCAAGATCCAGGAAGAAAGCCTCTACTACGAGCAGAAAAAGCACGATGGCAGCCTGCCGCTCATCGGCGTCAACACGTTCCTGCCCAGGGAGCATGCGGGCGAGACAGCGACCACCGTGGAGCTGATCCGCTCGACGGAGGAAGAAAAAAGTCTGCAAATCGCGAACGTTGCTGCATTCCAACGGTCCCGCAACCCGCTTGCGGGCGAACGCGCGCAAGCGGCCGGCGCCGTGGCAGCTTTGCAGCACACGGCTCGGGAACGGCGAAACATCTTCTCCAGCCTCATGGACGCCGTTAAATACAACTCCATCGGTCAAATCAGCCACGCGCTCTACGAAGTCGGCGGCGCCTACCGACGAAATATGTAATTGGCACGTCCATTGGATGAGGCAGTGTCCCGAGCTGAACGGACGCTTCCTGACTGGTGAGGTCTGAGCCCAATGGTCCGCTGCCTACGCGTCGTCCGCTGATGGCCGATCTCACCCCCGATTGGCCCGTCGTCAAGGAGCTCTTTCATCACGCCCGCGAGCTGGCACCCGCCGAGCGCGAGGTGTTCCTTGCGAACGCCTGCCCGGACAACGACGTGCTCCGACATGACGTCGAATCGCTCCTCGCCGAGGATGGCGACGAGGCCGACTTTCTCGACGCGCCGTTGGTCACCGCCGAGGTGCTCGTGGACGTGGCGCTCGAGCGCGACATCGGGCCCTACCGCGTGACCTCGCTCATCGGCCGCGGCGGCATGGGCACGGTGTATTCGGCGAGCCGCGCCGACGATGTCTACCACCGGCGAGTGGCGATCAAAGTCGTCAGCCGCGGGATGGACACCGCGGACGTCATCCAACGCTTCCGTCAGGAGCGGCGAACGCTCGCGCGCCTCGACCACCCCAACATCGCGCGCATCATCGACGGCGGGACGACGGCGGACGGGCTTCCCTATTTCGTGATGGACTACGTCGATGGCGTCCCCATCGACGCCTACTGCGACGCGGCGCGACTCACCGTCACGCGACGCATCGAGCTGTTCCGCACGGTGTGCGCCGCCGTCTCCTATGCACACCAGAACCTGATCGTTCATCGCGATCTCAAGCCGGAGAACATCCTGGTCACCGCGGATGGGACCCCCAAGCTGCTCGACTTCGGCGTCGCCAAGGTGCTCGCCGGAGACCTGAACGACGGCGGCGAGCACGTCACGCGGCTGCTCGACCGACGCATGACG
The DNA here is from genome assembly GCA_036732565.1 of Vicinamibacterales bacterium. Lineage (GTDB taxonomy): Bacteria > Acidobacteriota > Vicinamibacteria > Vicinamibacterales > UBA2999 > JAIVJN01. The sequence continues at coordinate 9,159 of DAINCF010000106.1, forward strand.
TTGAGCAGCGCGAGCCCCGAGCAGGTGCGCGGGCTGCCGATCACGACGACGTCGGACATCTACTCGTTGGGCGTACTGCTCTATACCTTGCTGAGCGGCCATCGCCCATACAAACTGTCGGGGATCTCATCGGATGAAGCGGCACGCGCCATCTGTGAGGTGACGGCGCCGCCACCCGCGGTGTGGCTGAAACCTCCGCCGGCGACCCTTCCGGGCGGCACGACTGACCTACACGGCCCCACGCCGGATGCAATCGCCGCGGCCCGTAACACCACCGTGGCCTCGTTGACTCGGCAACTCTCCGGCGACATCGCCCGTGTCATCGGCATGGCGATGCGTAAGGAGCCCCATCGGCGCTACGCGTCCGTCGAGCAACTCTCCGACGATCTCGGACGATCTCTGCGCGGCCACCCGATTGCGGCACGTGCGGACACGTTCGGGTATCGCGCCCTGAAGTTCGTCGAGCGCCACACGGTGGCCGTCGCGACCGTGGCGATCGCCGGCGTATGGGTCGCGGCCGGCGTCGCCGCGATCATGTGGCAAGCAGGCGTCGCGCAGGCGGAACGGCGCGTCGCCGAGCGTCGTTTCGAGGATGTACGCAAGCTCGCCAACTCACTTTTGTTCGAGATTCACGACGCCATGGCCGATCTGCCCGGCAGCACCGCCGCGCGTGAGATCCTCGTCCGCCGCGCGCTGGAGTACGTGGACGCTCTAGCCAGCGAATCGGCGGCGGATGCCACGCTCCAACTCGATCTCGCGGCCGCCTACCAGCGCATTGGCGATGTACAAGGCAATCCGACCAACGCCAACCTCGGCGACATCTCCGCCGCGGAAGAGAGCTATCGCAAGGGGCTGGCGATCGCGGAGCGCCTCAGCGCCACCGCGGGCTCGGACCCGCGCGCGCGGCGGGCGCTCGGACGGCTCCATCAGAAGACCGGGGATCTGCGTGCGTTCCTCGGCGATCCCACCGGCGCGATCGAGCAGATGCAACGCGCGCTCGACGTCTACAGCAGCGAAGCCGCGAAAGCCGCGAGCGAGGGGGCCCTGCAACTGTCGTGGGCGGTCAGCCACATCAAGCTCGCCGACGTGCAGGGCAATCCCGACTTTCCCAATGCCGGCGATCGCGCAAGCGCGCTCTCCAACTACGACGCGGCGCTCCCCATCGTCGAGGCGCTTCCGAAGGACATGGCCCCGCAGCGGCTGAGGTATCTCGGGCTGGTACACGAGCGCCTCGGCCGTATGCGACAGGCGCAGGGTGAGAACGAGCAGGCGCTGGAGCACTTCCGCACGTCGCTCGACTTCCGACAGCAGTGGGCGGCCCTGCAGCCGACGCACTTCGACGCACGTCGAGACTTGGCGATCGGACACGAAAAGATCGGCGCCATCTTGCAGGCGTCGGGGGAGGTCCCGGGGGCGCTGGCCAGCTACCGCACGGCCGGAGCGGTCTTCGAAGAGCTCGTGCAGGCCGATTCCGCGAACGCCAACGCGCTGCGCAGCCGCGCCATCAACAGGGAGAAGGTGGCCGATGTCCTGATGAGCGTCGGGGATGTCAGCGGCGCCGCGCGTGAATATCAGGCCGCGCTGGACACGCATACCCGCCTCGCGGCGCGCGCGCCGGGCAATGTACAGACCAAAAACGACGTCGCGCGGGTCAACCGGAACCTCGACCGCACGCGGCCCCAACACGCGGCGCTGCCCCACCAGTGAGATGAGCCCTCAAAAAAAATGGGCGTGAGCCATCTCGCCTGCCGATCGCGCGTCTCTCCTTAAGAGGTGGTGCCGATCGATGGAGCGTTCTGTCCTCAAGCAGCTGTTCGGGTCGACGCGTCAGGAGGCAGCGCCACCGGCGTCGGCGATTCGAACCTCATCCGTGCCGGCGACGACGCCGCCTTACGAGTTCGTCGGCAGCGTGCTGAGCGACGTGGGCTGTGTGCGGACGATCAACGAGGACCAGGTGCGCATGGTGGATGTCCGCGACGAGGCGGTCCTGGCCGATCGTGGCGTGCTGCTGCTGGTCGCGGACGGCATCGGCGGCAACCGCGCCGGCGATGTCGCGAGTCAGATCGCCATCGACACCCTGCACAGCACCTACTACGATGCGTTGGGCTCGCCGCGCGAGGCGCTGATTCGCGCGTTCGAAGCCGCCAACCACGCCATCTACGCGATCGCCGAGAACCACCCACGCTTCGCCGGGATGGGGACGACAGGTACGGCGTTGGTGCTGTGCGGCGATCGGGCGTTCAGCGGGAACGTCGGCGACAGTCGCATCTACCTGGTTCGCGACCAGTGCATCCATCGCATGACCTCGGACGATTCGGTCGTCGGCGAGCTCGTCAGCAAGGGGCTGCTCTCGCCCGCCGACGCGCGCCACCACGCGGAGAAGAACATCATCCTGCGCGCCATCGGCACGTCACCGACCGTCACGGTCTCGACCTGGGACGAGCCCTTCCCCATCCGCGCCGGCGATCGGTACCTGCTCTGCTCGGATGGCCTTCATGACCTGGTCGACGATGAAGAGATCCGCGAGGCGGTGGAGCGTGAGACGCCGGTCGAGAGCTGCGCGCACCTGGTGGCGCTGGCGCGAAGCCGAGGCGGCCACGACAATATCGCCGTCGTCGTAGTGCACGTGAACGCCCACAGCCGAAGATAATCAACTGTCGATTGCCCGTGGACAACCCACCAGACGCCCGCGGCGACGTTACCCAACTGCTGGAGGCCTTCACCGCCGGCAACAAGGAGGCGTTGTCGACGCTGCTGCCGCTCGTCTACAACGAGCTGCGACGCCTGGCCGCGTACTACCTGCATCGCGAGCGATCGAATCACACCTTGCAGGCGACCGCGCTGGTGCACGAGGCCTACCTGCGCCTCGTCAATCAGCGCGCGGTGCAATGGCAGAACCGATCGCACTTCTTCGGGGTGGCTGCCCAGGCGATGCGACGCATCCTCGTCGATCACGCGCGGGCCCACGGCGCCACCAAGCGCGGGAGCGGCGATCAGAAGCTGGCGCTGGAAGACGTCGCGGACGTCGCCGCGCGGCCCTCGTTCGATGTGCTCGCGCTGAACGATGCGCTCGACAAGCTCGCCGCGTTCGATGAACCACAGGTGCGCGTGGTCGAGCTGCGGTTCTTCGCCGGCTTCTCCGTAGAGGAAACCGCCGAGATCCTCGGCGTGTCACCGGCCACGGTCAAACGCGAGTGGGCGATGGCGAGAGCCTGGCTCAAGCGGGAGATCGGAGGCAGCGCCAACCTTCTGAGCGAAGACCGCGATCAGGGCTGAAAGACCGTGACGAGAATCAGCGTCAGGGGAAACACCACCAGCGCGATCACGTACGTGTAGCCCATGATGTCGCGCGCGCGGAGGCCCAGCAGCGCCAGGATCGGCAGCATCCAGAACGGTTGCAGCAGGTTCGCGATCGCCTCTCCCAGATCGTAGGTCACGACCATCCAGCCCGGCTCGACGCCAAGGGCCCTGGCAGACTGCAGCACGTAGGGCGCCTCGATGACCCACTTGGCGCCACCGGAGGGCACGAACATCCCGAGGACGGCGGAGTACGTGAGGATGAGGGCGGGATACAAAGTGGCGTTCGCCGTGTGCACGAACACACCGGCGATGGTTTCGGACAGCGCGGTGCCGGTCATGACGCCAAAGATGCCGGCGTAGAACGGGAATTGCAGCAGGACGCCCCAGGTCGCGGGTGTCGCCTCCTTCACGGCACGCATCAGCGACGCCGGCGTCCAGTGCAGCAACGCGCCCAGCATCAAGAAGAACAGGTTGACGGTATTGAAATCGAGCGCGTTCAAGGCGTCGGACACGCTGGTCGCGCGGCCGACAATCGCGCGCGCGAGGTAGGTGAAGCCCAGCAGCACGATCGGCAGGAGCAGCACGGGGCTGTGCTCGACGCGCTCGCCTGGCGTGAGCGCGCCGAGGGTTCTGGCCGGCGGCGGTGACAGATCGACACCGAGATCGGCGGCGGTACGCGCGCGGCCCTCTGCTGGCGCGATGAGCCACACCGCGATCGCGACCACCACGATCTCGATTGCCGTGCACGTCAGGCTCTGCCAGCGAAAGATGGTCTCGCTGAGGGGGATCTCGCCGACGATCTGCGCGAGCGCCGGAGGCATCGACGAGGCCCGCGCCATCTGCAGCGCGGCCGATCCGCTGAGCCCTTGGGCCCACACGGTGCCAAGACCCAGGAAGCTGCTGGCGCCGAGCGCGCGGTAGTCGGCGCTCGGTACACGCCGCGCGACTTCGCGCGCCAGCACCGCGCCCACGATCAGGCTGAAGCCCCAATTGAGGAGCGACGTCAGCATGGCGACGAGCGCCACCAGCACCACCGCGCCTTTCGCGCTGCGCGGCCAGGCGGCTACCCGGCCGACCAGCCGAAACACTGGCGGCGAGCTGGCGAGCACGTAGCCGCTGACGATGATCATCACCATCTGCAGCGTGAAGGGGATGAGCGACCAGAAGCCGGCGCCCCACGCGTCCACAATCCGGAGGGGCGATTGGCGCGCGAGGGGATCCACGAGAAAGGCGGCCACGAGGACGATCAGGGTGGCGCCGAGCGCGAAGACGAACGCGTCAGGCATCCAGCGCTCGGCCCAGGCGGTCGCACGGTGGGCAAATCGCTCCACGGCCGGGGTATCTGGGTCAGTCAATCAACACGCGCCTGCGTCAGACGGTCTGACCCGCTGATTGTTGACACCTGACCCCGCAAGCGCAATACCCGAAACCGATACGTCCGAGCTGAAATCGTTCTTGACTCGGACAGGCGGTCTGCGTATCTTGTCCGATCGTTGGACAAATGATCCAATGGCCACCCACGAGAGGTAGACATCTCGGCCGACGGTTGCCGCCGTGAACGATCTCACATGGGCTTTTCGGTTTAGCGAGTCGATATTTAGTCCCAACGTAAGACTAATGAGGCGCATCAACCCCGCACGCTTCCGGGTCGCGACCCGCGGGACATCCCGCGAGATCAACCGGAGCATCGTGCTCAACCTCGTCCGGGCCCATCAACCCATCTCGCGCGCCGACCTGGCGCGGAGCATGGGGGTCCGCCGCGGCGTGGTCTCCCTCATCGTCAACGACCTGCTGCGCGCCCGGCTGATCTTCGAGGGCGCCACCGGCGAGGCCGTGCGCGGGCGGAAGCCGACGTTTCTCTACATCGACTCGCGGCGCCGGGCCGTGGTGGCCGCCGACATCCGCGCCAGCGAGACCTTCGTGATGCTCGCGGACCTGCTGGGCAAGCCCCTCACCGGCGTCACGCGCTTCCCCACTCCACGGGATCTCAAACAGCTCGTCGCCACGCTCGCCAGGCACGTCAAGGCCATGCTCGCCGAGCACCCCGACATCGATGCCTGCGAGGGCATCGGCGTCGTCGTCCCGGGCATGGTCGAGCATTCGTCGATGCGCGTGTTGCACGCGCCGACCCTCGGCTGGCGGAACGTCAACCTGCGTGAGCCGCTGGCCGCGGCCACCGAGTTGCCGGTGCAGATCGAGAACTCGGGCCGCGCGTGTGCGCTGGCGCAGATGTGGGCGATGCGGGACGAACTAGTGGAGCGTATCGACGAAAACCCTGGTAGCGAACATCGTAGCTCGGACCAGTCTTCGGGCCCGTTCCTACGGAACGGGCCGCAGGGAAGTCGAACGCACAGCCCACTAGTGCCCGCCGCGGGCGATCTCGTGTTCGTCAGCGTCTCGGACGGGCTCGGCGTGGGCGTGGTGATTCATGGCGAGGTTTTGCGAGGCCGTCACAACATCGCCGGCGAGTTCGGTCACGTTCCGTTGTCACTCGACGGCCCTCGCTGTTCCTGCGGCGCCAACGGCTGCTGGGAGGCCTACATCTCCAATCGCGCGACGCTGGCTCGCTACTTCGGTCGCGCCGCCGAGCCGATCGGGCCGGTTGACGCCGAGCGGCGTCAGTTCACGATCGAAGACCTCATCGCGCGCGCGCGGGGGCGCGACGCGAAGGCATCGGCCGCGCTGGAATCCACGGCGCGGTATCTCGGGCTCGGGCTCGCGTCGGTGATCAACGTGCTCGACCCGGCGCGGGTGTACGTCGGCGGCGAGATCACACTCGCCTGGGATCTGATTGAAGCGACGGTGCGCAGCGCGCTGGCCGAGCGTGCGCTGACGCCAGCGGCGGCCACGACGGACATTCGTCCGGTCGCCGCCGGAGAGTATCCGCGGCTTCAAGGCGCGGCCGCACTCGTCGCGGCACCAGCCTTCGCCGCGCCGGTGGTCGCATGAGCGGCATAGGGGCGGTTCGCGACCAGCGGAGGGACGGTTCGCGACCAGCGTAGGGGTGGCTCGCGAGCCGCCCCTCCAGAATCACGGACCGCAGGTTGGGGCGCCCTTCCATCGGGCGTCGAGGGGTTTCACGAAAGGCACGTTGGTATGAGCATTCACGCAATCGACACGAGCACTTGTATCGTTCGCAACACCGCCGGGAAGAACGGCCGCACCATCTCGGTCGCGCCAGGCACGACGGCGTCGCGGCATCTCCACTATGGGCGCATCATCCTCGACGGCCAGGCCCAGCCGCTCGTATTCGCCACCGGCGACAACGAGACCGCGATCATCTGCCTCGGCGGCGCTGCCGACGTGCGAATCGACGATCAATCGTTCACGCTCGGCCGCTACGATGCCGTGTACGCACCACGAGATGCCGGGATTGAAGTGACGCCCGCCGGTGATGGCTGCGACCTCGCGGAGATCGCCGCGCCGGTCACCAAGAAGCACCCCGTCCAGTTCGTCTCGTTCGAGGCGGTGCAGAAGGATCCCGGCCTGCACTTCGAAGCCGGCGGCCCGGCGGCCAAGCGCGAGCTCAACGTCCTCATCGGCAAGAACGTTCAGGCCAGCCGCGTCATGGCGGGCGTGACATTCAGCACCCCGGGCAACTGGACGTCATGGCCGCCGCACGAGCACGCCGCCATGCTCGAGGAGGCCTACCTCTACATCGACATGCCCGCGCCCGCGTTCGGCGTGCAGCTCGTCTATACCAACAAGACCGACCCCGAGCTCGCCACGATCGTGCGCGAAGGCGACATCGTGCTGATGCCGCAGGGATACCACCCGAACGTCGCCGCGCCTGGTGGCTCGATCAACTTCCTGTGGATGATGGCCGCCAACCAGGAAGACGTCGATCGCCAGTACGGCGTCGTCAACGTGCAGCCCGAGTTCCAGGCCATCGGATCGGGCCTCGATGCGGGACGGGCAGGGCGCAAGTGAGCAAGCCGGAGTCCTTCGTCGATCCGCGGCACGTCGATTGGGCGTCGATTCTCGTCGAGCCGATCGCCGACGGCATCGAG
>DAINCF010000107.1:0-16352 GCA_036732565.1 Vicinamibacterales bacterium
CGTGCTGCGCTCGGCGCCAGCGACGGCGCGCTCCGGCGCACGCTGCTGGCCGAAAGCCTCGTGCTCTGCGGCGTCGGCGCCGTGCTGGGCGTGTTGCTGGCGCAACCGCTGGTGGCAGTGCTCGCGCAGTTCGCCGCGCGCTTCTCGGTGCGGGCGCTGGAGGTCACCGTCGACACCAGCCTGCTCTGGGTGGGCGCCGGTCTCGCGATTGCGGCGGCCGTGTTGCTCGCGTACGTGCCCCGACTCCCGTCGGCGAGCCGGGTCGGCCCGCTTCACGCGGACCGACCAGCCAGCACGGGTCTATTGGGTCGCAGAGCGACGCCACGTGGTGACGGTGCCGGTGTGCGGATCACGTCGGGCACCAATCACCGTCTGCGGCTGTTTGCGATGACGCAGATTGCGTTCTCGTTCGTGCTGCTGGCCGGTGCGGGCGCGCTCCTAGCCTCGCTCATCGCCCTGCAGACGGCGAACACTGGCTACCGCATGGGGCAGGTGCTGGCCCTCGACGTACCCCCGCCCGCGACGGGGGTCGGCGGCCCGCAGGTGGTCGACTTCTTCCAGGAAGCGACACAACGCATCGGCAGGCTGCCTGGTGTGGAGGGCGTCGCAGCTGGGAGCTTCGTGCCGTGGCGGGACGCCGGCAGCCCTCTCACATTCCAGTTCGCCGCTGAGGGTTACACGACCGCGGATGGCGAAGAGAACCCGCATGGGCGGATACGGCTCGTCGCGCCTGGCTTCTTCCCGGTGCTCGGCGTCCCGATGCTTGCCGGCCGCGACTTCACGGACGAAGACCGCGCCGAAAGCGAACCGGTGGTGATCGTGAGTGAGAGTCTCGCGCAGCGGTTGTTCCCGAACGGCGACGCGCTGAATCGGAAACTGTGGTGGACCGACCCGGTGTTTGGCCCGCCGCTGCCGCGCCGGATCATCGGCGTCGTCACCGACGTCGACGATGAGAACGTGGTGCGCGGACCGGCGCTCACTGTCTATCATCCCGTTCAGCAGATGGGTTTTGCCGGCCGCCTGTTCGTGCACGCGGCGGGCGATCCCTACGCGCTGGTGCCCGCGGTGACGCGCACCATTCGAGAGATCTCCGCGAATCAGCCCGTCGAGCGCATCGCCACGCTCGACGACGTGCGCGCGGAAGTGTTGGCGCCGGAGCGGTTGAACGCCATTGTCTTCTCCGGATTCGCCGGCGTCGCGTTGCTCATCACCGTGGTTGGCGTCGCGGGCGTCCTGGCGTTCTCGGTGAGCGCACGCACGCACGAGTTCGGTGTCCGGCTCGCCGTCGGTTCGACGCCGCGCCAATTGCTGATGCGCGTCTTGTCCGAGGGAGCGCTCATCGTGTCGATCGGGATCGTCGTGGGCGCCGTGGGCGGTTACGCTTTTGCCGGCATGGCGGCGAGCTATCTCGACAACGTCCGCCTGCCGGGCGTGCTGCCCATGCTGAGCGCCGCGGCCGTTCTGGTCGCCGCGGCGGTGCTCGCGTCGCTGATGCCTGCCGCGAGAGCGTCGCGTGTGGACGTCCTGCGCGCGCTCAAGTCGGAGTAAGGCGATTCGTACGTAGCGCAGGCCTTCAGGCCTGCCGCGTCCGCGGCGCATCCGGGGCAGGCCTAAAGGCCTGCGCTACATACGTCAATTCACAACGCGCTCTTACGGGACGACGATCGTCTGCGGCGTCGTCGCGGGACTCGCGCCGCAGGGGTTCACCGCCACCACGCTGACGGTGTAGGAGCCCGGGGGCGCCTGACCGCCCAGCGCTCGCAGCGTCGTCGGGAAGCTGAAGTTGAGCGCACCCGAGATGTTCAATATGAAGCTCTCCGCGGCCGGGCCTGACGCGGGTGGCTCCCAAACAACGTTGGCGGTATCGCCAAGCCGGTACCCCAGGAAGCTCGACGGCGTCTCCGGCGGGCCGGAGCACGGGGACGGGACCGTCAGGGTTGTCGGGGCGGAGGCTGAACTGACACCCCCTCCGTTCACCGCTTGCAGGCGCAGCGTATAGGTGCCGCCAGGCACATTGGTAACGGCGATCGTTTCCGTGAGGTCGAGCGGGATTTGCGCGACGACCGATCCGGTGACATCGAGCACGAGGCTGGCCGGCGCTCCGCCGCCGAATGTGTTGCGCCAGGCCAGCACCACGCCGTTCCCATTCGTGGCGGTGCTGAACAGGTCGGGCGCCGAGGGAGCGACCGGCACGTCGACGTGCACGCGAATCTCGTTCGACGCCGCGCTCTTGTCCGCTCCTCGTGTGGCGTGCATCCGGACAAAGAAACTCCCTCTCGGCGCGACCACCGAGAAGATCGGCGTGTCGCTGCCGGTCGGAATGCCCGCCAGTACCTGACCGGGATTGATCCCGCCCTCCAGCACGAATTCCGTCGGGGGCGGCCCGAGCAGGGGCGACTTGAAGCGGAACGTGACGACATTGCCCGACATGGCCGAGACGTACAGGTCGGTCGGCGGCTGCACCGTCGTCGGTCCGGCGACGCTCAGGATGAACGCGGTCGACGCCGAGAGGCTCCCATCGCTGACGGTCACCGTGATCGTCGCGGTTCCCACTTGATTGATCGCCGGCGTCACGGTCACGGTGCGGCTCGCCCCGGCGCCCGCCAACGCGATGTTCGCATCCGGCACCAAGACGGTATTGGACGAACTGGCGGAAACGACCAGGACACCCGCTGGCGACTCGAGATCGCCGACGGTGAAGGCAATCGCCCCGGTGTTGCCATTGGCGGGGATCGTCTGGTTCGCAATCGCGGAGATCGTCGGCGCCGTGTTGGACGCATTGATGATGCTGACGGTCTCCATCTGCGTGAACGTCAGCGATTGCACGCCCGGCGAGTCGATGACGCCGTCCGGGGGAGTCGTGTCTCCCGACACCACCCTCGACTCCGCATCGTAACTGAGCGTATCCGCGCCGTCCCCGCCTCGCAGCGCTGGCGTGCCACTCGCGAATGCCTTGGCGTTGAAGAGATCGCTTGCGGTCCCGCCGATGAGCAACTCGACGAAGCGGAACGTGACCAGACTGGTGATGTTCCCTTGATTCGGGGCCGTCACATTCCAGGTGTTTGCGACGTTCGGTCCTGTCAGCGTATCGCCGTCGCCGGTGCCGGCGTGGGCATTGAAGGTCACCGCGCCGGCCGAGGACGGGACATAGACGTAGTCTTCGTTCCCCTCGAACCCGTTCAGGTTCAGCGTCGTCAACGATGCAACCCCTGTCAGATCGTTGACGTTGAACGTGTCGTTACCGCCGATGCCATTCACGATCAGCGTCTCGACGGTGCCGATGTCGAGATTGAACTGCCCAACGTTGGCCCGGTCGAGAGCCAACCGCGTGCCGTTCGCCGATACCACGAAAAAATCGGCGCTCGAGACGCTGCCGTTGACGTGCACTGTATCGCCGTCCGCGCCGCCCTCGTCCGTGTCCGAGCCGTCGCCGTTGCTCCACACGAGCACGTCCGCACCTGCACCACCGATGAGGGTGTCGTTTGCGGGCCCGCCCGCGATCCAATCCGCGCCGCCGCTCCCATCGATCAGATTGGCGGTGAAGTTGCCCACAAGGCTGTCCGCACCCGAGCCTCCGAGGGCGCCTTCGAAGTTGGCGATACCAGTGGTGCCGGTTGCCCAGCCGGCTCCGAGGTCGACGTTGCCACCGGAAAAGAGCTGACCGCGAACGGCGCCGCCTGGGAACGCCGCCGTGTGGATGTTGACGTAGGTCCCGCCTCCCAGAAAGGCCGCTTCGTCGGCGCTTGGGAGCAGCAGTCCGGTCGCCGTGAACGTGAAGCCGGTGCCGGTGGGGACGAGCGGGGCCACCCCGGTGAAATCGACGATGATCGGACCGTTCACGCCGACGACCGCGCGGTGAATATGAAAGCCGGTAACGTCCGCGGGCAGGAGATTCGTCACGGTCACCGTGATATCGAAGGTGTGCGTGGTGATGTCGTAGTTGGTGACGGTTGCCGTGCCGGTGGCCGCGTGCGTGGTGGGCGGATTCTCCTGGTCCGACCCGAGCGTCGCGCTCAAGCCGGTGGTTCCGAGTCCGAGGTTCGCAGTGATCCCGGCCGTGGACGTCGAGTAGGAAATCGTATCGACGCCCACGCCGCCGTCGATTGCGCCTCGCAGATTGATGCCGTTGCCGAGCGCGATCGTGTCGTGTCCGTCGCCGGCATTGATGTTGATGATGCCGGTGGTGCTCGCCACCGTCTGGTCGCCAAGCACAGTGGTGTCGAAATCGGCATCGCTGTTGAAGCCGGTGTCGAGGAGAGAGCGATTGTGACGGAACAGCCCGCCCGACTCCGTGATCGACAACAAATCGTTGGCCGCATCACCGGTCATCGTCGCGGTCGATCCCACGACGGTCGACGTATAGGCCGCGTAGACGGCAGAAGGATTGGCAAGGAACAGTAGAACGGTAAAGACTCCGATCGTGCACTGACAGCACCGCGTCCTCATGCTTCCCCCTGGGCCATCGAGATGGTGAACGGTGATGGCCCAGGGCAGCTTACTTCAACACGCGGACTTGTGGGCGCCGCAGGCGCGGACATCTCCTTTCGCACGCAGGCGACCGACTAGTGGAGCGTCTCAACAGAATTACTACCGTCTACCGAGAGCTCAGGGAGCAGTTTCCCGGCCGCTCCTACGGAACGGCCGGTTGTGATTTTCGACGGTACATCCCACTAGGCCTACGGGATGACGATCGTCTGTGGCGCCGACGCCGGACTCGACCCGCACGGGTTCACCGCTGTCACACTGATCGTGTACGAGCCCGGCGGGGCCTGACCGGCCAGCGCTCTCAGCGTCGTGGGGATGCTGCCGTTGAGCGCACCCGAGACGTTCAGCACGTAGCTCTCCGCGGCCGGACCTGCCGCCGGCGGATCCCAGACGACGTTGGCGATGTTGCCGACGCGATAGGCCAGGGCGTTCGACGGCACCTCTGGCGGACCGGAGCACGCGGAAGGAACCGTCAGGGTTACCGGGGCGGAGGCGGGGCTGACGCCACCGCCGTTCACCGCACCCAAGCGTAGCGTATAGGTTCCGGCTGGCACACCCGTAACGGCGATGGTTTCCGTGAGGCCGAGGGGGATCTGCGCGACGACCGAACCCGTGACATCGAGCACGATACCGGCCGGCGCACCGCCGCTGAACGTGTTTCGCCAGGCCAGCACCACGCCGTTCCCATTCGTGGTGGTGCTGAACATGTCGGGCGCCGAGGGAGCGACCGGGACGTTGACGTGCAGGCGAATCTCGTTCGACGCCGCACTCCTCTCCGCTCCCCGGGTGGCGTGCATCCGCACGAAGAAACTCCCGGTCGGCGCGACTAGCGAGAATATCGGCGCGTCGCTGCCGGTGGCAAGGCTCGCCAGTACCTCACTGGGATTGAGCCCGCCCTCGATGACGAATCCCGTTGCCGGCGGACCGAGCACTGCGGCCTTGAAGCGGAACGTGACCTGGTTGCCCGACATGGCGGAGACGTACAGGTCCGTCGGCGGTTGCACCGTCGTCGGTGCGTTGACCGTGAGCAGGAAGCCGGTCGATGCCGAGTTGGTGCCATCGCTGACGGTCACCGTAATCGTGGCCGATCCCGCGCGATCCGCCGCTGGCGTCACCGTCACGGTGCGGCTCGCTCCGGTCCCTCCGAACACGATGTTCGCGGTCGGCACCAACGTCGTATCCGACGAGCTCGCCGACAGCGTCAGATTGCCCACCGGCGTTTCGACATCACCGATCGTGAAGGCCAACGCCGCGGTGCTGCTGTTGGCGTTGATGGCCTGATTCGCAATTGCCGTGATCGTCGGCGAGGTGTTGACGGCTTCCATCCCGGTGAAGGTGAGCGACTGCACCCCCGGCGAGTCGATGACGCCGTCCGGAGGCGTCGTGTCGCCGGAGACGGGCCGCCCCTCCGCGTTGTAGTTGAGCGTGTCGGTGCCGTCGCCGCCTGCCACCGTTGGCGTGCCACTCGCGAAGGCTTTGACATTGAATGTATCGCTGCCGGTCCCGCCGGTGAGGGCTTCGACGAAGCGGAACGCGGCCACCAGACCCGTGATGTTGCCCAGGTTTGCGGCCGTCACATTCCATGTGGTGGCGCCGTTCGGTCCTTGAAGCGTGTCGGCGCCCGTGCCGCCATGGGCATTGAACACGAACGCACCGGCGGAGGTCGGAACGTAGGTGAAGGTGTCACCGCCGTCGAACCCGTTCAGATTCATCGTCGTCAGCGTCGCGACACCGGCCAGGTCGTTGACCGTAAACGTGTCGTCGCCGCCGATGCCGTTGACCGTCAGCGACTCCACCGTGCCGATGTCGAGGCTGAATAGCCCGACGTTGGTCCGGTCGAAATCGATCCGCGCTCCATTTGCCGAGACCGTAAAAACGTCCGTGCCCGCGGTGCTGCCGTTGACCTGGACGATGTCGCTGTCCGCGCCGCCTTCGTCGATGTCCGAGCCGTCGCCGTTGCTCCACACCAGCACGTCCGCGCCCGCGTCGCCGCCCATGGTGTCCGCGCCGGGACCACCCACGATGAAGTCCGCGCCGCCGCCTCCATTCAACGTGTTGGCGCCGAAGCTACCTACCAGGCTGTCCGCGCCCGTTCCTCCTGTCGCGTTCTCGACGTTGGCCACGCCCGTCGTGCTGCTCGCCACGCCCGTTGCCAAGTTGACGTTGCCTCCAGTAAAGAGCTGACCGCGAATCGCACCGGCTGGGAACGCGGCCGTATGGATATTGACGTACGTGCCGCCTCCCAGGAATGCCGCCTCCCTGACAGCCGGGAGCGTCAGGCCGGTCGCGGTGAACGTAAAACCCGTCCCCGCGGGGACGAGCGGGGCCACTCCGGTGAAGTCGACGATGATCGGTCCGTTCACACCAACGGTCGCCGCGTGAATATGAAACCCGGTCACGTCACCAGGCGGCAGATCGGCAACGGTCACGTTGATATCGAAGGTCCGTGTGGCGACGCTGTAGTTCGTGACGATCGCCGTGCCTGTGCCTGCGTGCGTGGTCGGCGGGACCTCCTGATCGGCGCCGAGCGTTGCGCTCAAGCCCGTGGCTCCCAGTCCGAGGTTTGCGCTGATTGCGGCCGTCGACGCCGCGTAGTCGATCGTATCGTTGCCGATGCCGCCGTCGATCGCGCCCCGCAGATCGATGGCGTCGCCGATGACGATCGTGTCGTCTCCGTCTCCCGCGTTGATGTTGATGATGCCGGTGGTGGAGGACAGTGTCTGGTCACCGGCCAGAGCGGTATCGAAATCGAACTCGCTGTTGAATCCCGGATCGCCGGCGCGGTTGTGACGGAAGAACCCGCCCGACTGCGTGATCGAGAGCGTCTCGCCCGTCGAATCACCGGTCATCGTCGCGGTCGACCCGACGACGGCCGACGTGTAGGCCGCGTGGACGGCAGAAGGATTGGCAAGGACCAGCAGCACTGCCGAGACCGCGATCGTGCGCGAATAGCACCGCGTATCCATCTTTGTCTCTCCCAGACCACCAAAAGTTCAGGCGGTAACGCGACGCAGCTTACCTCAACCGGGCCAGCTGGCGCGCGGGCCGGATATTGGCACACGCCGTTATCGCTGAGGTCGGGCGCGGAGAGCGTCCTCCAGGTGCCGCATCGACGCGGACGCATCTTAAGAAATGCTCCAATTTCGTGACGTACGGGCGGGCACGGGCATTGCACTGTCCCCGAATAGGTCAATGATGACCGTTACAGGAAGGTCGACGTGAACAGGATCAGAATGGCTGTCGTTGGCGCCGTGATCGCGAGCACCCTCAGCTTGCAGGCGGCTCCCGTCATGGCGCAGAGCAGGGACCGCCGCGATCGGCAGGAGGATCGCTGGGACCGCCAGGAGGATCGCCGAGATCGTCGAGAGGATCGTCGGGATCGCAACGAGGACCGCCGCGATCGACGCGAAGACCGGTGGGATCGCCGGGACGACAATCGGGCCGCGCCGCGCGAATGGCGTCGCTACGACTACCGGCACTACGAGCCGGGCTACCGGAGCTACGACGCCTACCGCTACTACCGCAACGACAATCGTCGCTATCAGCCTCGTCGCCTGGGCCGCAACGATCGCATCTATCGTGGCAGCGACAATCGGTATTACTGCCGACGAGACGATGGCACGACCGGTCTGATCGTCGGCGGGATCACGGGTGGCGTGCTCGGCCAGATCATCGCGCCTGAGGACTCCAAGACGTTGGGCGCGATTCTCGGCGCCGGCGCCGGAGCACTCATCGGACGCAGCATCGACCGCGGTGACGTGGTCTGCCGCTGACGGCTAGTGGAGCGTATCAACAGAATCTCTACCATCTACCGAGAAGCTCGGTGAGCAGTTTCCCGGCCGTTCCTACGGAACGGCCGGTTGTGTTTTCGACAGTACATCCCACTAGGAGGGGATCGCCTCCGCGCGCGTATAATCAGCCTCGTTCGCCTGCAGCACAGCCACGCTGCGGCTTGCGCGCGGAGGCCCCATGACAGCTCACTTCTCGGCGTCGCGACGGACGTTCCTGGCCGCAACCGCCGGGGGCGCCGCCTCCCTCTGGGTTCCACAACATGTCAAGGGATACGCAGCGCGCGAGCTGCGCCCACTAGGGGATGAAGCATTGAAGGATGTGGGCATCTCGAAGTGGGACCTCGATACCCCTGCCCTCTGCGTGGATCTCGACAAGCTCGAGCAGAACATCGCGGTGATGCAGGCGCGGCTGACGAAGAACGGCATCGCCTCGCGCCCGCACGCCAAGACCCACAAGTGCGCAGCCATCGCCAAGCTGCAGATGGCCGCCGGCGCGATCGGCATCTGCACTGCCAAGCTGAGCGAGGCGGAGGCGCTCCATGCGGAGGGCATCGAGAAGATCTGCATGACGACTGGCAATCTATCGCCGCGCAAGATCCGCCGGGCGATGCAGCTCCGCAAGCGCAACAGCCAGTTCATCCAGGCCGTGGACTTCGACCAGAACGCCCGCGATCTGTCGGACGCGGCGAAAGAGGCAGGTGTCACCGCCGATGTCGTCGTCGATGTGGCGGTGGGGACCCGCAGCGGCATTCCCGCGGGAGAGGGTGCCGTCGCGCTCGCGAAGCTGATCGACACGTTGCCCAACCTGCGGCTGCGAGGACTGCTGTCGTACGACGGCGGTGCGCAGCACGTCAACGGGTTCGCGGCGCGCAAAGAACGGGCGCTCAAAGCGCTCGAAGAGAACGTCCGCACCTACGAGGCGATGAAGGCCGCAGGGCTCGACACGGGGATCTTCAGCGGCGGCGGGACGGGCACCTACAGCGTGCAGCACTTGACGCCAGGGTTCTCCGACGTGCAAGTGGGCAGCTACGTCTTCATGGACATGCAGTATCTCGCCATCGGCAGCGAGGACGGCGATCCGGTCTACCGCGACTTCGCTCCCTCACTCACTGTCGTCGCGACCATCGTGAACAACCGCTTTCCAGGACGACTGACGACCGACGCGGGGGCGAAGGCGCTGACGCTCAATGTGCCGCGCGCCGGCGTCGTCGGCGAGCCGGGCATGGACTACAACGCCGGCTCCGACGAGTTCGGCGTGATCACTTACACCGAGGCGTCCAAGACCTACAAGATCGGCGACCGGCTCGAGCTGATCGTGCCGCACTGCGATCCCGTCGTAAACCTTTACGATCAGATGTACGGCATCCGGAAGGATCGCGTCGAAGTGGTCTGGCCGATCACGGCGAGAGGCAAGTCGCAGTAGATTCCGCTACGGGCTGACCGCGAGGAAGAGATATGCGGCTAGCAGCGCGAGATGGACACCGGCCTGCAACAGCGTTGCGCGGCCAGGAACGACCGTGAGCACGGCCACTACCGTGCTCAACGCCAGCAGCACGATGTGCGTCGCATCCAGTCCCAACAGCAACGGTCCAGGCAGCCAGATCGACAGGATGGCGATCGCGGGAATAGTCAAGCCGATGCTCGCCATGGCGGAGCCATAGGCCAGGTTGAGACTGGTCTGAATCTGATCGCGCTTCGCGGCGCGCACGGCCGCGATTGTTTCTGGCAGCAACACCAGCAGCGCGATGATCACCCCCACGACCGATTGCGGAAGCCCCGCCGCCAACACCACACCTTCAATGGTGGGCGAGACCAATTTCGCGTCACCGACGACCGCGACCAACGCCACCAGCAGGAGCCCCAGGCTGACCAACGCAGTACGTGTGGACGGCTGTCCGGCATGGTCATCGTCAATGGGCAGGCCGTCAGCGGTGACCGGCAAGAAGTAGTCGCGATGACGGCCCGTCTGCACGGCGACGAACAGCGCGTACAACGCGAGCGAGGTGACCGCGGCGAACGCAAGCTGGGCTGAAGAGAACTGCGGCCCCGGTGTAGTGGTCGTGAAGGTGGGCAGCACCAGGCTGAGCGTGGCCAACGTCGTCACCGTGGCCAGCGCGGCGCCCGCGCCTTCGGCGTTGAACGGAACCACTCGTCGAGGGAGTGTCCCCACCAGCAACGACAATCCGACGATGCCGTTGCACGTGATCATCACTGCTGCGAAGACAGTGTCGCGAGCCAGCGACTGCGACTTGTCGCCCCCGCCGAGCATCAACGTAACGATCAACGCCACCTCGATGACGGTGACGGCGACGGCGAGCACCAGCGAGCCGAACGGCTCGCCGACCCGATGCGCCACGACCTCCGCATGATGCACGGCCGCGAGCACCGCTCCGGCCAACAGGGCCGTCACCACGACCACGAACGGGCCGGACAACTCGCGTCCCCAGGTCATCGCCAACACCGCGATTGCGACGACGGGAACGACGACCGTCCACGAGACCATGGGGGAACGGATCAACCGCAGCCTACTTCGCGCCGGGCGCCGCGGGCGTCAAGCTCGGGAGGTTCCCCTGCGACTCGACGAGCCGTCGCGCGAGATAGTTGACCACCACAGCATCGTTGCGCATCGCGCTGAGGTACGCCGCCCGCAGCAGTTGCTCCCTGCGGCCCCGCAGGGTTTGGGTGATGTTCTCGCGGACTTCGGGCATGCTCGGGTCGCGTTGTCCGGCGGCTTCTTTCGCCACGAGTAAGATGATGGTGTGGCCGCCGCCGATGCTGACGGTGCTGACCGTGCCCGGCGACGTCTTCAGCGCGGCGTCGCGCAGCTGCGGCGGAACGCGTTGAAGGGCTGAGACCGGCACGAACCCGAGATCGCCTCCTCGCGGCGCGGTCTGTGGATCCTCAGAGAAGTCGGCGGCGAGCTCACTGAAGGCTATACCCGACTTCAAACGCTCCAACAGCATCTTCGCTTTGCCCGCTGCCTCCTGCGGTGTGGTGGCATCGTCGCCCGTCCGATTGGCGATCTCCTGATCGCGAACCGGCGTCACGACGATCTGCGCGATGTGGTACGCGTCCTCGGTCCGATTGAACTGCGCGCGGTTGGCGGTGAAGAACCCGGTGACGTCCTGATCGGTGACGGCGATCTTCGACACGATCTCGCGTTCGAGCACCTTCTGGGTGAGCAGATCGCGACGCAACCCGTCGCGCATGTCAGCGGCCGTCAGGCTGCGTTTGGCCAGCTCCTGCTGAAATCGATCCTCTGGAATGTTCTTCCGGTTCTCGGCGTACGCGGTGTCGAGCTCGGAGTCGGTGACCTCGATCTTCAGCTCACGCGCTTTCGCGATCAGGAGATCCTGGACGATGAGGTCGTTGAGGATGCCCAGTTTGGCGGCCAGCGCCTCGTCTTCCGCCGGCGCGGCGGCTTGCACCGAGCGCCGATAGGCCTTCTCGACCTCATCGCGTTTGATCTCACGGCCATCGACGACCGCCCAGGTGTCCGCCGAGACCTGTGGCGGTGCAGTCGGCGCCTGCCGGCAGCCGCCGGCGAGGCTCGTCAACGCAAGGGCGAACAACAGCGCGGGGCGACAATGGCGCGGGATGATCATCCTTGCCATTGTACGCCCCCGCCGATGCGAAAGGGTGTCAGTCGCGGCCGCGGAGCACGACGCCGAGACTGCCTACCGGTCGATCTTGACCGCGCGCCTGAACGATCTCGATGCCCGCGAATTGCCCGGATTGCGGCACCGCTCCGAGCTCGACGCGAAGCTGCATCGGCCGCTGCTCACGCCCACGCAGTTGGATGCGCTGCTCCGCTTGGGGCTCGCGACCGTAGTCCCCGCGCTCGCCCAACGACAGTCGTGCATCCACACGGATCGGCTCGGCATCGACGGCGTAGGCGAGCTGACGATAGTGCTCTTCGCGCACGGCCCTGGCCATGACCGTGAACTCGGCTTCTTCGTCGAACGGATTGCCCACCATGAACGTGACGACGATGGGAAGCTCCGATACGGCGGGGACGACCGACAGATTGCGCTGCGCCCAGTGTCGATCTCCTGCTGGATTTGGCGTTGTCGTGTTCGCGAGGTCGAGTTGGTGCGAGACCGAGGCCAGCAGGCACACATGGTCTGGGGCTGAAGCTGGAATGTGCTTCGTGATGGGCCTCGTCGTGCCCAACGCCTCGCCGCGCGGCGGGACTGGCACGACGTCGACGCCGATCAGGCGTGTCGGATCCGCGACGAAGCCGGTACTCGGGTCGGCCCACCAGACGGTCACTCGCGCCAGCGACGGACTGTTGCCATCGCCGAAGTTGCGCACGTCGACCGTGACGGTCAAGTCCGTACCCGGCGCATACGGAGAGGTATGAATCGACGGGCACAGATAGCCGATGACGCTGGCGGGAAGCGGACGATCTTCGCCGTTGTCCCCCGAATCGCCAGGGACGGTCGGCGCCCAATAGGGGATGACCAGGAAGGGGCGAGCGTCGACCGGCTGCTTCTCGCCGTGAGACGGATCGTCGGGGCGGCGATCGTCGGGATGATGACGATCGCTCGGCCTGCCAGCACGACTCTGTGATTTACGCTGCATCGCGGTGCTCCCTACGTTTCCAGGTAGCTCAGGACAACCACATCGATCGGGTTGTCCGTTATGGATCCACGTGCCTGCCAGCAGGGGTGACGGAAACCACGGTCGGCGTCCAGATCGTGGTTGACCGCCTGCTTCATGCCCGCCGCGATCTGGCGCCAGACTTCAAGAGAGATTCCCGAGGCTGCTGATTCCATCCCGAACTGACGTCCGTTCATGAACGCGTCCGGCGGGGTCCCAGGCGGGAATGGGAATGCGCTCGCCGCCGGCTGCTCGGTCCCGGTTGCCGGGTAGCGATAGAGACGATTCGGATTGGGCTCCGTGCGTTGCGGCCAGCTGCCTTGCGGTACGGCTGGGATCTTGAGGAACTGCTTGTAGCGAGGCCGCCCCAACCGTCCGTCCGGGTAGATCAGGCCATGCGTCGACAGAAAGTCTGCCGCCTTGTGCAAGCCTTCCCACATCAGACACTGCGCGTCGAACAGATGCCCGATGAGCGCGGTGGTCTGATCGACGTTAGCCGCGTTGTCCAGCTGCGAGGCAGTCAACCCCTGTGGGAAATCACTCTCGTGCTCCGGACCGACATAGACGCCGTCGGGAAAGGCCTCGTTGAACTTGTCACCGATCTGGTCGGTGAGCGGGCAGCGTTCCCCGTTCGCCCACTCGACGACACAGTAGAACCAGCCGCCGAGGATGAAGAGCAGGCTGAGGCCGATGGCCTCCCAAAACGCGCCGCACTCCGCCTCCGTCGAATCCGGCGCGTCGGCGTTGGTCAGGGCATCCGGTTCCTTGGCGCTCTGCGGCGTGAGGCCTGTGCCGCCTGGTCCCGCACCTGGCGCGTCTGGAACACCGACGCGCTGAGGCACCGCGGGCACGTGCGCTTCCGTCAGATCGGCGTACAGCCGCGTGAGAAACGGCTCGATCGGCGCCACGGGCGCGGCTGGGAGCACGAACGTGTCGAGCAGCTCCAGGTGCCGCAGCAGACGCTGGTGGCCCAATTGAAGACTCGGCAGAGCGGGTGTACGACTGGTGTCGTAGGTATTCGTCAACGACGAGGAGATCAGGTTTTCGAGATCCGCCGGCAAGGTTGGAGCTTCCGACCTGATCTGGTTCGCGATCCCGGTCAGCGAAGGCAGGCCGGGTTGCCCGGCCGAGAACCAGCTGCCCAACGTGTTGCGCGCGACGCGATCGCGATGGCGATGAGCTCGCCGTGGACCGCCGACGACCTGGCCCAGATACGCCGAGCCACTCACGTTCGCGCCGTATCCGGAGAGCACGCCCAACGCGAACGCGCTCGAGCGCGAATCGAATGCCTGCGCCCGCACGGTTCTCGCCAAGGCTTCGGTACGTCGCGCCAGCATCACGTCGCCCCATGACCACGCGTGCAGCGGCTCGTCCGATTGACGCGGGTGCGGGCGCAGAAAGGTGAACGTATGCACGTCGTTCTTCAGCGCCTGGATCTGCCCGTTCTTGCTCTTGACCTGCACCAGGAGCGGGTGAATGCTGGCGGCCGCGGTGTTGAAGGCATCGACGGTCAGTGGATTGCTGGGATCGGCGAGCGCGCGTTCAAGACTCTCGCGAAAGGCGCCCAGTGCGGCGTAGAGCCCCAGTCCCTGCTTCCAGAGCGTGGCGGCGCGTTCGACCAGCAGCAGCTCGGCTCCGTCAGAGGATGCGTGCGCCACCACGTGATCGAGCAGCGAGCCCAGCATCGCCATGCCGGGGGACTGTGCGGCATCGTCGAGCTGTCGATCCCGGAGCTGCGCCGTCTGCGGATCCGCGAATGTGCTCTGCGCCAACGTCTCTTGAAACTGCCGTAGCGCGGCAATGTGTGTGCGGTAGTCGACCATGGAACCTCGCTCGCTCCGGTGTGTTGAGCCTGGATGGTTAGCACCTAGTGCCGAGGGTGGGCTCAGCGTTTCACCCGTGCCTCATTTGATCCACGTCTCCCCGAACGCGAGGAACGATCCGTCGGGCACCGACCCACCAGGGGCCGGCTTGCCGTTGATGAGCACCTCCGCGCGTCCAGCCGGAATCCGCAGGTAGGTGATGCCAAACGGATTGGTCGGGCGGCTCCCCGCCAGAATATCGACGAGACCGGGCTCGCGCAGCTCCCGCCAGATGAGCTCGACCTTGTACTGGTCGGACTGGCAGGTTTCACGCCATTCCTTGATGGAATCGCCACCGGCATTGAACGTTGCCGCGCTGACCGGCGTGAACGGCCGTTCGACGTACGACTTGTTGAAGGTGCCGAGGACTTCGTTGGTCAGGTAGTCCAGAAGTCTCTTGTTGTCGAAGAGAGCGATGCGTACCGCTCCAGGGGCTTTCTCTGCTCCGGCCGTGACGTAGCAAACGTGCCCAGGGCCGACCGGACTCCAGTGAATGCGCCAGAAGCTGGCTTGCGTCAGGGACGTCCCGTCCGGCTTGTCGAGCAGACTGATGTACGGGTTCTCACCGGAGAGGAACGCTTTTCCGGGACGACTCGGCGCTTGCGCGACGACCATCAGCGGGAGAGAGGCGATGGCCACCAGCGAGAGCACAATCGCCGTCCGAGGTGCGTGAGGCATCAAATCTCCTTATGTGGGCTGGCAGCTAGAGCGAGGCCATCGGCGAGGCGCGATGGCCGCCGATCGCGGCGAGATACCGATCCCGCGATCGAGCGATGGTAGCCTTGGCGTCGCGCAGGATATGACGGCCGAACGCGCCGTAGAGTCGGTCGAACGGCCACGGATCGAGCGCGCGGGTGATGGCGGTCACGGTCTCGGCGTCGAACGGCGTCCAGTTTGGATAGCTGTACATGAACGTGACCCATCGCCGGTCCATGCAGACCTGCGGTTGATCGCCGGCGAAGATCGCGCCCTTGCCGGAAGCGGCGCGCGGCCAGTGCAGGACCTGGTAGCCATCGAAGTGGCCGCCGCAGCGCACGAGCGTGAGCTCGCCAAACAGCGGCTGCGTGTCACCCGTCCAATATCGGACCGCGTCGCCGGGCCGCATGACCCACTGGCGATCGTCTTGATGGATCCACACCGGGCAATCGTCGAACGTGCGACTCCACTCCAGCATGGTGGAGTAGTAGTGCGGATGCGAGACGGCGATGGCGCGGATGCCTCCCCGCTGGCGCACCCAGTCGACGGTGGCCGCATCGATCAAGCTGATGCAGTCCCAGAGCAGGTTCCCCTCGTTGGTGCGCACGAGGTAGGCGCGCTGGCCGATGGCGAATCCGGGCTTCGACTGCATCCACCAGACCTCGTCTTCCTCGTTCCCCATCTCGTTCTTGCGGGACGCACGGAGCGTGTCGAGCGTGGTCCACTCTTGTCCATTCATGCCGACGTACTGCCGCTCGTCTTCGCAGACGGGGCAGTGTGACGGCGCCGTGACCGCGGGTGGATATTCGACGCCGCAGGTGATGCAAATCCAGGTGTGCATGGCCATCGATCATACTTAGCCTGAGGCAGCAACTGTCTTAGCTTTCGACGTGGATGGGCTGCCATAGTTGGTGAT
>DAINCF010000108.1:0-16289 GCA_036732565.1 Vicinamibacterales bacterium
CGAGTGGCCGCCCCGCCCGGGCAGTTGGGACCTGCTGGTCAACGCCACACCGGTCGGCACGGCGCCGCACGGAGATGCCTCTCCCGTGCCCGACGAGCCGTTCCTCGGCCACGTCGTGTACGACCTCGTGTACAACCCGCCGATCACGCGGCTGCTGGCGGACGCCGCCAAGGCCGGCTGCCACACGATCAGCGGCCTGGACATGCTGGTCGCTCAAGCCGAGCGTCAGTTCGAGTGGTGGACCGGCCTCCGCGGATTTGAGCGGGTGATGCGGGACGCCGCCGTCGAGCGTCTGGCGGAGCTGTCTGCGACGGAACCCTCGGTTGCCCCGGTTGACGGTAGGGGCGGTTCGCGAACCACCCCTACAGCGAGAGACGCGTAGATGAAGCTCACGACGTTCGACGAGTTCGTGGAATTGGCCAAGCGCGGCACGTTCGTGCCGGTGTGCAAGGAGATCGTCGCGGATCTGCTGACGCCGGTGTCGGCGTTCCTCAAGATTGCCGAGCACTCGGACTACGCGTTCCTCCTGGAAAGCGTCGAAGGCGGCGAGCACGTCGGCCGGTATTCCTTTCTCGGGAAGGATCCGTTTCTGATTCTGCGCGGCCGCGATGGCAAGACCATCGCGGAACGCACCGGCGTCACGACGGAGTCGGAGCGGCCCTTCATGGAGGCGTTGCGCGAGGTGATGGGCGGCTTTCAGTCGCCGTTCGTGCCCGGCCTGCCACGCTTCACCGGTGGCGCCGTCGGCTACCTCGGGTACGACACCGCGCGGTGGTTCGAGCCCACGGTTGGGGAGCCCGTCGAGGTCGATGGCGATGCCGCCGGCTTCATGCTGTTCGACACGGTCCTGGCCTTCGACCATGTGCAGCACCGCATCCTGCTGATTGCCAACGCTCGGATCTCGGCCGAGGAAGATCTGCAGGCGCTCTACCAATTCGCCTGCGCCCGGATCGAGTTCCTCGAGCGCGAGCTGAATCGCGCCCTCTCGATCGTTCGCGAGAAACGACAGGAAGCCCTGAGCCTGACGTCGAACGTCACCCAACCCGAATTCGAGCAGATGGTGCGCCGCGCGAAGGAGCACATCGCCGCCGGAGACGTCTACCAGGTCGTCCTCTCGCAGCGCTTCCAGACCGATCTTGGCGCCGATCCGTTCACGGTCTATCGCGCCCTCCGGCACGTCAACCCGTCGCCGTACATGTTCTTCGTCCGGATGGGGCCGCGCTCCATTGTCGGCTCGTCGCCGGAAATGCTGGTGCGCGTCGAGGGGTCGCATGTCGAGACGCATCCCATTGCCGGCACGCGTCCGCGGGGCCGCAGCGACGAAGAGGATCAGCGGCTCGCGGAAGAGCTGAAGCGCAACGAGAAAGAGAAGGCCGAGCACGTGATGCTGGTCGATCTCGGGCGCAACGACGTGGGGCGCGTCGCCGAGTACGGAACCGTGCGCGTGCCGACGTTCATGGCCCTCGAGCGCTACTCCCACGTCATGCATCTGGTCTCCAGGGTCATCGGCAAACTGGCCGACGATCGCGATCGCCTCGATGCCCTGGTCTCATGCTTCCCGGCCGGCACCGTGTCCGGCGCGCCGAAGGTCCGCGCGATGCAGATCATCGACGAGCTCGAGCCGGGACGGCGGGGCATCTACGCGGGCGCGGTGGGCTACCTCGACTTCGCCGGCAATCTCGATTTCTGCATTGCCATCCGGACGATCGTCATCGAGCGCGGCAAAGCCTACGTGCAGGCCGGAGCCGGGATCGTCGCCGACTCGAATCCAACGGCTGAGTACGAGGAAACTCGTGACAAGGCCCGCGCGATGATCCGCGCCCTCGAGCTGGCGCAGGAGGGCCTGTAGTGGTCCTCGTCATCGACAACTACGACTCGTTCACCTACAACCTCGTGCAGTACCTTGGCGAGCTCGGGGCGCAGATTGCCGTTCGCCGCAACGACGAAGCAACGGTGGATGACATCGCGGCGATGAAACCGGATCGGATTCTGATCTCGCCGGGGCCCGGGCGCCCAGAAGATGCCGGGATTACCGTCGAGGTCGTGCGACGGCTCGGACCGACGACACCGATTCTGGGCGTATGCCTCGGACACCAAGCGATGGGCATGGCGTTCGGCGGACGTGTGGTTCGAGCGCCCACACCGATGCACGGCAAAACGTCAACCGTGGATCACGACGGTCGTGGGGTGTTCGCCGGCATCACGTCGAGCTTTCAGGCGTCGCGTTACCACTCGTTGATCGTCGACGCCGACGACTGGCCGGACGCGCTGGAGGTCGCCGCGCGCTCGCACGAAGACGGCCTCGTCATGGGATTGCGCCACAAGACGATGCCCATTCACGGCGTGCAGTTTCACCCGGAGTCGATCCTCACGAACGAGGGCCGGCGAATCTTGCGGAACTTCCTCGAGCTGTAAGAACAAATGCAACACAGATGGCACAGATGACACCGACAAGGGGAGCCACGAAGACACGAAGCGCACGAAGGGCAGCACCCGTCGGCGCGGCAAAGCGGCCGACCGCCGGGTTCGCATCTGTGCCATCTGTGTAATCTGCCTTTCATCTGTGTTTGGTCTTTGATTTCGATGTTCAGCACCTTGATCGAGAAACTCGGACGGCAGCGGGACCTCACGGTTGATGAGGCCGAAGCGGCGATGGCCGTGATCATGCGCGGCGATGCGCCGCCGGCCCAGATTGCCGGGCTGCTCGTCGGGTTGTCGATGAAAGGCGAGCGGCCGGCCGAGCTCGTGGGGTTGGCCAAGACCATGCGCGCGAACGCGGTGAAGCTGGCGGTGGCCGTCGATGACGTGTTCGATACCTGCGGCACGGGCGGCGACAGGTCGGGGACCTTCAACATCTCCACGGCCGCGGCGATCGTCGTGGCGGCGTGTGGAGTACGCGTCGCGAAGCATGGGAACCGATCGGTGTCGAGCCGGTGCGGCAGCGCTGACGTGTTCGAGGCGCTGGGCGTGAACGTCGCGGCGACGCCGGGCACGGTCGAACGCTGCTTGAACGACGTTGGTCTCGCGTTCTTCTTCGCGCCGACGTTTCACCCGGCGATGCGGCATGCGTCGCAGGCCCGACGCGATCTCGGGATTCCGACCGCTTTCAATCTGTTGGGGCCGTTGACGAATCCTGCCGGCGCGCGGCGTCAGCTGGTCGGCGTGCCGAGACCGGAGCTCACCGAGCTCATCGCACGGGCGTTGTCACACCTCGGATCCGATCGTGCGTGGGTCGTGCACGGCGCCGATGGGCTCGACGAGCTTTCGACGACCGGCTATAGCAAGGTTTCCGAGTGTCGGGATGGCAGCGTGCGAAGCTTCTACGTACACCCATCGGATTTCGGTTTGACCAAGTCGTCGCTCGACGCCTTGCGCGGCGGCGATGCCACCATGAACGCTCGCATCATCCGGGATGTGCTCCGTGGGACGCCAGGCGCTGCGCGGGATGTGGTCGTGTTCAATGCCGGGGCCGCGCTCTTCGTGTCGAGTCGCGTCGCGTCGGTTCGGGAGGGCATGGGCGCTGCCGCCGAGGCCATCGACTCTGGCCACGCCGCAGACGTGCTGGAGCGTCTCGTCGGCGCGTCCCACAAGGAGAGCGTCGCGTCATGACCGGTACGCCCGATCTCCTGGGCGCCATCGTTGGCGCGACCCGGCGCATCGTCGAGACGCGGCGCGAGGTGGTGTCGCTGGCCGCGCTCGAGCGTCAGGCGGCGGCGCGCACGCCGCGATCATCGGCTTTTCGCGAGGCGCTTCGCCGGCCCGGACACGTCAACGTCATCGCCGAGTGCAAGCGGCGATCGCCCTCGAAGGGCGTCTTGCGGCACGACTACGACCCGCAGGCGATTGCCGAGGGCTACGCCCGCGCCGGTGCGGTCGCGATCTCGATCCTCACCGAGCCAACGTTTTTCGACGGCGCCCTCGCGCATCTGACCGCGGTGCGCTCCGTCGTCTCGATTCCGCTGCTGCGCAAGGACTTCGTCATTGACGAGTATCAGTTGCTCGAAGCGCGCGCGGCAGGCGCAGATGCCGTACTGCTGATCGTCGCCGCACTGGACGATGAGGCGCTGAGACGATTGCAGCGAGCCGCGATCGAGCTCGAGTTGGCGACGCTCGTGGAAGTGCACGATGCCAAGGAGCTGGAGCGAGCGCTCGCGGCCGGCGCGGACGTCATCGGCGTGAACAATCGCAATCTGCGAACGCTGGAGGTTGACGTCAATGCCTCGCGCGAGATCGCCGCGCAGATGCCCGCGAACGTGACCGCGGTCAGCGAGAGTGGATTGAAGACGGCGGACGATCTCGACGCGTTGCGCGCTCTCGGCTATCACGCGTTCCTGATTGGCGAGCGCTTCATGACGTCAGCCGACCCCGGGGCAGCGTTGGCGGATCTACTGGCGCGAGCAGGTGGGGCTCTAGCCCCGCCGACGACGAGGCGATCGTGACGGCGATCAAGTTCTGCGGGATCGCGCGGGCGCGGGATGCCGAGTTGGCGGTCGATCTCGGCGTCCATGCGCTCGGCTTCGTGTTCTGGCCGAAGAGCCCTCGCTCCGTCTCGTTCGAGCAGGCGGCCGACATCGTTCGCCTGGTGCCGCCGACGGTGGCCACGATCGGTGTCTTCGTCGATCCCACGGTCGAGGAGCTCGCGTTCGCGCTCTACACGGTCGGCGTCTCAGCGTTGCAGGTCCATGGCGACGCCGTCGACTGGAACGCCGTTCGCGACGTCTCGCCGCGCGCCATCCGGGCGGTCCGCCTCGGCGAAGCGCAGGGAGACGTGGTTCCCCCGGTCCATGAGAGCACCACGATCCTGCTCGATGCCCACGATCCGGTTCGGATCGGGGGAAGCGGGCAAGTGATCGATTGGCCGCGCGCCGCGGCGGTCGCCGCACGCCGGCGCGTCATCCTCGCCGGCGGTCTCACGCCCGCGAACGTCGGCGAGGCCGTACGCACGGTCCGGCCGTATGCGGTCGACGTCGCGTCGGGCGTCGAGGAACGGCCGGGCATCAAGGACCCGGTGAAGATGCGGGCGTTCGTCGAGGCCGTGCGGCAGACCGATTCGTTGGAGGGCACCTCGTTGGGAGTGCCGGGGAGTAGCACGTGGAGGTGAATCAGCCCGTGGTGACGCCGTGGTTCGGTCGACGCGATCCCGATGAGCGTGGCTACTTCGGCCCGTACGGCGGACGGTTCGTACCGGAGACGCTCGTCGCACCGATTCAGGCTCTGGAGCACGCGTATCTCGAGGCGCGCCAGGACGTGGCGTTCGCGGCGGAGCTCGATCGACTGCTCAAGAACTACGCCGGGCGGCCGACGCCGCTGTGGGACGCCAGACGCCTGCGCGAAGCCGCGGGAGGCGCGCGGCTCCTGCTCAAACGAGAAGACCTCACCCATACCGGCGCGCACAAGATCAACAACGCGCTCGGCCAGGCGCTGCTGGCCAAGCGCATGAACAAGACCCGCATCGTCGCGGAAACGGGAGCGGGGCAGCACGGCGTGGCCACGGCAACGGCCTGCGCCCTCCTCGGCCTCGAGTGCGTCGTCTACATGGGCACCGAAGATATGGCGCGGCAGGCGCTGAACGTCTTCCGGATGCGACTGCTCGGTGCAACCGTGCATGGCGTCGACGCGGGTAGTCGCACGTTGAAGGACGCGATCAACGAGGCCATGCGCGATTGGGTCGCACGACCCCACGATACCCACTATCTGCTTGGCTCGGCGCTCGGACCGCATCCGTATCCGTTGATGGTCCGTGAATTCCAGTCGGTCATCGGCCGCGAGGCTCGACTGCAGTGCGAGGCGCTCATCGGCCGCCTGCCGGATGCCGTCATCGCCTGCGTCGGCGGCGGCAGCAACGCGATCGGCATCTTCGACGCGTTCGTCGAGGATCGCGGCGTCCAGTTGATCGGGGTTGAAGCCGGGGGCGAGGCCATCAGCCCAGGACGACATGCGGCGCGCTTCGCGGGCGGGGCCCCGGGCGTGCTCCAGGGCACACGAACCTGGGTCCTGCAGGATGCGGACGGCAACATCGAGTTGACCCACTCGGTGTCGGCCGGACTGGACTACGCCGCCGTCGGTCCGGAGCATGCGTGGCTGCGAGAACGTGGCAGGGCAACCTACGCCAACGTGTCCGACGCCCAGGCCCTGGAGGCGTTTCAAACGCTCGCCCGCCTGGAAGGCATCCTGCCGGCCCTCGAATCGTCGCACGCCATCGCCCATGCGATGCAGGTCGCCAAGCGCTTCGGACGCGATGCCGTCTTGCTCATCAATCTTTCGGGCCGCGGCGACAAGGATGTGCAATCGGTGGAGAAGGTCTTGTCGGAGGCACCTGATGTCTCGCATCGATGAGACGTTCAAGCGCCTTCGCGCCCAGGGCCGCACGGGTCTCGTGACGTATGTCACGGCCGGGGATCCCGACTTGCCAACGTCGGCGACGATCCTGCAGCGGCTCGACGCGGCTGGCGCGGACGTGTTGGAAGTCGGCGTGCCGTTTTCGGACCCCCTGGCCGACGGGCCGGTCATTCAGCGCGCGACCGAGCGGGCGCTCGCGTGCGGCGTCACGCTCCGCGGCGTGCTCGACATGATCGGCCGCATCCGCCCCTCGATTACCGCGCCCATCGTCATCTTTTCTTACGTGAATCCGATCCTCCGCATGGGCGTCGATACGTTCGTGGCCAAGGCCCAGAGCGCCGGGGTCGATGGCGTGTTGACCTTGGACTTGCCGCCCGAGGAAGCCGAAGGATTGCGCGGCACCCTCGCCGACTCGGGCATTGATACAATTTTCCTGTTGAGCCCCACCACCAGCTCCGAGCGCATCCGCCGCGCCGCGGCGTTGGGCAGCGGCTTTCTCTATGGCATCTCCCGTCTGGGCGTCACCGGCGCCCGCGACACGATCGATGGATCGGCGTCCGATCTCGCGGCGCGCGTGCGCGCGGAGACCGGGATGCCGCTCGCCCTGGGCTTCGGGCTCTCGAGTCCTGAGCACGTGCGCCAGGTTGGCCGGCTCGCTGACGCCGCCGTGGTGGGGAGCGCGCTCGTGAACGTGATTGGCACCCATGGGCGGTCGTCCGCCCTGCTCGACGAAGTGGAGCGATACGTCCAATGGCTGCAGAGCTGAGCCTGGAAGCGCTCCGCGAGGAGATCGACAAGATCGATGAAGTCATCGTGCGGCTGCTGGATCGGCGGGCGCGATGCGCGTATGCCATCGGCCGCGTCAAGCACGAGCAAGGGCTCCAGATCTACGAGCCCGCGCGAGAGGCCGCGGTGATGGCGCACGTGCGTGCGGTCAACAGCGACCTGGGCGGACCGCTCGACGGAGACGCGGTGGTGCGGCTCTACGAGCGGATCATGGACGAGGCGCGGCGGATCCAGCGGATCGAGTCGGAGCGCGACGCCGAAGCTCCCGCCAAGGCCATCGACGATCAGTTGTTGCTGCCGGAGGACGACGACGGCTGAGAACCCTAGAACCTCCGAGCCAAGAACCAGAACCCGAGAACCCTAGAACCCTAGAACCTTAGAACCCTACAACCTGGAAACTGATTTGAAGGTGCAGCCATGGTGGTCGTAATGAAGGAGCGCGTGACCGATGTCGAAGTTCAGAACGTCATCGCGCATCTCGTGGAGCTCGGCATGGACGTGCACCGATCCAGCGGCGCGTCGCGGATCGTGCTCGGTGTGGTGGGCAGCGGCAAGGTCGATCCGCGGCTCATCGAGTTGATGGAGGGGGTGCACGAGGTGTTGCGGATCACCGAGCCCTACAAGTTGGCCAGCCGCACGTTCAAGCAGGATGACACCGTCGTCATGGTCGGCGATCTGCGAATCGGCGGCGACGAAGTCATGGTGATGGCGGGTCCGTGCTCGGCGGAGAACGAGAACCAGGTGCATCAGACCGCCTCGGCGGTCAAGCGCGCCGGTGCCAAGGTGCTCCGCGGCGGCGCGTTCAAACCGCGATCGTCTCCGTACAGCTTTCAGGGTCTCGGCGAAGCCGGCCTGCAGCTCCTGCGCGACGGCGCCAACGCCCACGATCTGAAGCTCGTGACCGAGGTCATGGACATCAGCCAGATCGAGGTCATCGACAAGTACGCGGACATCTTCCAGGTCGGCGCGCGCAACATGCAGAACTTCACGCTGCTCCGCGAGCTCGGTCGCACGCGGAAGGCGGTGCTCCTCAAACGGGGCATCTCCGCCACCATCGAGGAATGGCTCCTGTCGGCGGAGTACGTGTTGGCGGGCGGCAACACGAGCGTGATCCTGTGCGAGCGCGGCATCCGCACGTTCGAGACCTACACCCGCAATACGCTGGACATTTCGGCCATTCCCATCGTCAAGCAACTGAGTCACCTGCCGGTATTCGTCGATCCGAGCCACGGAACGGGCCGACGGGACAAGGTTGCGGCGATGGCCCGCGCGGCCGTCGCGGCCGGCGCCGATGGCCTGATCATCGAGGTCCACTGCGATCCCGACCACGCGATGAGCGACGGCGCCCAGTCGATGTTCCCGGCGCAGTTCGATCGGTTGATGGCCGAGCTCCGGATCATCGCCCCTGCGATCGGCCGCAGCATCTGTCTCGAGCCGGTGTCGCGACGCGGATGGGCGCGTTAATGCCCCGCGGAGCGGGGCCAAGAGATGCTGCCCTAGCGAGGCGGAGCCCTCCCGCTTCTTTTTCATCTATGTGGGCGCAGCCTCGCTAGGATTAAAATGACCTCGCCGCTGAGCACCGGGGGATTCCTCCCAGCGTCGCCTCGTGTGCTCGGCGTGGTCGGCCTCGGGCTCATCGGAACCTCTGTCGCGCTGGCAGCGCGGCGCCGATGGCCCGACGCGCAGGTCGTCGGCATCGATCGCCCCCCTGTCCTTCTTCAGCCTCGAGTCGCGGCCGCGCTCGACATCGCCTCGCCGGAGCTCGCCGCGTTGAGCCGCGCGGACGTCATCGTGCTGGCGACGCCCGTCGATGTCATCTGCGACACGCTCCCGGCGATCGCCGCGGCGGCGAGTCAGGCGCAGCTGCTTCTCGATACGGGCAGCACCAAACGCCAGATCGTGACCTCCGCCCGGAGGGCTGGCTTACGGGCCTTCGTCGGTGGGCATCCCATGGCGGGAGGGGCCCGATCCGGAGCCGATCTGGCTCGGGCCGATCTCTTCGACGACCGGACCTGGTTTCTGGTCGACGGTCTGGACGCCAGCCTCACGCCGGCGGCGGCGGCATTCGTGGAGGGCCTTGGCGCGCGGGGGCAGCGCGTCGACGTCGAGGAGCACGATCGCATCATGGCCGCGGTCAGTCATCTCCCGCAGGTGGTGGCCAGCGCGCTGATGACGATGGTCGCCGACGCCGCCGGGGCCGACGGTCTCGCCTGGTCGGGCGCTGGCCTCCGCGACACGACACGACTGGCGTCGAGCGGACCCGAGATGTGGACGAGCCTCCTCGCGTCGAACGCCGATCATGTCGCGCCGCTCCTGCTCGAGATGAGCGAACGGCTGCGGGCGCTCGCCGGGTGTCTCGGCGAGGCTCAGGAAATCGAGCGCGTCTTCAACGCGGCAGCCGCGGCGCGGGAGGCGTTGGAGACGGCGTCAGAACCGCCTGAACGCGGACGCCAGGGCTGATCTCCCGAACCCCACGTATAATTTTCGGGATATGAACAAGGTGCTGGATTCCGCAGAGCAGGCTGCGGCCCTGGTGCCCGACGGCGCGTCGATCATGGTCGGCGGCTTCGGCCTCTGCGGCATCCCCGAGAACCTCATCGCGGCGCTGCACAAGCGCGGCACGAAGAATCTCACCATCATCAGCAACAACGCCGGCGTCGACGGGTTCGGTCTCGGGATCCTGCTGCAGAGCCGCCAGATCCGGAAGGTGATCGCGACCTATGTCGGCGAGAACAAGGAATTCGAGCGACAGTTTCTGCAGAAGGAGATCGAAGTCGAGCTGGTGCCCCAGGGCACATTCTCGGAGCGCATTCGCGCCGGCGGTGCCGGCATCGGCGGCTTCTTCACGCCGACCGGCTACGGCACGCTCATCGCAGAAGGGAAGGAAACGCGCATCATCGACGGCCGGCCCTACGTGCTCGAGATGCCGCTCAAAGCCGACTTCGCGTTCGTCAAGGCGTGGCAGGGCGACACCACCGGCAATCTGGTGTATCGACGCACCGCTCGCAATTTCAACCCGATGATGGCGACCGCCGCCACGACGACGATCGCCGAGGTCGAGCAGCTCCTCGACGCTGGCGGCATCAACGCCGACCATGTGCACACACCCGGCATCTTCGTCAAACGCATCTTCCAAGGCATCGGCTACGAGAAGCGAGTGGAGAAGCGGACCACACGACCGGCATGACGTTTTCCACAGCATCGCACTTTTTTGGAAGGGGGCTGACCCCGGTTGCACTGGTGTCGGCAGCGACCCCAAGGGCTTGGGCCCATGGCTACGATGATCGATAAACGTGAACGCATCATCCTGCGCGTCGCGCGTGAGCTGCGAGACGGCGACTACGTCAACCTTGGCATCGGGATGCCGACGCTGGTGGCGAACAACGTGCCGCCGGACGTGCACATCACCATGCATTCCGAGAACGGGATGCTCGGCGTCGGCCCGTACCCGTTGCCCGATGAGGTCGACCCCGATCTGATCAACGCCGGCAAAGAGACCGTGAGCGAGCTGCCTGGGTCGGCGTACTTCAGTAGCGCCGATTCATTTGCAATGGTGCGCGGCGGGCACATCGATCTCACGGTGCTGGGCGCGTTGGAAGTCGACGAGCAGGGGAACCTCGCGAACTGGATGATCCCGGGCAAGATGGTCAAGGGGATGGGTGGCGCCATGGACCTCGTCGCCGGCGCGAAGAAGGTCATCGTGGCCATGGAGCACACGACGCGCGAGGGCGGTCACAAGATCCTGAAGGCCTGCACCCTGCCGTTGACCGGCCTGAAGGTCGTACACCAGATCGTCACCGAGCTGGCGGTGATCGACGTCACACCGAAGGGCCTGGTCCTCCGCGAGATTGCCGCGGACACGACGCTCGAAGAGATCCGCGCGGCGACCGGGGCGACCCTGCACACCGAAGGCGAAGTGGGACGGTTCTGAGATCACTCACGGTACCGGCAAGCGTCGCATCCGCGATCGAGGACCACGCCAGTCGTGAGCGTCCGCACGAGTGCTGCGGTCTGCTGGTCGGCACCCCGTCGACCATCGCCGACGCCATACCAACGCGAAACGCCGCGAATCGGCCGGCCGCGCGGTACCTAATCGATCCGAACGAGCACTTCGCCGCGCTTCGCCTGGCGCGCACACGCGGGCTCGACGTCATCGGCGCGTATCATTCACACGTGGCGTCGCCAGCCGTCCCGTCGGACACCGACCGCGCCGAGGCGTTCTCGGGGTTCGTCTTCGTCATCGTCAGCCTGGCGGGGCGCGTGCCCGACCTGACGGCGTGGGAGCTGGAGGCCGGGAACTTCGTCCGGGTTTCGCTCGTCCGTACGGCGTGAGGGGATTCTAATCACATGTCGGACGCTGGCCGCTCACTCGGGTTGTGCTCGTCCATTGCTCGAACGGGAGTCGGCGGGCTGCTCGTCCTTGCGGCCGCGGCGTGGCTCATGGGATCGAGAGGCGCGAACGCTCAGGAGAGCGAGTCGTCCACGGTGCGGACCTACCGCATGGTCGGATCCCGCATCGCCGTCGGCCGTAACATCACCGTCGAGCGCGATGAAGAGGTTCGCGATGGCATTTTCGTCGTGGGCGGTTCCGTGCGCGTGGACGGGCGGGTCCACGACGCCATCGTGGCCGTCGGCGGTGACGTCGACCTGGGACCCGACGCGGATGTCCGCGGCGACATCGTGCTCGTGGGTGGCGGTCTCACGCGGGCCTCGGGGGCCCGGATGACTGGCAGCGTCAGTAACGTCTACGTCGCCTCCTGGTGGCCGCAATGGACGTTCGGGACCAACTGGGAGGACGGCGATGCGCGCCGATTCTGGTCGTGGCTCGGCCTCGCCGCGACTACGACGCGCCTGACCATTCTGGCGATCCTCATGGCGTTCATCGTGCTGGTCGCGCGAGCGCGCGTTGCCCGCGTCGGCAGGGCGGCAGCCGCGGAGCCTGGCCGGGCGCTGCTCGTCGGTCTCGCCGCCGAAGTCCTGTTCATTCCGTTGCTCCTGATCGTCTCGATCGCGCTGGCGTTGACCATCATCGGCATCCCGATCGTCGCGGTGGTGGTGCCGCTGGCCGTGCTCGTGGCGATCGTCGCGTCGCTGCTCGGCTTCACGGCGTTGGCTTGCACGCTGGGTGAGTGGATCGAGGATCGTCTGGGCCTGCGCATCCCGAGCGCCATCGTCGCCACCGCGATCGGCTTCATCGTGATCGTCACGCCGGCCTTCGTGGCGCGCATGGTCGGTATCGGCCCGACCTACCTCAGCGCCGCCGCCTTCTCGCTACTGGCCGCCGGCGCGATCCTGGAGTTCGGGGTGTGGACGATGGGGTTGGGCGCGACGCTGATGACCGGCTTCGGCCGGCACGGGCTTGAGGCGTGAGGCGTGGACCGTGGCTTGCGGGCCTTTGCGACTAACCACACGACTCAGGTCCCACGACCCGGGCCCTCAGTACGGTAATCCCGGCCTGACCTGAATCGCGGTGTTGGCGAAGCCGGTAATCCGCGCTCCCTTCTTCAAGCGCAACTGCACGCGGAAGCTGCCCGGCGATCGATAGATGTGCTCGACCGTGTAGCGGCGTCGAATCTGGCTGCGGCCCGCCGAGTACGGCGCGCAGTCGGCCTGGGCGCTGGACGATGTACCGTCGCCCCATTCCCATTCGATCGACGGACAGTACAGATCCTCGAAATCGTCTGGACCTCCGCGTACTTCGGCCGTCAAGAGAATGCGGGCGGGCGCGAAGGCCACGGCCGGGGCTGCCCGGAGTGATAGACTGGGTCGCTTGTTGGAGTCCTGGTCGCGCGCGACCAGCACATCCGCGGATGAGAGTTGGCGCGGATCGCGAACCGCTCCTCCGAAGGCGAGCGCCGCAAGCGTGACCACGCGAAGCGTTTGGAACGTCCACATCAACTGCAGCATGGTGAAGCTGGCGAACACGCCGTCGTCGGATTGTAGTGTCTCGCCCGCATCCCGGCAATATCTCCCGGGGATCGAATGCGATCTGCTTACGCAATTCCGCGCATTTCCACATCCAACTCCGCGCTGCCGACTCTCAAGACCGACCTCCTGATCGTACCGGTGCACGAAGGCGACGAGTCGACGACCTTCAATCAGGTCGACCGCGCGTGCGGCGGCGACCTGCGCGCCGCGATCGCGCGCGGCGGGTTCCACCCCAAAGTCGGGGAGCACCTCCACCTGCGCGTGAAGGCTACTGATTGGACGACGGAACACGTCCTGGCGGTCGGCGCGGGACGCGCAGACGACGTCGAGTCGGCGCGCCGACTGGCCGCCTCCGCCATTGCCGTGGCACGCAGCCTCCGCCGTGCGACGGTTGCGTTGGCGCTCGACGGGTGGAGCGCGGCCGCGGTCGAGACGGCGGCCGAAGGCGCGACCATTGCGAACTTCGACGGCGGTTGCTACAAGACACGCGACGCCGAGCCGTTCTTCGTCAGCGACGTGCAGCTGGTGAGCCGCTCGGATGAGGCCGCCGACGCGGTCGTACGCGGGCTCACGGTGGGCGAAGCCATCAATCGCGCGCGTGTACTGGTCAACGAGCCCGCCAACGAGTTGCCCCCACGGACCTTCGTGGAGCGCGCCGCGGAAATGGCGTCGGTGCCCGACGTCAGCACGGAGATCCTGGACGAGCAAGCGATTGCGTCGCTCGGCATGGGGTTGTTGAGTGGCGTCGGGCGGGGAAGCGCCGAGCCTCCACGCCTGTTGGTGCTCCGTTACGTGCCACCGGGCGCACCCGAATCACCCGTGCTCGGCCTCGTCGGCAAGGGCATCACGTTCGATACCGGCGGCATCTCGATCAAGCCGGCCGACGGCATGGAGCGGATGAAAGACGACATGGCCGGCGGTGCCACGGTCGTCGCGGCACTGCGGGCGATCGCGATCGAGCGCCTGCCGCTGCGCGTGACTGCCGTGGTACCCGCGGCCGAGAACATGCCCGGCAGCCGCGCGACGCGCCCCGGCGATGTCCTGCGCAGCGCGTCTGGATTGACCGTCGAAGTCAACAACACCGACGCCGAGGGCCGGCTGATTCTCGGCGATGGCCTCTGGTACGCCATACGCCTGGGCGCCACGCATCTGGTCGATGTCGCAACGCTCACCGGCGCGTGCGTCGTCGCCCTCGGGCGGACCACGACCGGGTTGTTCGGCTCGCCCGACCCCTGGGTCGAAGCCGTCGAGGAGGCGGCGGTTCGCGGTGGCGAGAAGGCGTGGCCGCTGCCGCTCTACGACGAGTATCGCGAGCTGCTCAAGAGTGAAATCGCGGATCTGCTCAACAGTCCGGGCCGACCGGCCGGCGCCATCACCGCGGCGATGTTCTTGCAGGAGTTCGCGGGCGGGCTGCCGTGGGCGCATCTGGACATCGCTGGGACGGCCTGGGCCGAGGACAACAAACCCTGGATGCCCAAGGGCGCCACCGGCGCGATGATCCGCACGCTGGTCGAGACCGCGCGAGGTCTGGTGCGATCGCGGTAGTGGTCACCCTTCGCGCTTCGGCGGACAGGTCGTGACTGGTCGGGGTACAATCAGATCGTGGTGCAGCAAGCCGTTCCCGACGCCATCACGCCGACCATCATCGAGACGGCACCCGATGCGTCACGTGGCCTGAGCATGATCGACGTGGCCGTCGCCGCGTTCGGATTGACCGGCGTCATCATGGTCGCGGCAGTGATCGCAGGGCTGCTGGCGGGCGTTCTATTCGTCTGGTACCGCAGCCGTCACGCCGTCTCGACGATCGAGGCGCGCGGAGGCCAGCACAATCTCTTCAGGGCCTGAAGGCTTGGAGGCTTGGAGGCTTGGAGGTACGCGAGCAGCCAACCCTCGTACCTTCAAGTCCCCAAGCCTCCAAGCCTCCAAGGCGATATCAGTACTGCTCCGCAACCTTCCCCTGACCCTTGAGCGCTCGCCGGTAACGCATGACCGCGGCGTGCAGTGCCTCGGCGATCCGGTCCTTGTAGGCCGCGTTCCTCAGCAGTTGATTCTCCTGACGGTTCGAGAGAAACGAAATCTCTGCGAGGATGCTGGGCATGTTGGCGCCGATGAGCACTACGAACGGCGCCTTCTTGACGCCGCGATCGCGGATGTCCTTGTTCGATCGACGGGCCCGTGACACCAGGGCCTCCTGGACCATCGCGGCAAAGTCACGTGACTCGTCGAGCTTGTTGTTCAAGGCGATAGCCTTGATGATGTCCGGCAGGTTGTGCATCGCCCGCTCGGACGCCGAGTTCTCGCGGGCGGCGACCGCTTCGGCCTCCGGCGACGACGCGAAGCTGAGATAGTAGGTCTCGACCCCGCCGGCATCCGCATTGCGGCTGGCATTCGCGTGAATCGACACGAAGAGATCGGCGCCTTCGCGGTTCGCGATCTCCGTGCGCTCCTCGAGCGGCACGTACACATCGGAACGGCGCGTCAGCACCACCTCGATCCCGGGCTCTTTCAGCAGCAGCTTCTCCAGGCGCAGCGCGACGTCGAGCGTGACCGGCGCCTCGTTGAGTCCCCGCCCCTGAACGCCCGGATCTCGTCCTCCATGCCCGGGGTCGATGACGATCCGCGACACGCCGAGCCCGAGTTGACGCGCGATCGAAAAGCCACCAGCCGAATTCGCTGACGGCGAGGAGGGTGGCGGTGTCGGCTTGTCCACCGTCTCCCGAGCGGGAACCGGTGGCCGACTCGGCGCCGGCATCTCATCGACGGCTGGCGCGACCGGCGGCAGATCGGTTTCCCTCGCTAGCTTGAGCGGTGCCTCTTCGGAAACGGCGGCACGCTCGACAGGCGCAGGTGGAAGCTCCGCTGGCGTCGGCGCCGGCGGAGCGGCAGCACGCAGCGCCTTGGATCGCTCGCAATCGATGACGATGCGGAACGGGTTGTAGAGCGTGAACACACTGTGACGCGTCACCCCCTCGAGGTCCAGCACAACGCGAACCGTCCGGTCGGGATGTCGGCCGAGTCGAATCTGGCGGACGACGTCGTTGGAGTAGTCCATCACGGCATCGACGAGCGGCGGCGCCGCGGTCACGCCAGCCAGGTCGAAGAACACCCGCGACGGTCCGGTGATGCGCTCCTCGCGATAGGTGACCTCACGATCGAACGTGAGCGTCACGCGGACGGCTTCCGGCAGCACCGTGCGCTGCACGTCCGTCAACACTGCCCGCGGCTGGGACGTCGGC
>DAINCF010000109.1:0-16241 GCA_036732565.1 Vicinamibacterales bacterium
GAATACCTGGGCCGTCGCGAAGCCGCGCGGTCCGTTCGGCAGCGCGTCCACCAGGCGCGGGGTGGCACGATTGATCCGGATCCAGTCCTCGACAGTGGGAGGCTTCAGGCCAGCGGCGGCGGCGATCGCCGGGATGTGCAGCAGGAGATTCGTGGAGCCGCCGAACGCGGCATGCACGAGCATCGCGTTCTCGACGGCGGGGGCGGTGAGGATCTTGCCGACCGACACGCCAAGCAGGTGGAGACGTTGCAAGGCGGCCGCCGAGCGGCTTGCGAGCTCGAGCCAGACCGGTTCGCCCGACGGCGCGAGCGCGCTGTGTGGCAGCGCCAGGCCCAGACCTTCCGCGACCACCTGCGACGTCGCCGCGGTGCCGAGAAACTGGCACCCGCCGCCTGACGAACCGCACGCCCGGCACCCCATCGTGGCCGCGTAGTCGAGACTGATCAGATCGTGCGTGAACCGGGCGCCGAGGCTCTGGACCTGGCCGGCGTCCTCCGCGTCGCGTGCCGGCAGGGTCACGCCGCCAGGCACGACCACCGCGGGCAGGTCCTTCGTGCCGGCGAGCGCCAGCATGGTCGCCGGCAGGCCCTTGTCGCACGTCGCGATCCCGAGCACGCCGGAGGCGGTCGGCAGCGACCGGATCAGCCGCCGCATCACGATGGCCGCGTCGTTCCGGTAGGCCAGGCTGTCGAACATGCCGGTCGTGCCCTGCGTCCGCCCGTCGCACGGGTCGCTGCAGTACACGGCGAACGGGATTGCCCCCGCGGCACGCAGCGCCTCCGCGGCAGCGCGCACCAGCAGTCCGATCTCCCAGTGCCCAGTGTGATAGCCGAGCGCGATGGGCTCGCCCTGCTCGGAACGCACGCCGCCCATCGTGCTGACGATCACGTACTGCGGTCCGCCGAGCGCGTCGGTGCGCCAGCCCATCCCGGCGTTCTGGGTCAAGCCGAAGATGTTGCCGCTCGGCTCGTTGCGCAGCATCTCCGCCGTCAGCGGCAAACGTCCATCGGGCCCATCGCCCTGGATGCGCGACGTGTCGATTGTTGCGGCCGAACCGAGCACCTGCTCCAGCGGTGGCGCAGCCCTGAGTGTCATGCCGCCCTTACGTTATCATCGCGGTTGCCCGCCGCGCGGAGCGCGGCCAAGAGACGCTGAACCTCGCCAGGAATCGACCGCTCATGAACCTGTGCCGATTTACCGCCGCAACCAGCCCAGACGTCCGCATTGGTCTCATCACGGACGAGCACACCGTCCTCGACCTGACTGAAGGTGGCGTGCGTCGCCTGACGGACCTGATCGAGCGGGCGGACGTTGCAGAAGAACTGAGACGACTCAACCAGGCCGGGCTCCCGGAGCATCCACTGCACAGCGTCCGGTTGTTGACGCCCGTCGAATCCCAAGAAGTGTGGGCCGCCGGGGTGACCTATCTGCGCAGCAAGGAAGCCCGGATGGAGGAGTCGGAGTTCAGCGCCAGCGCCTATGACCGGGTTTACGACGCGGTGCGTCCGGAGATCTTCTTCAAGTCCCTTCCGGACAAGGTTGTCTCTCCCGGTGGAGCGGTCGGGATCCGAAAAGACGCACGCTGGAACGTTCCGGAACCGGAGCTCGCGCTGGTGATCAGTGCTTCGGGAAAGATCGTCGGCTTCACCATCGGCAACGACATGAGCTCCCGCGACATCGAAGGCGAGAACCTGCTCTATCTCCCG
Source organism: Vicinamibacterales bacterium (assembly GCA_036732565.1). Lineage (GTDB taxonomy): Bacteria > Acidobacteriota > Vicinamibacteria > Vicinamibacterales > UBA2999 > JAIVJN01. Next base: position 1,707 of record DAINCF010000109.1, read on the forward strand.
CAGGCGAAAATCTATACGAATTCCTGCGCCGTGGGTCCATGGATCGTGGTGGGGAACACTGAAGACGAAGCGCGTCAGTGGAGCATTCAGCTCGAGATCGGCCGCGGCGGGGAAACGGTGTTTGCCGGCACGACTCGAGCCGGACAGCTCAAACGGTCGTTCGACGAGCTCGTCGACTACCTGTTCCGCTCGCAGACATTCCCGAACGGCGCGGTCCTGCTCACCGGAGCCGGTGTCGTCCCGCCGGACTCGTTCACGCTCGAAGCACGCGACTCGGTGCGGATCACGATCTCCGGAATTGGCACGTTGGAGAACCCGGTCGCGGTCGTCTGACTTGAAAACGTGGAGTTGACTTGAAAACGTGGGGTCCGGCTTCAGCCGGACCTTCAGTCCTTCGTCATCTCTCCATCGACCATACGCCAAATCTGGCGTGGGTTCGCATCCTGCAGTTCAACCGGCAGCGACGATTGTGGAAAGTTCTGGTAGGCGACCGGTCGCGCGAATCGATGGATCGCCGCCGTCCCGACCGAAGTCGTCCTCGAATCAGTGGTCGCCGGATACGGCCCACCGTGCTGCATCGACGCGCACACTTCGACTCCCGTTGGGAAGCCGTTGAAGATCAACCGGCCCGCTTTGGTCTCCAGAATCGACACGAGCGACGCGTACTCGGCCAGATCCGAAGGGGTGCCGTGAATCGTCGCGGTCAACTGGCCTTCGAGATGACGCGCGACGGCTTCCATCTCTTCACGCGAACCGCACCGGACGACAACGGTTGAAGGCCCGAAGACCTCTTCGCCCAATTCACGATGCCGCATGAACAGCTGCGCGCTGGTGTCGAACATCGATGGGCGCGCTTCGGGTGCGTTCGCGCCGGCGCCGACCGAGGAGCGAGTGGTGCCCGTGCCTTCGATCGCGCTCAACCGCTGAACTCCCGCTTCGTAGGACCGGAAAATCGCCGGATAGAGCATGGTTCCGGGCTGAGCATCGCGGATCAGCGCCTCCATCCGCCGCACGAACGGCTCGAAGCGTGCATCGCCGATGCCGATGATCACGCCGGGATTCGTGCAGAACTGTCCCACGCCTAACGTGACGGCGTTCTTCAGGCCTTCGGCGATGCCTTCGGAGCGTTCGGCAAGCGCTCCCGGAAGCAGAAAGACGGGGTTGACGCTGCCCATCTCGGCATAGACGGGGATCGGATCGGGCCGACTCGCGGCGGCGTCGAAAAGCGCGCGCCCGGCGCGCAGGCTTCCGGTAAAGCCAACGGCCTTGGTGTGCGGGTGCTGAACGAGCGCCCTCGCGACGTCGTTTCGCGTGCTGTGGATCAGCGAGAAGACGCCAGGCGGCAGTCCGGCCGTCTTGATCGCCTCGATGATCGCCCGGGCGGCCAGTTCCGAGGTCGCCGGATGCGCGGGGTGGGCTTTCACGATGACGGGACAGCCGGCCGCCAGCGCCGACGCCGTGTCGCCTCCCGCGACGGAGAAAGCCAGCGGGAAGTTGCTCGCGCCGAAGACCGCGACCGGCCCGATCGGAATCAGCATGCGGCGAATGTCGGGTTTCGGCAGCGGCTTGCGATCGGGAAGCGCGCGATCGATGCGCGCGTCCACCCACGATCCCTCGCGAACCTGATTGGCGAACATCCGCAGCTGACCGGCGGTGCGTCCGCGCTCGGCTGCGAGACGTTCTGGAGGAAGCGCGGTCTCGGCATTCGCCGCGTCCAGGAGACCGTCGCTCTTCTCGATCTCCTCGGCGATGCGATCCAGGAATCCCGCACGCGCGGGCGCGGACAACCGGCGGTATTCGTGCGATGCGTGCTCCGCGGCTTCGAGCGCCTGGTCGACGTGCGCGCCCGACGCTTCTTCGAATTCAGCCAGCGCGCCGCCCGCGGTGAAGCGTCCGTCAGTCGAATCCACCGGCTCGCACGCGATCAAGTTTTTTCCCGTGAGCATCTCAGGCCTTATTGACGTTTAAGCGCGTAGGCGACCCAGCCCAGCGGCGCGGTCGCGGGAGGCGTCGTCGCGCCGGAACCCAGATTACTTGCGGAGCTTGCCGCGGGGACCAGGAGATACTGCCTGCCGTCGGTCTCGTACATCACGGGCGAACCGACGAAGTCCCCGCCGAATCGCGACACCCAGAGCTGACGACCGGTATCGCTGTCCCAGGCGCGGATCTGATGGTCGCGGCCGGCGCCAAACACGAGGCCGGATTCCGTCAGGATGATGCCGTGGAGCAACCCGGGCACGCCCGTACCGGTGATCCCGCGCGCCGCGAGCGCCGGATCGTCGCCGAAGCCGATACGCCACTTGATGCGCGGCGCGTTCAAATCGTACTTCACGATCGACGTGTAGGGCGGTTTGATCCGGTTTCCGACGTGGTTGTATTCGTTGATCACATACCGCTCGAACGGAGGAACGCCATCCGGATAGGACGGAACGACGCCGCGCCTGCCGCCACCCGCTGCATCGGTGCGCGTCGATACCGACCCCGATCCGACGATCAGTTCTGGCGGTGCGCCGGACGCGGTCGGAACGGCGCCTCGGCTGTCTCCACCTGGCGCGGTCGTCAGAAAGGTGACGAGCGCGTCCAGGTCGGCGGTCGACAGATGCGGGAAGGCGGGCATCCGGCCCTTGCCGGCGCCCACGACCGCGCGGATCGCGGCCGCCTCGAAGCGCGGCGCGCCGGCCGCGATCTTGTTCGCCGGATCTGCTGCGGTGTAAACCAGCGGCACGCCGTTCGCCGTGCCCATTCGATCCGGGCCGTGGCACGTCTGGCACTGCTCCTGAAAGACAGCGCGCCCGGGCGGACCATCGCCGCGCCCGGCGCTCTCGCCGGGACGGAGTAGACGGAGGATGCCCGGATTGTCGTGCGTGACGACATAAACCGCCCCCGTGCGCGGTTCGGCCGCGGCGCCGCCGAAGAGCACGCCGCCGTTGCTCGTCGGCACATGCACCGTGTCCGCCAAGCTGATGGGCGTGAAGAGGCCCTGGTTCTTGGCAGCGAGCAGGCGCGTTCTGAACGCGGCGGCCTCATCGGCCGGCAGATAGGGACTGATGTCGTCGACGCCGAACGACTGCTTCGCGAACGGCGGCGGGTTCGTCGGGTGCGGTTGTGTCGGCCAGCTCTCTTCGCCCGCCATCTCGGACTTCGGCACCGGACGTTCCTCGATCGGCCAGATCGGTTCGCCGGTGACGCGGTCGAACACGTACAGCCAGGTGGTCTTGCTCGTCACCGCGACGACATCTCGATTGCGGCCGTTGTGACGGATGGTCGTCAACTGTGGCGCGGCGCTGGGGTCCAGGTCCCAGAGGTCGTGATGCACCAACTGGAAATGCCAGAGGCGCTTGCCCGTGCGCGCATCGAGCGCAACGATCGAGGTACCGAACAGGTTGGCGCCGACCCGGTCGGCTCCATAAAAGTCGTAGGTGGGTGACCCGAGCGGGATGTAGGCGATGCCGTGCCTGGTGTCGACCGTCATCTCACCCCAGTTGTTGTTGCCACCGATGTATTTCCACGCGTCCTTCGGCCAGGTCTCGTACCCGAACTCGCCAGGCCGCGGCACGGTGTGGAAGGTCCACACCAGCGTCCCGCTGAGGACGTCGTAGGCACGGATGTCGCCGGGGGGCGACAGGTAGCCCTCACCCGGCGCACTGCCGAGAATGATCAGGTTTTCGAAGACCTCTCCAGGCAGCGACGACTGCATGCTGCCGATCGTTGCCGGGTCACGGCCGTCGATGCCGACTCGCAGGTCGACGAAGCCGTCGGTGCCGAACGACATGATGGGTGTGCCGGTCTTCGCATCCAGCTCCTGCAGCAAGCTGTCCATGGCGAAGATGAGACGCTGGTCGCGGCCGTCGGCGCTCTCCCAATAGTTCATGCCGCGGCTCGTCATCCCGTGCATCTTCTCGCGGACCCACAGCTCCTTCCCCGTGTTCGCCTCGACCGCGACCAGCGATCCGTTCCGTCCGCGACCGTAAATCACTCCGCGGACGACGATGGGACTGCTACCCGTGTCGCCGAAGGGATAGGTCCACGCGACCTCGAGCCGCTTCACGTTGGACTTCGTGATCTGCCGCGACGCGAAATAGCGCGAGTTGTCCGCACCGCCGCCGTAACCGGGCCACCACTTGTCGGCGGACGACTGCGCCATGGTGGTCACGATTGTGGCGGCGCCTACGGTGAGCGCGGCGACCGCGATGATGTGCCGCCGCGCTCGAGATCTGCTCTGGGACATACCCGAACTCCAATCGACAAGGGGGCCAACGCGCGCCTATCTAGACCTGCCGTCGACCTCCTGGCGCCGCGGGCGGGATCTTAGCGCGCTCCGCGAGATGGGTCTCCAATGTGTTTTCGACCTGAACAATAACGAGCCTCCATCCCACGCACGGTGCTCGGCCGCTCCTCCCGTTACTTTCCGGAATCTGTAACCGATATCACGTCGGCATCCGCCGTCGGCATCCGCCGCTTGACCCAGCCAATGCCACTGTGATAGATAGGCCCGGTCGCGGAACCGGTTCCATATGAACAACACCAGCTGACCATGTCCTGAGGCCCCTTTGAAAAGGAGGATGCCATGCCGTCTCGCCACCTCTGTCGAGCCTGCCTTCGTGTGGCCCTCGCGGCCGTTCTCTGTCTGACAAGCACGCTCTCGCTCCGAGCGCAGACGACCAGTGCGTCGGTGTCCGGAAGCGTAAGAGATGCGCAAGGCGCTGTCCTACCCGGCGCCCTCGTCGCCCTGACCAGCACCACGCAAGGCAACGCACAGACCACCGTCTCAGATGATCAAGGTAACTTCGTCTTCTCGTTCGTGCGTCCGGACACCTATCGCGTCAATGTCAGGCTGGACGGCTTCCAGATCCTCGAACGAGGCCCCGTCGTCGTGAACGCGAACGACCGGTTCTCCCTCGGCATTTTGAGCCTGCAAGTCGGTCAGCTGACGGAGACCGTGACGGTGACGGGACGCGTGACCGAGCTCCAGTCCCTCAGCGGCGAGCGCTCGTACGCGCTGGAGGCGTCGCAAATCGAGAACATCGCCGTCAATGGACGCAGCTTCTTCGGACTGGTCGGCCTCGTGCCCGGCGTCGTTCCCGGGCCGTCGGGTATGTCGCCGAGCAACGATCCGCCGAGCCAGGCGAGCCACTTCTCGGCCAACGGACAGCGCCAGAACTCCAACAACCTGACCATCGACGGTGTGGCCAATATCGACACCGGCGACAACGGCGGCAATATGGCGACCACCAACCTCGAGGCGGTGGCTGAGTTCAAGGTGCTGACCTCCAGCTACCAGGCCGAGTACGGCCGCGCCGTCGGGGCGCAGGTGCAGGTCGTGACCAAGAGCGGCACCCGAGATTTCAATGGATCGGCGTATTGGTACGGCCGCCGGTCCGATTGGAATTCCAACACCTGGACGAACAACCAGGCCGGCATCGAGAAAGCCGAAGCGTCGCGCAACGACTCTGGGTACACCTTCGGCGGCCCCATCTTCATTCCGGGCAGGTTCAACGAGCAGCGGAACCGCCTGTTCTTCTTCTGGGCGCAGGAGTTCCAGCGCCGTAATGATCCGGTGGCCGAGACGCGCGCCACCGTCCCGACCGCTCTCGAGCGTGCGGGCGACTTCTCCCAGAGCGTCGACGCGAGCGGCAGCCCCTTCCCCTACGTTCGCGATTGGACAACGGGGCTGCCGTGTAGTGCGAGCGACACCCGGGGATGCTTCCAGGATGGCGGCGTGCTCGGACGCATTCCGCAGAGTCGGCTCTACGATCCGACGCGTCGTATGCTCGATCTCTTCCCGCTCCCCAATACCTCTGGCACCACCGGTTACAACTACGGCAGTCAACAGCCGAACAGCCAGCCACGCCGAGAAGAGCTGATTCGCCTCGACTATCAGGCGTCGGCCGACTGGCGCGTCACGGGCCGTTACATGCAGAACGGTGACGCCCGCGATCTGCCGCTTGGCGTCAGCTGGGCCACCGGAGCGAACGTCGACACGTTCGAAGGGCACTTCGACGTGCCGGGCTACAACTGGGTGGTATCGACGACGGGCGTCCTGAACGACACGACGTCGCTCGAGATCAGTGTGGGCGGCGCGCACAACTCCCTCGACATCTACACAACCAACGACGACCTCACGCGAGCCGGCGCCGGGATCTCCAACCTCCCGATGTTCTTCCCCGACGCGATCCAGAACGACCTGATCCCTCGCGCCCGTTTCGGCGGCGGTCGCATCGGCACGGCCAACCCGGGCGACAACAACGGCCCCGCGGAGTTCCGCACGCAGCAAGGGCCGTTCACGAACTTCAACACCACCTACGACATCGTCGTCAACGCCACGAAGGTGATCGGATCGCACACGGCGAAGGCGGGGATCTATTACCAGCGCAGCCAGAAGGACCAGAGCGCCTTCGCGCCCTTCAACGGCGACATCGAGTTCAACAACAACGCAAACAACCCCTTCGACACCGGGCATCCGTACGCGAATGCGGCCCTCGGCGTCTTCAACACGTTCACCCAGGCCTCGCAGTTCGCGAAGCCAAAGTGGCGCTACACCAACCTGGAGGGGTACCTCCAGGACAACTGGCGCGCAAGCGACCGGCTGACGCTCGACTACGGCGTCCGCTTCTATTACTTGACGCCTCAGTACGACGCGTCAAACCTGGCATCCAACTTCCTGCCCGACGAGTTCGATCCGAGTCAGGAAGTGCGGCTCTACCAACCGAGGTTGATCGACGGCCGGAGAATGGGCTTCGATCCGGTGACGGGGACGACGGTCGCGGAGGCGTTCATTGGGCGCGTGGTTCCAGGATCCGGCGATCGGTTCAACGGCGCGTTCCAGGCCGGTCAGGGGATCGACGAATCGCTCGCCGACGGATCGCGGTTCAAGGTATCGCCGCGGGTCGGCGCTACCTACGACCTTACTGGCACGCAGTCGGCGATCGTCCGCGGCGGCTTCGGGATCTTCTACGATCGCCCGCAGGGCAATATCGTGTTCGACCTCATTGCCAACCCGCCTGGCGTCGTGCAGCAGCGTGTGGAATGGGGACGCTTCCAGGATCTCAGCGGGACGACACCACTGCCTGGGACCACGGAGCTGCGCCCGACCCAATTCGACTGGGAGGTGCCGACGGTCTACGGGTGGAACCTCGGCTTCCAGCTCAAGCTGCCCTCCGCGTTCACGCTCGACGTCGCGTATGTCGGCTCCGAGTCGCGCAACCTGGCGCAGCAGCGGCAACTGAACGCGGTGCCGTATGGCGCGAAATTCCTGCCGGAGAATCAGGATCCGACGCGCGCACCGAGCTCCACGCCTGGCGCCACGGCGCTCCCCGATGATTTCCTGCGACCGCTCACCGGCTACAACAACGTCCGGATGTGGGAATTCGAGGCGTTCTCGGACTACAAGGCGCTGCAGATGTCGCTCAACCGCCGCTTCGATCGCGGACTGCTGCTCGGCGTCAATTACACGCGAAGCAGCGCGAAGGGCACGGTGAGCGACGACTTCGCGACCGCGCGCATCGACGGGCTCGATCGCGAGGCCAACTACGGGCCGATGCTGAACGACCGGCCGCACCACTTCACCATGAACTTCGTCTATCAAACGCCACAGGCGAGCGACAATCGTTTCCTGCGCTGGTTGGTCAACGACTGGCAGTTCTCCGGCGTGTACCGGTGGATGAGCGGTAACCCGTACGAAGTGACGTTCGACATTCCCGGCATCACGGCGGCGAACCTCACCGGATCGGACGGCAACCAGAACGCGCGCGTCGTGCTCACGGGCGATGGGGGGAGCGGCAACAGCGGCGATCCCTATCGACAGTTCAACGCGTTGGCCTTCGCGCCGCCGCAACCCGGAAGCATCGGGCTCGAGTCGCCACGGTTCTTCTTCTATCGGCCGGCGGTCAACAACCTGGATCTGTCGATCTCGAAGATGGTTCCCCTGGGCGGGAACCGCCGTTTCGAGATTCGCCTCGACGCGTTCAACGCGCTGAACCGAACGCAGTTCTTCGAGGTGAACCGGCAGGTGCGATTCGCGAGCTTGACCGACCCGACGATCACGAATCTGCCGTACGACGCCGACGGCAACCTGGTAAATCCGAGCGGCTTCGGTGCAATCACCAGCGTCCGACCCGCGCGGCAGCTCCAGCTCGTGACGCGCTTCAGTTTCTGACGTCCACCGACGCCTCACCGGTGTGCGGGGTCGGGTTGCCCGGCCCCGCGTCTGGTCACACGTAGCGGCAGTGTCGCTACGGAGTCTCCAATCAGGTGGGTGTTACAGCTCGCGGACCCAGATGTTCCGGAAGCTGATGGGCGGGCTCGGATCGTTGTGCGCCTGCAGCTTGATCGGCGACGGACCGTGCGCCTTGTAGGTGGGCTGGCCGATGAACACCGTCTCACCGGTCAACGGAAAGCGATCTTGAATCAGCACGCCGTTGTGGAACGCCGTGACGTACGCGGGCGATGCGAGTGAGCCATCCGGTTTGAAGCGTGGCGCCGTCCAGATCACATCGTAGGCCTGCCACTCGCCCGGCTTTCTCATGGCGTTGACCAGCGGAATCGACTGCTTGTAGATCGCACCGGCCTGCCCGTTCACGTACGTCGCGTTGTCGAATGAGTCGAGCACCTGAAGCTCGTAGCCGGCGTCGCCAGGGCCGGTCGATGCCAGGAACACGCCGCTGTTGCCGCGCGCCTGTCCTTCGCCGGTGATGCCCGTTGGAATGCGCCACTCGAGATGAAGCTGATAGCTCGTGAAGCGGCGCTTCGTCTCGATATTGCCGACGGCTTTGTTCACCGTCATGACGCCGTCGGCCACGATCCATCCGGCAGGCGACTTGTCCTTCACCGACACCCACTCGTCGAGGTGCTTCCCGTCGAAGAGGAGGATGGCATCGGATGGGGGAGCGCCGTCGGTCGCGCCCGTCTGGACGACTTTGGGCACCGGCTTCCAGACCTCCGTATCGGCCGGATTGCCGCGCTGCGGTCCCTGCGCAGAGGCGGCCCAGACCATCGAGGCCAGCGCGGCGCTGGCCAGGATCCCTCGCGTCACCATGCTGGCCCTCGACAATGTGCTGCTCATGGCATCACAGGCTACACCGACGAGTCGCTTGTCCCAAGTCGGTCGATTGAGCGTGGTCGGTGCGATCTCAGGCGTCAGAAGCTGGCGCGGTCCTCGCGCCTGAGCTCAGGTTCAGCGCCACGAGAACCATCACTACAATCCCGCCCGCGATCACCAGCACGGCGGTAGCAAGACCTTCCGCGGTGCCGACTCGGAGGTCTTCACCAGCGAGGCCTTGCGCCCGCGAGTTGGCGACGAGGACGAGGAGCGCGAGCCCGATGGCGGCGCCGATTCCCGCGGCCGTGGACACGATCGCAGACGCGACGCCCTGCTCCCGGTCGGCGACGCCCGTTGCTCCCGCGATGAACATCGTGGTGAACATGACGCCGTCAGCGAGGCTCAGCCCGACGAGCCCCGGAATCAGACTGACGTAGGAGCTCTCGGGGGACATCGACCAGCCGAGCAACACCGCGCCGAGCGCACCGACAGTGAGCGCGACCACCATCGTGGTCTTGAGGCCAAAGCGCGTCGCCATTCGACCACCAGCCACGGAGCCAGCGACCACGACAGCCGTCGGCAGCAGAAAGGCGATGCCCGTTTCAAGGGGGCCGAAGCCGTGCACGTCTTGAAAATAGATGGAAAGGAAGTACAGGGCCGAGCCGAAGGTCGCCATGAACAGGAACGCGATGGCGATCGCGACCCTGAGATTGCGGTTGGTGAGCACGTGCGACGGCAGGAGTGGATCGGAGCTCCGTCGCTCGATGATCGCAAGCGCGCCCAAGAGAAGCAGGCCACACACCGTCGCCGCGAGAATGCCCGGGGAGCCGAAGCCAGCGTTCGGCCCTTCAACGAGGGCAAACACCACCAGGGTCACGCCGATGGTGGCGCTGAGCGCGCCGGGCAGGTCAAACGTGCGCGTTCGCTCGCGCTCACCGTCACCGGGTATCAGCGGGAACGAGAGGAGCGCGGCCAGGCCGGCCAATGGCACGTTGACGAAGAACACCGACTCCCAGCCAAATCCCTGCGTGAGCACGCCGCCGAGCAGCACGCCGACGACGAGTCCTGCTGCGCCTGCGCCTCCCCACACGGCCAATGCGCGATTGCGCTCCGGCCCTTCGGCAAACATGGTGGTGATCAGAGCCAGTGTCGCAGGGAACACCAGGGCTCCGCCGAACCCCTGCACCGCGCGCGCGCCGAGCAGCACAGCGGGCGTTGACGCGAGTCCACCGGCCAGCGAGGCACCGGCGTAGAGTGCGAGACCCGCGATCAAGATGCGGCGTCGGCCGAGCAGATCGGCGGCCCGTCCTCCGAACAGGAGGAACCCGCTGGACGCGACCGCATAGGCGCTGACAACGGACTGGAGCGTTTGGGCGGAAAAACCGAGCTCACGGCCGATCTCTGGGAGGGCCACGACGACGATGTACTGATCGAGCGACACGATCAGCATCGCAAACGACAGGAGCGCGAGGGCTGCCGCCCTGACGCTACGAGACAAACGACACCGCTGAGCCGACGACGCTGACCGTTCCCGACACCATGAAGGTCGAATTATAGTGTCGCGCGCGCAATGCCACCTTTCTCGAGCTGGCCGAGCGACGTGACGATGCGACGCGCAAACCATGGTTATTGATAGAAAGCCATCGACCAGCCTTGCCATGCTGACCAACGGATGAGGGTTGTTCTTGCCCTGCTGGTCACTGTGACCTCTCTCGGCGCGTGCGCCGACGGTCATGCGCAGACGGCGCACGCCATCCGCATCGGAGCGCTTCGCTTGCCGAGCTCGGGGCCGCTCTTCATCGCCGTCGAGCGCGGCTACTTCCGAGATGAAGGCCTGACGCCCGAGCTGAAGTGGTTCGACGCCGCGGCGACCGTGCCGCTCGCGGTCGTGTCCCGCGACCTCGACGTCGGCGTCGCGGGCCTGACCGCGGCGGCATTCAACCTCGCGGCCCGCGGCGGCATCCGCATCATCGCCTCGCAGACGCGCGAGGAATCTGGCTTCAGAATGAACGCCTTCCTCGCGACACGACGCGCCTACGAAGGTGGATACACCTCGATGCCACTCGTTGCCGGCCGACGCATCGGTATCACGACCGTCGGCTCGACGTTTCACTACAATTTTGGCCTGGTCGCCCGGAAGTACGGAATCCCGCTGTCGCGCATCAGGTTCGTGCCGCTGCAGACGTTGCAGAACGTGCAAGCCGCACTCGTCGGTGGCCAGATCGACGGCGCGCTCTTCCCAGCGTCACAGTCGCGCCAACTCGAGGCATCGGGCGCGGTGCACATCCTCGCCTGGGCCAGCGATGAAGCGGCCTGGCAGCTGGGGGCCGTGGTCGCGCGCCCCCAGGCGATCCAGTCCCAGCGGCCGATGCTCGAACGCTTCGTACGCGCCTACCAGAAAGGGACGCGTGCCTACCATCAGGCCTTCAATACGCGCGACGCTGCTGGAAGTGTCGTACGCGGGCGTGACTACGACGAGCTGATAGCGATCGTGGCTCGATATACGAATCAGTCGACCGCGCAGCTTCAAGAGGTGATGCCGTTCATCGATGCGGACGCGCGCATCGATGTGGGGAGCTTCTACGACCAGCTGCGCTTCTGGCAGGAGGGCAACATGGTCGAGCGGTCGGCCGAGCCTGAGCCGATGTTCGATCTGTCGTTCATCCAAGGTCACCTCAACGTACCGCGTTGAGCGTCGAAGATGGGCATGGATCTCGTCGCCAGGAGCGTTGGCCACACCTACGGCTCGATCCGCGCGCTGGACTCGATCGATCTGACGATTCACGATCACGAGATCGTGGTGCTCATCGGTCCTTCGGGATGCGGGAAGTCGACCCTGCTCGCCATTCTCGGCGGCATCCTGGCACCTGCCGAGGGCGAGGTTCTGGTCTGCGGCGACCCGCCGGCGCGATCGCTCAACCCGTTCACGTTTGTGTTTCAGGACTTTGCGTTGCTGCCGTGGCGCACCGTGGCCGGCAACATCAGCCTGGTGCTCGAGCAGCATCCGCTGTCGGCGACAGAACGGCACGCCATCATCGATGACGTGCTCGGCCGGACCGGGCTGCGTCCTTTTGCCGAGGCGTATCCCAAGCAGCTCTCGGGCGGTATGCGTCAGCGGGTCGGGATTGCGCGAGCGCTGGCGGTGCAGCCGGCGATGCTGCTCATGGACGAGCCCCTGTCGGCCCTCGACGCGCAGACGCGCGAGCTGCTGCTCGACGACTTCCTGACGCTGTGGCTGCGCGAGCGACTGGCGGCGGTGTACGTCACCCACAACCTCGCGGAGGCGCTGCGCGTCGCCGATCGCGTGGTCGTGCTGTCGCGGCGGCCCGGCAGGATCAAAGCGGTCGTGCCGATCGCCATCCCGCAGGGAGAGCGTACTCAGCCGGCCGCTCAGACGGAGTTGACGAGCCTCCACGAGCAATTGTGGGACTTGATCAAGGCGGAAGCGCAGATGGCCGATCGGGAGCTCGCGCCCATTCAGGAGGCTCGTGTCGACCGCTGAGATCGACGTGTCGACCACCGGGGACAAGCCCGCGCCTCGGCGCATGCCGTTTCGGGGCCGTGGCTTCGTCGTGGTACCGAAGGTCTGGGCCCCGTGGGTATTCTTCGCGCTCGTGATCGCCGCCTGGCAGATCGCCGTCGATCGGGGCGCCATCGAAGCGATATTCCTGCCGAGCCCACGATCGATCGCGGCCGCGCTGTATGGCAACGCGATCGAAGGAGAGCTGCGACAGCATGTGACCCGATCGCTTGGGCGGCTTGCCCTCGGCTGGTCGATCGGAACCGCCACGGGGCTCGTGGTCGGCTTCGCCATGGGATTGTCGTCACTCGCGCGTGCCGTCAGCCTCCCGACCGTCTCGGCGTTCTTCCCAATACCGAAGATCGCCTTGTTGCCGCTGTTCATCTTGTGGCTCGGCATCGGCGAGGCCAGCAAAGTCGCGACCATCGCGCTCGGAGTGTTCTTCCCGACGACGATTGCGACGTTCAGCGCCATCGACAGCGTGCCGCGCAACCTCATTCGCATGGCGCAGAGCTTCAACGTGCCGCCGCTCGCGATCCTGCGGAAGATCGTGTTTCCCGGCGCGCTGCCGGGCATTCTCGCCGGGTTCCGGATCACGACCTCGATTGCGCTGCTGCTGCTCGTCGCCGCCGAGATGATCGGCGCGGAGCACGGCATCGGCGCCTTCATTCTGTTCGCGGGCAATCTGATGTTGACCGACCGGCTCCTCGCCGGCGTCGTCATCCTCTCGGTGCTCGGGCTGACGTTCAACACCATCGTGACGGCGATCGAGCGGCGATTTTTGCGCTGGCGCTGACCGATTCACGCGGAGGGGCGATGTTCACGTTGGATCAGGTGGTTCCCTGGGGCCGATCGCTGGCCGAGTATCAGCGCATGTTTGCGCTCACGGAAGACGATCTCCAATCGACCATTCTTGGCTGTGCGGACGGCCCGGCGAGCTTCAACGCCGAAGCGACGCGCCGCGGGACGACCGTGGTGTCCTGCGATCCGCTGTACGGGCTGGAAGCAGGCCAGATTCAGGACCGCATCACGGCGACGTATCACCAGATCCTCGAGCAGACGCAACAGAACGCCGACGAGTTCGTCTGGGACACCATCCGATCGGTCGAGGAGTTGGGCCGTGTACGCATGGCGGCCATGCGGCTCTTCATGGAGGACTACGAGACGGGACTCGCTGAGCGTCGATACATCGACGCACAGCTGCCCGTGCTGCCGTTTCCTGACGGGTCCGTCGACCTGGCGCTCTGCTCCCACTTCCTGTTTCTGTATACCGGCCATCTGGACGAGGCGTTCCATGTGGCTGCGATTCGGGAGATGTGCCGGGTCGCGACCGAGGTGCGGATTTTCCCTCTGGTGGCCCTCGGCGGCCGGCCGTCACCGTACGTCGAACCGGTCCTTGCAGGGCTTCGAAAGAGCGGTCACAGCGCGTCGATCGAGTCGGTGCCCTACGAGTTTCAGAAGGGCGGCAACCAGATGCTGCGCGTACGATCAGGGAACGACGACCACGAGGGCGTTTGACGGGAGGCTGGAGCCGCAGTCGTTCGTGGCCGCCAACGTCACGTGATACTGGCCTGCAGGTGCCATTCCCGCAATCGCCGTGATCGCGCCGACGTCGAATGTGCCGAGGTCGCCGACTCCCGGCGCCGAGCCGACGGTCATCCGGTAGTGGCTGACGGCGCTGTTGGTTGGCGGTCGCCATGTCAACGTGACGAGCCGATTCGCCACCGTCGCCGGCAGCAGCACCGGAGGGTCGGGAACGTCCAACGAGCACGGTTGCACCGCGCCCACCGTGAACGTCGCTTCGTTCGAGGCCGGGCCATCGCCAGCGGCGCCCACGCTGCGCACGCGTGCCGCGTAGCGGCCGGAAGGGAGGGCGCCCTCGATGGCCAGTATGTTCGCCGGCACGCGCAGCACGGCCAGGTCGCATCGTCTTCACCTTCTCCGCTTGTGTGGCGCCTCGGTGCGCCGTCACAGATAC
>DAINCF010000110.1:0-16220 GCA_036732565.1 Vicinamibacterales bacterium
GGCGAAGCTACCGGCGCTGGCGTCGACGTTCGCGATCGGTGGTCCGCGCGCCGGTGCGCAGGTGCTCGCGGTCACCACCGGGGGCGGCGGCGAGTTACGTCCGCTGCTGGCCGCTCAACGTTTTGGTCTCGGCCGCGCGATGGTGTTCGCCGGCGAGGCCTCCTGGCGCTGGCGCATGATGCTGCCGGCGGCCGACACGACCCACGAGACCATCTGGCGGCAGCTCGCCCGCTGGATGTCCGCCGGCGCTCCCGACGCCATCACCATTTCGCCCACGACGACTACGCTCCCGGGGACGATGGAGACGGTGGGGGTGCTGGTGAGGACGGATGAATTCAAGCCGATCGCCGACGCCGAGGTGATGCTGCGGGTGACGCCGCCCGGTGGCGACGAGCGATCGCTCTCGGCGGCGTTATCCGATCCGGCGGAAGGGCGGTACACGGCGGCCGTGCGCTTCGACACGCCTGGCGTCTATCGTCTCGAGGCGGACGTGAGGCGCGCCGGCACCTCCGTCGGGCGCGCGACGCGGCCCGTGCTCGTCGGCGGCGCCGACCTGGAGATGAGCGAGCCGCGCTTGAACGAAGCCGTGCTCAGCCGCATCGCCAAGGCGTCGCGTGGGCAGTACCTCGCGGCCAACGACGCCGGGAAGCTCCCGGATCTACTCCGCGCGGCGCGGGACCAGACCGGCGCGACCGAGATGCGCGACCTGTGGAACACTGGATGGAGCCTGCTGGCGGTGGTCATCCTGCTCGCGTTGGAGTGGGTGGCCCGACGCCGCGTGGGGCTGGCGTGATGCGACGGCTCATTGTCTCGCTGGTCGTGCTGGTGTTCGTGACCGCCGCCCGGCCCGCGTCCGCGCAGGACGCCTGGGCCCTCGTCATCACGGGCGCGTCGGGCGGCCAGAAGTACGCCGAGCAGCTGGCAACGTGGCGGACGGAGCTGCAGACCGCGTTGGTGGGCCGCTACGGCTTCGCCCAGGCGCGGGTCAAGATGCTGGTCGACGAAACGACCAAGACCGGCGAACAGGCCACGGCAAAGGCTCTCCGCCAGGCGATCTCCGAGGTCCGCCGGCAGATCGCGCGTGACGATCTCTTTCTCGTGATCCTTCTCGGCCACGGCACCTACGACGGCGAAGTGGCGAAGTTCAACCTGGTCGGCCCCGATCTGGGCGCCACCGACTGGTCAGCCATGTTCGACGGCATGCCTGGCCGCATCGTCGTCATCAACACGACGGAGTCGAGCTTCCCGTTTCTCGCCGAGCTCTCCGCGAAGGGGCGAGTCGTCATCACCGCGACCGATTCGTCCGAGCAGCGCTACGCGACAGTCTTCCCCGAGTACTTGGTGCGCGCGCTGAATGAAGCGTCGACCGATCTCGACAAGAACGGCCGGACGTCCGTCTTCGAAGTGTTCACCGCCACGAGCATTGCCGTCCGGCAGCACTACGAGCAGCGCGGCATGCTGACCACCGAGCGATCCGTGCTCGACGACAACGGCGACAAGCTCGGACGCGAGGAGCAGGTGGCAGCAGGCCCTGATGGCGCCGTGGCCCGGAACATCAACCTCGAGGCCCCCAACCCGCTGGAAGCCAGCGATCCCGCCGTGGCCGCGCTCCTGCGCCGCCGCCGCGAGCTCGAGGTGATGGCGGAGGCCCTGAAGCTCAAGAAATCGGAGATGCAGGCCGCCGCCTGGGAGGCCGAGTTCGAGAAGCTGATGATCGAGCTCGCGAGGGTGTCACAAGAGATTCGCCGGAAATCGTAGGGGCCGTTCGCGAACCGCCCCTACACCTATGCGGAACGCCACCAAGACACTAAGAACACAAAGAACGGCGGCCACGAAGGCACCAAGACACGAAGAAATCTAGCCACCAAGCCATCAAGCCACCAAGACAAGTTCACTCTTGAAAGGAATTCTTGGTGCCTTGGTGTCTTCGTGGCTGACTTGACTTTTTCTTCGTGTTCTTCGTGCCTTCGTGGCTATCTTGGAACGTTATCCCACCAGTCCACTTCCAGCCGTTCCGGTCTCCGGAAAAACAGGCAGCCGAGCGCGCCGGCGCCGAAGCCCGCGGCGTGGGCCCAGAACGCGACGCCGCCCATGTTCATCTGTCCGATCGAGCCCAGGCCGCTCAAGACGTTCATCAGGAACCAGAGCCCGAGCAGGATCACCGCCGGCACCTCGATGAGCATCAGCGGAAACGGAAAGAGCGTCAGCACGCGTGAGTGCGGGTAGAGCACGAAGTACGCGCCCAGCACGCCGGCGATGGCGCCGCTCGCCCCTACCATCGGGATCGCCGACCCTGGATCCATCGCGGTCTGCGCGACGGCGGCGGCGGTGCCGCACAGCATGTAGAACACCAGAAACCGGATGTGGCCGAAGCGGTCTTCGACATTGTCGCCGAAGATCCAGAGGTAGAGCATGTTGCCCGCGAAATGCAGGAAGCCGCCGTGCACGAACATCGAGGTGAAGAGCGACGCGATGGTGAACTCCGCGGGCACCAGGCCGAAGGCGTGGACGAACGCCAGCTCGGCGCGCTCGCCGAGCGAGCCTTGATACACGTAGACCAGCGCGTTCAACGCGATGATGGTGACCGTGACGCCGGGCCACGTGCGCGACGGCACCACGTCTCGGAGCGGGATCATCTTCAGATAGTATGGACGATTGATGATCTGCCGGAACTGCGGAACAGAGATCGCGGACAAGGCACTGATTTGTTATCGATGCGGGACGGCCACCACCGAGCGGCGCATCACTCCGCCGGCCGAGCGGCCTCGGCGCGGGCCCTTGCCGTTGCTGATCACGATTCTGTTGATCATCGCCGGCGCAGTTCTGGTAATGCCCCAAATCCCCGAGGGGACGTCGCGCCTGGGCGGGTGGGCCGTGGTCGTCCTGCTCGCGATTGCCGCGGTGCTGACGCTGCGCCCTGGGCCCAAACGCGGCTGATCGGGGTGGTTTTCGGCTGGTGAGCTATCATTAGCGTGCGTGGGCCCGCTCGGCGAGCGGATCCAACCTTCCCTATGGCAGATGCGCGGCTCGAGGTCAACGACGGGCTGGGTCGGCGGGTCATCCTCATCGACAAGCCGCTCTTGGCAATTGGCCGTCGCAGCGAGAACGATTTGCGGCTGGTCGGCAGCGACGTGTCGCGCGACCACGCGGAAATCGTTCAAGTCGACGGTGCCTTTCTCCTGCGCGACCGCGGGTCGCGCTACGGAACCTTCGTCAACGGCGATCAGATCACCGAGCACCCGCTGCGCCACGGCGACCGCATCCAGTTCGGACGAACCAGCGGCACCGAGGTCGTCTTCCTGGCCGATGGCAATACGCTGACCGATCGGCCGAACCAGCCGACCGCGTTCGGCGACCTGCGCCAACTGGCGGTATTGCTCGAGGGGCTGCGTGCGCTCGGCTCGGGCCGCGTGCTCGACGAAGTGCTCGCGCTCGTGCTCGACTCGGCCATCGAGGTCACCGGCGCCGAGCGCGGCTTCATCATGTTGGCCGCCGACAGCGGCGAGCTCGAAATGAAGCTCGCGCGCGCCCGCGGCCGCATCACCCTGCCGGGCAACCGCTTCGACACCAGCCGCAAGATTCCCGAAGAGGTCTATGCCACCGGCGAGGTGCGCATCGTCGCCGACCTGCTGGATGGTGATCTGGCCAACGTCCACATGGGCACGGTGGCGCTTGGCATTCGTCACGTGCTGTGCGCTCCGCTCAGGCTCGTCCGCTATCTCGATCGCGCGGACCTGCCGAGCGAGACGCGGATGATCGGCGTGCTGTATCTCGATAGCCGAGAGAAGGGCACGCTGCTGTCGCCCCACACCCGCACCGCGCTGGACACCCTGGCCACCGAAGCCGGTGTGGCGATCGAAAACGCACGACTGTATCGCCAGACGCTGGAGCAGGCCAAGGTCGAGCACGAGCTGAAGATGGCGGTCGAGATTCAGCGGGCGCTGCTGCCGCCCGGCAAGCACGATGGGCCGTTCTACCACGCCGTCGGCACATCGCTTCCGTCGCGATCCATCGGCGGCGACTTCTACGACTTCATCGACATGTCCGATGGCAGCATCGGCGTGGCGTTGGGCGATGTGTCGGGCAAAGGCCCGGCAGCGGCGCTCCTGACGGCGAAGATTCAAGGCATCTTCAGCGCGCAGCTCGGGCAGGGCACACCAGCGGAGAACATGCGTACGGTCAATGCGGGCCTCATCCGCCGCGCGGTGGAAGCCAAGTACGCGACGCTCTTCTATGCGGTTCTGACCAGCCGCGGGCTGCTCACCTACTGCAACGCCGGCCACAACCCGCCGGTGGTCGTGGGTGGTGGCGGCCTCCGGCGTCTGAAGACGGGCAGCGTCCCCGTCGGGTTCTTCGAGGACGCGACCTACTCGGACGTGAAGGAGCAGCTCCAGGCCGGCGACGTCCTCACCATCTACAGCGACGGTGTCACCGAGGCGCTCGATGTCCACGGCGAGGAGTTCGGTGAGGATCGGCTCGTCGCCCTGCTCGAGCAGCATCGGACGGAAGACGCCGGCGTCATCCTCAATCGCGTGGTCGAGGCTGTCCAGGGGTTCGCGAAGGGCGCTGCCCAGCACGACGACGTCACCGTGCTGATTCTCAAATATGTCGGCTAAACGCCTGGCGATTGCTCTCTGGCTGGCGCTCACCATCGTCACCTGGAACGTCACTTTCGACCGGCGGGTGTGGACCGCCGCCGACCAGTTCACGCGCGCCAACGTCGAGCGCTACGAGCGCGGTGAACCCGTCCCCACGATCAACGAGGCCTACCGCCCCACCATCCAAATCGCCGCACGCGAGGCCTCACTGTGGGCAGGCGCCGTCTTCGCGGCGGGCGCCGTAGCCCTCGTCACCGTCGGCCGTTCCGGACGCCGGCACGTCTTTACTAGAGGCACCTAGGCACCTAGGCATCCCAGCACCCAAGCACCCAGCACCCAGGCACCCAGCACCCAGGCACCTAGGCACCCAGGCACCAACCAATGCACGAGTCTCTCATCTACGACTGGAACAAAGTCGGCGCGGCCCAGCCGCCGACCGTCGTCATGCTCGACGATGAGACGCTGCGCGACGGGTTGCAGTCGCCATCCGTGCGAACGCCGACCATCGAGCAGAAGATCGAGATTCTGCATCTGATCGCCTCGCTCGGCATCAACACCGCCGATATCGGGCTGCCGGGCGCCGGACCGCACGTCCAGGAGGACGTCGAGCGGCTGGCCCGCGAGATCGTCGAGCATCGCCTGCCGATCGGCGCCAACTGCGCGGCCCGCACGCACGTCAGCGACATCAAGCCGATCGCGGACATCGCGCAGCGGACGGGCCTGGCCATCGAGTGCGGCACGTTCATCGGATCCTCGCCGATCCGTCAGTACACCGAGGGGTGGACGCTGGACTGGCTGCTACGCAACACCGAAGAGGCGATCACGTTCGCCGTCAAGGAAGGCCTCGAGGTGATGTACGTCACCGAAGACACCACCCGCGCGAGGCCAGAGACGCTGCGTGCGATCTATCAGTGCGCCATTCGCGCCGGCGCCAAGCGGCTGTGCATCGCCGACACGGTCGGCCACGCCACGCCGGCTGGCGCCCGGGCGGTGGTGGAGTTCGCCGCGACGGTCATCCGCGAGACCGGCGCCGATGTCGGCATCGACTGGCACGGTCACCGCGATCGCGATCTCGCCGTGATCAACAGCATCGCCGCGCTCGACGCGGGCGCCACCCGCCTGCACGGCGCCGCCCTCGGGATCGGCGAGCGGGTCGGCAACACACCGATGGATCTCCTGCTCGTGAACCTCGTGCTGATGGGGTACATCAAACGCGACCTCCGCCGCCTGAGCGAGTATTGCGCGGCGGTGTCGACGGCGTGCGAGGTGCCGATCCCCGATAACTATCCCGTGATCGGCCGCGACGCCTTCCGCACCGCCACCGGCATCCACGCCGCCGCCGTCGCGAAGGCGTGGAAGATGGGCGACATCGAGCTGATGGACGCGGTCTATTCTGCCGTCCCGGCCAGCATGGTCGGACGCCACCAGGAGATCGACATCGGTCCGATGTCGGGGAAGTCGAACGTCGTATTCTGGCTCGAGCGGCGCGGCATCACTCCGACCGATCAACTCGTCGACCGCGTCTTCCAACGGGCCAAGGCCTCACCGACGGTGCTCACGGAAGCCGAGATCCTCGAAGAAGTGCATCAGTAACAGCAGCGGCTACGAGCGCCGCTGAGTGACGTGTGCAGGGGCCGAGCCGACGTAGGGGCGGCTCGCGAGCCGCCCCTACCGTGAAAGTCGCTGTTCGATCTCTGGCAGCGCCGCGAGGACGACGTCTCCCACGACCTGCAGGCTGCGGGCGCTGATCTGATCCATGGTGTCGGCGGGCGTGTGCCAGGCCGGATATTCGAGATCGATCAAGTCGACGGCCGGGATGCCGGCGCGCAGGAAGGGGAGATGGTCGTCTTCGATAATCGTCGATTCGGCCAGGAAGTGGGCCTCGTGGCCGAGGCGTCGCGCCGTCGTCCAGATGATGTCGGTGAGCCAGGGCGTGGAGTTGCCCTCGCGTTTCAGCGCCAGCGCGCGATCGCCGATCATGTCGAGCAGCACGAGGGCGCGGAGGCCCTTGAGCGTGCCCGCGCGCTGCGCCGCGTCGACGTAGTGGCGGCTGCCATACGTGCCGTCCTTGGGTCCCCACTCGACGAAGGCTTCCTCGCCGTCGAAGAACACCAGCTCGATCGTGAACGGGCGCGAGGAGCCGCTCTGCAGGGCCCGGCCGATCTCCAGGAGCGCGGCGGTGCTCGACGCGCCGTCGTTCGCGCCGACGAACCGGGCGTCGCGAAACAGCTTGGTGTCGAAGTGGCTGGCGAGGATGATCGTCTCGGGCCGCGTGCCTGGAAGCGTGGCGATGACGTTCGCCATCGACACCGGGCCGAGCGGCGTCGAGGCCGTGAACGGCTGCTCGACCGCCTTGATGCCGGCGCCCGCCAGGGTGTCGATGATGTGCTTTCTCGCGGAGGCGTTGGCCGGCGTGCCGGCCACCCGCGGTCCGATGGCCACCTGAGCGCGCACGTGATCCCATGCTTTCGCGCTGTCGAAGCCTTGATCGCGAGTCTGGCCCGCCCCGCCAGCGCAGGCCAGCGCGAAGAGAACGAGGACGACAGAAGTGATGCGTTTCACAGCCTCGAACCCCAAGCCTCAGGCCCGCAGCCTAGGCCTTCACCGTTTGTAACCTGTCTGCGATCTTGACGTAGTCTCGCCGATCCTCGCCGATGTAGATCTGCTTCGGCCGGGCGATCTTCTGATCTGGATCGAGCAGCATCTCTTCCCATTGCGCGACCCAGCCGACGGTGCGCGCAATCGCGAACAGCACGGGGAACATGTCGAGCGGGAACCCCATGGCTTGATAGATGAGCCCGGAGTAGAAGTCGACATTGGGATAGAGCTTGCGGGTGATGAAGTAGTCGTCTTCGAGCGCGATCCGCTCCAGCTCCAGCGCCATGTCGAGCAGGGGATTCTTCCCGGTGACCTCGAACACCTCGTCCGCCGTCTGCTTGATGATCCGCGCCCGGGGATCGTACGACTTGTAAACGCGATGGCCGAAGCCCATCAGCCGGCCCTCGCCCTCCTTCACCTTCTTGATGAACGCCGGGATGTGGTTGATCGAGCCGATTTCCTTGAGCATGTGGAGCACGGCTTCGTTGGCCCCGCCATGCAGCGGTCCGTAGAGCGCCGCGGCGGCGCCCGCCAGCGCCGAGTACGGATCCACGTGCGAGCTGCCGATGCTCCGCATCGTGCTCGTGGAGCAGTTCTGCTCGTGATCCGCGTGCAGGATGAACAGCACGTCGAGCGCGCGCTCCAACACCGGGTTGGGCACGTACTTCACCTCGGT
Organism: Vicinamibacterales bacterium; assembly: GCA_036732565.1. GTDB lineage: Bacteria > Acidobacteriota > Vicinamibacteria > Vicinamibacterales > UBA2999 > JAIVJN01. The sequence goes on from DAINCF010000110.1 coordinate 7,873, forward strand.
CATCTTGAACAGCATGTTCAGGAAGTTGCCGGTGAAGCTGAGGTCGTTGTCGGGGTAGATGTAGGGGCGGCCGATGCTGTGGCGGAAGGCGTAGGACGCGATGGTCGGGACCTTGGCGATCAGCCGGTGGATCTGCTTGAGCCGCGACTGCTCGTTGAAGATGTCCTTGCCGTCGCTGTAGAAGGTCGACAGCGCGCCGACCGTGCTGACGAAGACCCCCATGGGGTGGGCGTCGTACTGAAAGCCCTCCATAAACTGCTTGATGTTCTCGTGGACCATCGTGTGCATCGTGATCTGATGGGTCCACTCGGCCAGTTGCGCGTCGGTCGGCAGCTCGCCGAACAAGATGAGGTAGGCGGTCTCGAGATACGTGCTTTCCTCGGCGAGCTGTTCGATCGGATACCCGCGATAGAGCAGGATGCCTTTGTCACCGTCGATATAGGTGATGCGGCTGCGACACGCGGCGGTGTTCATGAACGCCGGGTCGTAGGTGGCCAGTCCGAGATCGTCGGGGGCGGTCTTGATCTGTCGGAGGTCGGTCGCGCGGATGGTGCCGTCGGTGATCGGCACCTCGTAGGACTTGCCGGTGCGGTTGTCGGTAACGGTGAGCGTTTCGGCCATGAGTTTTCGGGCGGGCCTGGAGGCCGGCCCCTACGTACGACATTGGTCGTGCGGTCTTGTAGCGGCCGGCCTTTCGCCTTCGCGTTGCTTCGGCGGAACTCGCCGTAGCCTTGGCGGAGGCGGTCAGGCCGGCCGACCTTTAGTCTTCGTCTGCATCCGGATCGTCCGCGTCGGCCGATGGCCGAGCGCCCGGAATGCGGTAGCTGCCTTCTGCCCATCGGGCCTGATCGGCCACCTGACAGCGCCGGCTGCAGAACGGCCGCCAGCGCGGATCAACCGGCTGCGTGCGGCAATGCACGCACAACGGAGCCCGGTCCATCCGACCCATTGTAATCCACCGCCCGTGCGCAACACGGCCTTCGCCCCGGGTCGAGCATTGCCGGTCGTCGAGCTCGCGAGCCGATCGATGATCGAATTCGATGTGATCGATTACCGGTTTTCGGGGTCCAGCGTCTCGGCCGCATGGTGCCGGACATCGCGCGCCGACACCATGAAGATGACGTCCTCGGCGACGTTGGTGGCGTGGTCGCCGATGCGCTCGAGGTGCCGCGAGATCAGGATGAGATCCAGGGAGGGCTCGATGGTGACCGGATCCTGGAGCATATAGGTGATCAGCTCGCGAAAGATCTGATTGCGGAGCGCGTCCAGCCGATCGTCTTCCGCCAGGACGGCCTCGGCCAGCGCGACATCACGGCGCACGAAGGCGTCGAGCGCATCGCGCAGCATGACCTGGGCGATGTCGCCCATCCGCGGGATGTCGATCAACGGCTTGACGGGAGGATGTTGGAGATAGCGCTTGCCGGCCTCGGCGATGTTCACCGCGAGATCGCCGACGCGCTCCAAATCGGTGTTGATCTTCACCGCGGCGACGATGATGCGGAGATCCGCCGCCATCGGCTGGTGCAGCGCCAGCAGCTTGAAGGCGCGGTCGTCGATCTCGATGTGCAGGTCGTTGACCGGCTCGTCGCCAATCATGACGGCGTCGACCTGATCGGGGTCGCGCTCGGCCAGCCCGCGGACGGCTTCGCGCACGCGCTCCTCGGCCAGCCCGCCCATCGCGAGCAGTCGCTGCTGCAGCGCCTCGAGCTCCTCCTGGAAATGCCGAACGACACGCTCCACAACCCCTCCGTGTGATCCCCCTGACGCCGTCGCCGTAGGGGCGGTTCGCGAACCGCCCTACCCGCACCGTCCCGTGACGTAATCCTCGGTCAGCTTTTCCGCCGGCGCCGTGAAAATGCGATCGGTGCGATCGTACTCGACCAGCCGTCCGAGCCAGAAGAACGCCGTGTAGTCCGAGACGCGCGCCGCCTGCTGCATATTGTGCGTCACGATCACAATGGTATAGCTCTTCTTCAGGTCGTAGATCAGCTCTTCGATGCGCTGGGTCGCGATCGGATCCAGCGCTGACGCTGGCTCGTCCATGAGCAGGATCTCCGGCCGAATCGCCAGCGCTCGCGCGATGCACAACCGCTGCTGCTGGCCGCCCGAGAGGGCGAGCGCCGATTCGTGGAGCCGATCCTTCACTTCCTCCCAGATGGCCGCCGCGCGCAAGCTTTCCTCGACGCGGTCGCTCATCTCGGCCTTCGTACGCGCCATGCCGTTGATCCGCAGGCCGTAGGCGACGTTCTCGAAGATCGACTTCGGAAAGGGATTGGACTTCTGGAACACCATCCCGATGCGCCGCCGCAACTGGACGATGTCGACTCCCGATCCGTAGATGTCCTGACCGTCGACGAGCACCGTCCCTTCGACCCGCGTGCCGGGGATGATGTCGTTCATCCGGTTCAGCGTGCGCAGGAACGTGCTCTTGCCGCACCCCGATGGACCGATGAAAGCGGTTACCAGGTTCGCCTGCATCCGGATCGAGATGCCGTCGAGCGCACGCTTCGCTCCGTAGTAGAAGTTCATCCCGGTGACGTCGATCTTCACCGGATGATCCTGATTCGGCGTCTGCGGCGACCGGCCGGACAGCCCGGACAGTGTCGGCAGCGCTCGTGTGCCCGTGCCCACGCTCATGCGCGCACCCGTCGTTGAAAGCGGTCTCGCAGCAGGATGGCCAGAGCGTTCATGGTCAACAGCAACACCAGCAGCACGATGATGCCGGCAGCGGCGTTGACGCGGAAGTCGGCCTGCGGTCGCGAGATCCAGTTGAAGATTTGAATAGGCAATACGGTGAACGGCGACCAGATGCTGTCCGGAGCAAACGGAATGTAGGTGAGCGCGCCGATGGTGATGAGCGGCGCCGTCTCGCCGATGGCGCGCGACAGGGCGAGGATGAGGCCGGTCAGAATGCCGGGCACGGCCATCGGCAGCACCTGATACCAGATGGTCTGCCACTTCGTCGCCCCCAGCGCGTACGACCCTTCGCGGATCGAGGGAGGCACCGTGCGCAGCGCCTCCCGGGTGGCGAGGATGACCACCGGCAGCGCGAGCAGCGCCAGCGTCGCCGCGCCGCTGATCACGCTCCGTCCCATGCCGAACGCACGGACGAACAGCCCAAGGCCGAGCAGCCCGTAGATGATCGATGGCACCGCCGCGAGGTTCGAGATGTTGATCTCGATGAAGTGCGCGACCCGACTGCGGCCGCCGTACTCCTCCAGATAGATGGCCGCCGCCACGCCCACCGGCAGCGCCAGGAGCGCCGTGAGGATGATGACGAACACCGTCCCGACCAGCGCATGGAAGATGCCCGCCTCCGACGCGCGCCGCGACGGGTAGCTCGTGAGGAACTGCCAGCTCACGCGCGACGCGCCGTCGCTGATGATGTCGGCCACGAGGACCGCCAGGGCGCCGAGGGCCAGCAGCAGCACGAGCAGCGCCAGCACCTGGAACAACAGATCGATTTGCTGCCGCCGTTTCGAGCTGCTCTCGATCGCGGCCGGACGGATGGCGTCAACCCCGGTCGTCACGCGTACTCCTCCCGGAAGCGCTCGCGCAGCCAGGTGCTGATCAAGTTGAGGCCAAAGGTCGTCAAGAACAGGAGCATGCCGACCGCGAAGATGGTGCGGTACTCCAGCGTACCGTGTGGCGTGTCGCCGAGGCTGACTTGCACGATGTAGGACGTCATCGGCTCGATCGGCACGAACGGATTGAACGTCAGCCGCGGTTGCTGACCCGCGGCGATCGCCACGATCATTGTCTCACCAATCGCACGGGACACCGCCAGGATGAATGCCGCCGTGATGCCGGAAAGCGCCGCCGGCACCACCACCTGCAATGCGGTCTGCATGCGTGTGGCGCCCAGCGCGTAGGCACCTTCACGCAGTCCGCGTGGCACGGCACGCATCGCGTCCTCCGACATGGACGACACCAGCGGCAGAATCATGATGCCCATCACGATGCCGGGGCTCAGCGCGTTGAAGCCCGAGAGGTTGGGAATCCACGACTGCAGCAGCGGGGTCACGAACATCAACGCGAAGTATCCGTAGACCACCGTGGGAATCCCCGCCAGGACTTCCAGAACCGGCTTGACGACGCGCCGGACCGGGTCGGGCGCGTACTCGCTCAGATAAATCGCGCTCAGGAGCCCCATCGGCAGCGCGACGAGCATGGCGATGCCGGCCACCAGCAGCGTGCCGGTCACCAGCGGTAGCACACCGAACTGCTTGTTGGCGAAGAGCGGCGTCCATTCCGTGCCGGTCAGGAACTCGAAGACCGACACCTCACGCAGAAACGCGATGCTCTCGACGGCGAGCACCATCACGATGCCCACCGTCGTGGCCACCGAGACGGCGGCGCACACGAACAGCAGACGCTCGATCACCCATTCCAGTCTGCGCGTCTGCATGCTCGGGGACGCTAGCGACCGCGTTCCTTGCTCAGAAGTTGTTCGATCGTCAGGCCGACCTGAGAGCCCCCCTCGCCGAAGACCGTGCCCTCTCGACGAGCGGTGAAGTGCTCGGTTACCAGCTTATAGCCGGCTTCGCCCAAGGGCACATAGCCGACCTCTTCGGCCAGTTCCCCGCCGCGCGCGAGGAAGAAGTCCACGAACTGTTTCACCTCGGGCTTGGCCAACGACTGGGTCGCGACGTAGATAAAGATCGGGCGGGCCAGCGGCTGATAGGTGCCGTTCTTGATCGTCTCGACAGTGGGGACGATGGGGCCGGCGCCGTTGTCGGGCTTCTCATCGTCGGTCGGGATCAGCTTGAGCTTGTCTTTGTTTTCGTCGAAGTAAGCGAACGGCAGGAAGCCCAGCGCGTTCTCGTCGCTCGTCACGCCTTGCACCAGCACGTTGTCGTCTTCACTGGACGTGAAGTCGCCGCGGCTGGCGCCTTCCTTGCCGACGATGGCCTGCGTGAAGTAGTCGTAGGTGCCTGAATCCACGCCGGCGCCGAAGAGGTGCAGCTCGCGATCGGGCCACCCCTTGCGCACCTGGCTCCAGCGCGTCACTTTGCCTTGCGCTTCCGGCGCCCACATGGTCTTGAGCTCGGCGACGGTGATGTGGTCGAGCCACTTGGCGTTCGGATTGACGATGATCGCGATGCCGTCATAGGCGATCGGCAGCTCGATATAGCCGATGCCCGCTTCCTTGCACGCCTTGATCTCGCTCTGCGAAATCGGACGCGATGCGTCGCTGATGTCCGTCTCGCCGCGGCAGAACTTCTGGAAGCCGCCGCCCGTGCCCGAAATGCCGACGGTGACGCGGGTGCCCGGATTGCTCTTCTGGAACTCCTCCGCGACCGCCTCGCTGATGGGGAAGACCGTGCTGGAGCCGTCGAGCGTCACCGCGCGTTCGCCTTGCGTGCCGGGCGCCGATCCCGAGCCGCCGCCGCAGGCCGCGGTGACAATCACAGACAAGCCAGCCAGGACGCGAAGGGATGACGAGATCATCTCATCACGGTACCTGAGCGCCATTTCGGGCCAGTTTCTGTCGTGTTAATTTCGTGTTAACGCGATCGCAGGCGCGGGCGGGTGGGTGTTCGGGTTCTGACGATGCGCGGGGATGTCTTTGCGGCGGCGGCCGCCGCGGTCCGGGCGGGAAGCTTGGTTTTCGCCGAAACCTTCGTCAGCACTGAGCCCTTGGCGGGAATCGCCGGACGGAGCCCTCGTGCGGAGCCTTTCTGCGGAACCTCTTCCTCGACGTGCTTGACCTTGATCCGAAACGTCCGGCCCAGCTCTTCTTCGAGCACGGCCAGCTGTCGATTCGCGGCCCAGACTTCCAGTTCGGCGTCACCGGCCGCATCCACCTCGATACGAATCTCTCCATCGGCCTTTTGCACGCGAAGGTCGCGGATCATGCCGTGCTGGGTGCGATCCAGTGACTCGGCCAGGCGGAGGAACGCGGCGAGCGTGCGAACCGTCCGGCGCTGATCGGCGTTGAGATCCGAGTAGCCGTCGTGATCCTTCTTCGGCGTGGCGCGGCGGTGATAGCGGGCGACGAGCGCCATGATCTCGATCTCGTCGGGCTCGAAGCCGCGCAGGTCCCCGTTCTTGATCAAGTAGTACGAGTGGCGGTGGTGGCGCTCGTAGCTGATGTGGTTGCCCACGTCGTGCAGCAGCGCGGCATACTCCAGCCACTCCTTCTCCCGATCGCCGAGCCCGTGGATGTCGCGCGTGCCGTCGAACAGTCCCTTGGCAATACGCGCGACCTGCTTCGAGTGATCCGCTTCCCAACTGCAACGCTCGCCGAGCTCGATCGCGGAGCGGCGCCGCACGTCGGGGTAGCGGTCGATGCGCGCGATGTCGCGACCGTGCCGGTGGATGTAGTCGAGAATCAGCCCCTCGCGGAGCGCGAGATCGCAGAGCGTGATCTCGTCGGTCCCGAGCATGCGCAGCAGCGAATCGAGGAGCACGGCCCCGGCCACGACGAGGTCCGCGCGGCGCGGATCCATGCCCGGCACCTGTAGACGCTTCTCCAGATCGAGGGCGGTGACCTGTTTGCGGACCCGGCGGATGCTCTTGGCGGGCACGCGAAGATTCCGCAGCTCTTCTGGAGCGCTGCCGCGATCGATCGACGTGGCGACCGTGCCGAGCGAGAGGATGGTGCCCGACGTGCCGACCACGCGATCGAAGCCCGAGGACACCATGTGCCCGACGTAGCGCTTGACCTGATCTTCGATGTACCCAACCATGCGGCGCTCGTCCCGGCCGGCGATCGGATCCGCGGTGACGAAGCGCTCGGTCAAGCGGATGACGCCGATCTTGAAGCTGCGCGCGAACTTGACGGTCTGCCGCGTACCCAGTGTGATCTCGACGCTGCCGCCGCCGATGTCGATCACGACGGTGCTCGTCGGCGTGTCGACGCCGTAGACCGCGGCCAGGTGAATCAGGCGCGCTTCCTCGGTGCCGGTGATGATGCGAGGGCGGATGCCAGTCTGTCGTTCGATGGTGGCGAGGAACTCGCCGCCGTTCTCGGCCTCGCGCGTCGCGCTGGTCGCTGCCGCCAGGATCTCGTCCACCTGGTGCGACCGCGCCAGCCGCTCGAATTTCGAGAGCGCCTGCAGCGCGGCGGTCATCGCCTCGTGCGTGAGCTTCTTGCCGTCCAGGCCGCCAGCGCCCAGCCGAACCATCTCCTTTTCGCGGTCGATGACCTCGAAAGACAGGTCCGGACGGACGCGCACGACGATCATGTGGACCGAGTTCGTCCCGATGTCGATGGCGGCAATGCGCATGGTGATTTGCCCCGCCGGAGGCGGGGCAAGGCCAACACTGTACCTCAGGGAGGCGGAGCGGATCGAGTTGCTGGTTTCCCGCGCGGCCTCGCTGGGTATAATCGGTGGTTCATCCTGGCATGCCCACCGACACCCCAACGGAGATGCTCCTCCGCTACCTTCTCGCGCTCGTCAACGCGGTACCGCCGGCCCGCGAAGGCGATGAGCGCGCCGTGCATCAAGCGCGCGTGGCGTCACGCCGGCTCCGCGAGGCGCTACCCGTGCTGGCTGCCCCCGACGATGGCCCCCTGCGCCGCGCGCGCAAGCGCATCCGGCAAGTGACGCGCGCGCTGGGCCCGGTGCGCGAGCTCGACGTCGCGCTGGGGCACCTCGCGGAGTTCGAGAGCAAGGGCGCGGCGCCGTCGCCCGCCATCCAGCACGTGCGCCGGTTCATCACCCGCCAGCGCAACGAGCGTCGTCGCGCGATGCTCGAGGTGCTGACGCCCGGCAAGCTGGAGAAGTTGAAGAAGCCGGTGGCCGAGCTGAGTGAAGAGCCGCAGACGGATCGCACCGCTGCCCGAGCGGAGTCGTCGCGCCGTGTGCTGCGTCGCGCCACGATGCTGGCGGAGGCGATCGATCGGGCCGGCGGCATGTACCTGCCCGACCGTCTTCATGCCGTGCGCGTGGCGGCGAAGAAGCTGCGTTATGGGTTGGAGCTCCAGCAGCAGATTGGCCGTTCGCGGGCCACGGCCCGCATCGCGCAGTTGAAGGCGATGCAGGATCTCCTGGGTCGCATGCACGATCTGGAAGTGCTGATCGATCGCGTGCGGGCGACCGAGGTTGAGGAAGCGGCGGTCAACCGCCTCGTGGCGCTCGACCTCGACCGCCTCGTCCGCGCGCTCGAAGAGGAATGCCGCGAGCTGCACGCCACCTACATGGCGAAGCGCGGCGCGCTGGTGAAGCTCTGCGAGGTGGTGCGTGCGGCGGCCGAGAGCCGGTTGACCGCCGCGTAGGACGACATGGCTGCGCCGATCGAACTGTATCTCGTCCGTCATGCCGTGGCCGGCGAGCGCGGTCCGGCGCATCCGGACGATCGGCTGCGGCCGCTGACCGAGGATGGCCTCGCGCGCTTCAGGC
>DAINCF010000111.1:0-16209 GCA_036732565.1 Vicinamibacterales bacterium
ATTGGCTGCTCTCGGCCCACGTACTTTGCGATCAACCGCGCCATGAAGCCGGCGAGCGTGTTCACGACCCGCGGGCGGCCGAGGATCCGGATGCCAATCTTCAGCGCCATCAGGACCGCCTGCACGTAGTGCTCGATCTCGGGCGCCGGATCCTCCCCTTGACGAAGCTCGGTGATTCGGCGCGCGAACATTTCACGACCGCGCTCGAGATCTCCGAGCGGATCCGCGGCGACAGACTGTCCGGCGACGCTCTCGTCAGTCTCCGTCGCCCGCTGAAAGTCCTCGCCGAACGCCGCGTATCCGGCTAGCCGCGTGTCGAGCTCCTCTTGGATGGACGCGGGGTCGTCGGCCGCCACTTCCTCCGTGTCGTCTACGTCCGACGCGCCTCCAACCTCACCGATGCCCAGGAACTTCCTGGCCAGCTGTGACGCGGCCGGACGGAGGGGCGCAGGTAGCTTGTCGAGCGCCATCCGCAGAACACGCTCGAGAAGCGGGCGGACGGCCGCCTTGAGCTGCCCGATAATCGCAGTGATCGGCAGGACCTTTCCGATCGTCCTGGCCACCTTCCCGATTGTGCCGAACGCCTTCTTCGCGAGGCCCTTCAGGAAGTTCTCGAACGCTGGAGACGTCGTCCCCGCCGCCGGCGCATACTGCTCGAGCAGCGCCTCGAGATCCGCCCCGCTCGCGCCGGTGATATCGGCACCGCTCAGACCTGCCTCGATCCGGTCGAGGGTCACCTCCGCGGCACGCTCGAGCGGTTCGAGATAGGCTCGAACCACGCGCGCTTTCTGCGCGCGCCGCCGGACGGGATCCCCGACTTCGAAACTCCCGGCGCCCTCCGCAACCGCTGCGGCGTCGTCGACGAGATCCTCGACCGCTTCGTCGAACTCCGGGTCGTACAGTTCCCCGACGAGCGAAGCGAACAGCGACGAGTGCGCCGCCTGCTCTCCATCCATCGTGTATTCGGCGACGAACGGAGAGGCGTACCCGAGTGCCGGCGCAATGGCGCGCGTCGAAGATCTCGCGGGCGGCGAGAGCGCGCTGGCGCCGGGGACATCTATCAGAAACGGCGTCTCGGGTCGCCATCCGGCGTTCTGCGTGACCACGCCACCATTGGTTGCAGTGTCTTTTGCCATGGTTCACTCACTCGGGAATTTACGGACCGGGGGCGCTCGCCGAGATACGCAAGGACCGCGCTCGGTTTGCTCGCACTGGTCGGCATGTCTAAGTAAGCGGAAGACGCGGGCCAGAACCGCCACGGCGCTTGTCGCACGGGCAGCCGGGAAGCGCAGCTATAATCGGACCGGCCGCGGGCGGCTCTTGGACGACCGCGATGCGCAACGACCTCACCCAACTCCTGATTGCCTACCGGAACGGCGACCCCGAAGCCTTCGGCGCGCTGGTCGCAGTCGTCTACGAGGACCTCCGGCATATTGCCCGGGTTCAGCTCATGCGTGAGCACAACCGAGGCGTCCTGAATACGACCGCGCTAGTGAACGAGGCGTATCTGAAGCTAGCCGATCTCACGCGGCTCTCGCTGCGTGATCGCGGACACTTCTTCGCGATCGCCGCCATCGTGATGCGGCAAATCATCGTTGACTACGCGCGCGAGCGCACAGCTCTCAAGCGTGGCGGCGGAAAGATTGCCGTGCCGCTCCACGAGGTCGACGCCGTGGCGGATGAGCAGGCTACTCACATCCTCTCGCTGCACGAGGCTCTCAGTCGTCTCGAGCGCGCCGAACCGACATTGGCGCGTGTCGTGGAGTGCCGTTTCTTCGCCGGCTACTCTGAACGGGAGACCGCCGATGTATTGGGCATTTCGCTCCGAAGCGCTCAACGCGCATGGACGCGCGCACGCGCGTGGCTGCAGCTGGCGCTCGGAGAGCGCCGCGGGAACTGGCAGCTACCTTGAGGAACGTCATGGACACATTCGCACGTTTTGGCGAGGTTGACCTGGCCTTCGATGCGGCGTTGGAGGCCACACCCGAAGAGCGCTCCGGGTACTTGCGGAAGCTGTATGACACCAACGCATGGGTCGCCGAGCGGGTCGAAGCACTTCTCGAGGCCGCCTCGCAAGGCGATTCGTACATTACTCCCGGCGGTGCATTGGAAGGGCCATTCGGGGCGGCGCTTTCGACCACCCTTTCGGCCGACGAAGCGCCTGGTCTGGCTGCAGTCGGCGTCTACCGCATCGTTCGGGAGATCGGCCGGGGTGGCATGTCCGTCATCTACCTCGCGCATCGTTCAAACGCAGATTTCGATCATCACGTGGCAGTCAAGGTGCTGAAGCGCGGAGTCGACACGGACGAGGTCCTTTCAAGGTTCGAGCAGGAACGCAAAATCCTAGCCGCGCTGAATCATCCGGGCATCGCCCGACTGTTTGATGGCGGGACGACCACGGACGGTCGACCGTATATCGTGATGGAGTACGTCGAAGGGACGGCCATTGATCGGTACTGCACTGAGCGGCACCTGCCTATCGCGGAGCGTCTGCGCCTCTTTCTGGAGATCGCACAAGCGGTTCATTACGCGCATCGCAACCTGATCGTGCATCGAGATCTGAAACCGGGGAACGTCCTTGTTACTCAAGACGGACGCGTCAAACTGCTGGATTTCGGTATCGCCAAGCTGCTCGACGAAACGGAAGCCGACAGCCGCCCCCGGACCCGCGCAACTGTCCGTCTAATGACGCCAGCGTATGCAAGTCCCGAGCAGCGGCAAGGCGAGCCGGTCACGACTGCGTCAGATGTGTACCAGCTCGGGCTCGTGTTGTACGAGCTGCTTGCCGGTCGTCGTGCCTTCACGGGACTCGAACGTGAGGGTGGCGTCGACCCGATTCCTCCGAGCGTGGCAGCGAAGGCGGCAGGCGACCGGAAACGGATCGACAAGGAACTCGACAGCATCGTCTTCATGGCGCTGCGGTTGGAACCGGACCTCCGGTATCGATCGGTCGAACAGTTCGCCGACGACGTGGAGCGGTATCTCACGTTATCGCCGGTTCGAGCGCGGCCCGCAACGCTCGCTTACCGGATGCGCAAGTTTTCACTTCGACATCGTGCGGGTGTGACCGCGGCCGTCACCGTCTTCATGATGACTCTCGCGTACGCAGCGCTCGTACGGATTCAGGCGCGTGAGGCCGCAGCACAGCGGGATCGCGCACAGGTTGCGGCAACTACGGCGGAACAGGTCGTGCAGTTCATGACGAACGTCTTCACGGTTGTGAATCCGACCGAAGGCGAGGGAGCGAGCATATCGGCGCGACAGTTGCTCGACCGCGGTGTCTCGCGCATCGAAAAGGAGCTGGGCGACCAGCCGCAGGTCGTCGCCGGAATGCTGCGTGCAGCCGGAAAGAGCTATTTCGGGTTAGGGCTGAACGCGGAGGCCGAACCGCTGTTGCGACGAGCAGTGGCCTTGCTACGGCCCATTGAGGCGTCAGGTTCTGGTTCCGTGCTGCCGGTGGCACTAGATGAACTGGGGGTGGTGTTGCTCGAATCCGGTCACGGAACGGAGGCGGAGCAACTGTTGCGCGAGGCTCTCGACCGACACCGCGCCGCAAACGGCTCGGATCACGTCACCGTGGCTGCAACGCTCCACAACCTTGGGCGCGCACGGCGCGCGGCCGGTGACTATAAGAGGGCCGAAGAACTTTTCCGTGAGGCGCTCTCCATGCGCGAGCGTTTCTTCGGCCCGGATCATCCACACGTCGCTCAGACCGCGCACAACCTTGGCGTTACCCTGCAAGGCGCAGGCGATCTCCACAGCGCAGCGCCGCCAATCGAGCGGGCATTACGCATCCGGCAGCTGCGGCTTGGCGCGGAACATCCGGATACGAACGACAGTCTCAATGCGCTCGCGCTTCTGTTGCGCGACCAGGGGAATGCGACTGGCGCTGAACCTCTCCTGAGACAAGCGCTGGAGTCGAACCGACGCCGCCTCGGCGATCGTCATCCATACGTTGCGACGAATATCAACAATCTCGCGTTAATCCTGCGGGACCAGGGCAAACACGATCTGGCCGAGCCCCTGTACCAAGATGCGCTCGCCATCCTCCGTGAGGCATATGGCGACCAACACCCAAGTGTGGCCATCGCAGTGTTCAATCTCGCAGCAGTGCTGCAGGACCTCGAAAAGTACGCTGAGGCCGAGCCCCTGTACCGTGAGGCGCTGGCTATCGACCGCAAGGCACTCGGCGATCACCACTTGGAAGTCGCCGTCGATCGCGGCCATCTTGGGACATTGCTTCATCTCAAAGGCAACAGCGCGGAAGCGGAACCGTTGCTACGACAGGCGCTCGCGCGCCTGCGAGAGACCGTCGCGGCCGACCATCCACGGATTGCGGAGGCCGCGCTCGGCCTCGGCCGACTACTGGTCGATAGTGGGCGAGTTGCCGAAGCCGAAGCACTGCTCAGCGAGGCGGCGACGAGTCGTCGCGCGAAATACGGCGCCGCCGATCCGCGCACAATACTGGCTGTGCTGACCCTCGGCAGAGCGACGGCCGCGCTGGGGCGATTCACGGAAACGGACGTCCTCGTGGCAGCGCGGTGTGGCGCGATAGCTGGCAGGTACCGCACGGACGTGGCCCGTGCGCTTGACGATCTGTTGCGAAGCCTGGTGAACGTGACCAACCCTGGCATCATTCGCGACGTCCGGTCCAGTGCTATCTGTTCACCGCAGGGCCAAACGGGCCGGCTCGAAACTGGAAGGGCTGCCCCAAGGCCCGAACTTGGCATATGAGATCAAGCGCGAATCGTCGGCACTATAGTCTGCTTCCCCCATAATCCCGCGTTGAACAATGAGACGCCGATCACGACCGAAAATGCTTCCGCTCGAGGAGCCGCCGCACGAGCGGACCCACGTCGCACAGCAGCCACAGTAACAGCGCCGCCGCGACGTGGGATCCTCTCCCTTCGATTCTGAGGCAGGACGGGCGCACGCGCGTGTCTTCGCGGCGACGAAGGCTGCGGGCCGCTCAAGTCGGATACGTGTTGCCGATCTGTTGATCGTTGCCACCGCCGTGTCGAACTGCCCCACCTCTACAGTCGCAATCCCGCGGACTTCCTCGGACTCGATCTCATCCTGACCGTCATCAAAGCGTGATCCGTTCTCAACGGCTAGCCGGTGGGCGCGAACCACGCGTAATGCGGCTGCTGTTCCTCGTTCTAGGGCCGGCAAGGTGAACGATTCCTGAACGAATCAAGGCGTGGCCGCAAAGCGCCCGAGCTTCGGCACGTTGAAATAGCCATCAGTTATGGCTATAATCGACGACATGAAGGTGAGCGTGGCCGAGGCCAAGAATACGCTTCCGAAGCTGATCAAGGCGGTCGAAGAGGGTGAGTCCGTGACTATCTACCGGCACGGAACGCCGGTGGTGGATATCGTCCGGACGACGAAGGCAGATTCGAAGAAGCCGAAGTTCGGGACGTTGAGGGGGAAGGTGACCGCTCTCGACCCTGATTGGTGGAAGCCGATGACCGACGATGAGGTCGAAGCCCTCCTCTGATGGCCGTTGACGCATGCGGCTCCTCCTCGATACGGTCACGTTCATCTGGGCGGTAAGCGATCCAGAGCGGCTCTCCCGGGCAGCGGCGTCCGCTCTGCGAAAAGCGACTGCTGTGCGCGAGATCAGTGTCGTGTCCCTGACCGAGATCGCCGTCAAACAGACCAGAGGGAAACTCACGTTCGGCAAGGCTGACGCAACAGCAGGTGTCGCCGACCTGCGACTGCGGGTCTTGCCGTACTCCGCGGAGCATGCCTTCCGCCTGTTCGATCTGCCTACACACCACGCCGATCCCTTCGACCGCCAACTCATCGCGCAGGCGCTCGCGGAAGACGTGCCGGTCGTGACGCCTGACGAAGCCTTCAGGCTTTACGAAGGGCTCAAGGTCGTGTGGTGATTGGAGACCGCTTGACGGAGGCGCGAGAGGGTGGATTCGACCATTCCTGTTATTGAAAACAAAGAAGTTATCGGATTCCAGCCTCCTGACGGTCCGCTCCATCCGCCCGAATGCGGTAGTGTAAACACGTATTGAGCACGCGCGGATCAAGCCGACGGCTCAAAACTACAGCGGTTCGCCGTCCAGCACTTTCCGCATCGTCTCACGCGTGTGTTCGTTGGGTTCATCTTTCAGCGCGTGGCGAAGGAGGAGCTCGGTCTCGCCCGGCCACTTCGTTCTGTCCCATGCGGCAAGCGCGCGCACTGCCATGTTCCGGTTTCGCGTCACCGGACTCTGCAGCCCTGCACGAATCAGTGGCCAACCCTTACCAGGAAAGCGGCGGAGATCCTGGAGGACGAAATCGAGGGCACTGTGAGCCTGGAACTCGGGGCCTAACCCGAGTTCGTCTGAAGGTCCTGTCGCAATATCCTTGAGGGGCAAACGTTCCTCTGCAAGGGTGACGACGCGATCAATTCGGATTGGGTCATCGGTCTGCATCACGAAATACCACTCATCTTCGCCCCGTTGCAGCCGGTCAAAGTACACGTCCCACGCATCGATGCCAAACAGTTTCGCCGCCTCGGCGGCATTCGAGAAACGTGAACGGTCGGTACTCGACAGCCCTAATTGAATCTGCCCTAGCCAATCGGGACGAGCCTTGATAGCGCGCACGTGCTCGTCGATCGCTGGCGCTCGGTCCCGCCAACCCACTGCTGAATCATCAGTGTTCCGCCGCTCTTCTGCCATAAATCGCTCGATCGTTGCGGCGACATTTAGGTCTTCGAGGTCAGCGCCGCGACCACGAAGGTGCGCAAGGTACAGTTCGGTGGCCTCGGCGCCATCGGAATAGCCCTCGATGCCCTCAGCGGGCCCGCCACGAATGAGCGCGGCCAGAATTGCGCCGGCGCCTTTGGTCAAAGCCTCATCCGGATTGGCCGAGCGCAGAGCACTTACGAGCTCACCGCTTTTCGCGCAGACCAGCGCGGTGTACTCGTCCATGATGTCGTTGCGGCAACCCTCCCGCAGCAGCCACGACTTGATCTGCTCATCGCGGGTTGCGGCGAGCCGTTCGACGACGTGAATACGCCCCCACCCAGTGACGTTTTGGGCGAGGTGCCACAGGAGTGGTTCTGGATGCGCTTCAGTGTGCTGCAGTGCGATTGCACTGAACAGCGTGAACTCTTCGTGTTTTCCGAGAATCAGCAGCAGTTCTCGATCTTCACCTCGCGAGACGACGCCGAGGATAGCAATCGCGGCTTTAACAGGCTCGCGATCTGGCGCCTCAGTCGCCAGCCAACGCGCTACAGCTTGCACGCGATCCGTTTGAAGGCTTGCGCTCTGAGTGATGAGCCGGAGAAGTGCATCGACGTATGGGAGGGTGGAATATGCCGCCAGGAGCGAGTAAAGGGCCTCTGCACGATCGTTAGTGTCCTTTTCGGTCAGCGCAGTGAGGGCCCGGAGCACCAAGCTCGCGACTTCCGCGGGATCACGGTCTTCGCTATGGTGGCCGAGCACACCATCGAGCGCTCCCGCGACCCAGCCGAAACGGCTGCCGGATTGCTGAACAACCTGATATTCGTCGGGGAGTGAAACGCCTGCGCGGCTCAGACTGGTAGTCGCGGTCCCGAGTTGGTCATGAAGGCACCGATGAATCGATGGTCGATTGCCCCAGGGAGGGACAACGCCCCGGATGTCCCAAGAACGCCTGCTGAAGAATCTGAGCACCATTTGACCTCGGGCCACTATGGCTTCGACTCACTCTGCTCTGGTCCTTGGCTGAGCAGGTTCACCACGGCCTCACCTCCAGAAATTGCCAACGCCTGGTCACACGCGACAACTTGTCAGAGAGCAGGCGCGACGTGCCGAGCTGGGTTCGCAGTTCTGCTTGGCGGATCAGCTCCGGACATGCGAGGCAAATGTCCCTCTTAAATGGTCACCGCTGACCCTGCCGGACGTGGGTTGCAGACGCGCCATGTTGGCCCGTGCGGACCAAGCTAGAGGGAGATCTTCAGCAACCAGCTGGTGGTCTCAATCCAGGCCGCGGTGGTGCTGAGCGGCACGCGCGCCACCTGGAGGGCGAGGAGGGCGCCACCGGCGATCCAGTACACCGGATGGACGCGGCCCGTTGTCCTGCGGTCGTACACCATGGCCGCGACGATCGGCAGATCCGAAACCAGTCCGGGCATGACCGTCACGAACACCGGCGGCGGGCTGACCGGTCCACCCCCGAGTGGATCCGGCGCCAGGAAGATCAGGAACCATCGTCCCACCGCCGCCTGCAGCAGGGAGACGGTCGCGACGAGCATCAGGCGCTTGTGGGTTTCGAGTTGCCTGACGTTGAGCAAGGCGATCGTGAACAGCACAGCAAAGAATGCGATGCCGCTCACGGGCACGATGGTGAATGCCTGTACCGCAGGGCCGAAGCCGTCGGCCGTCGACCGCTTCAGGCTGGTGATGGCGGCCGCCATTCCGACGAAACACATGGTCGTGGCCACCGCAACCCCAAACACGCCCAGCTCACGGTGGCGGGTGAACTTGCGGTTGGCGGCAAGCCAGGTTTGGAGGAGGAATAGCAGCGTCCAGCCGTAGAAGACAACAGCATGCACGTGAGAGATCGCCGGGACCTCCAGCGTGCCGCGAAACAGCGGCAGCCAGTACGTCGGCGCGAATCCAACGACCGCCACCGCGACGCAGGCGGCCGCGATGCGGACGTAGAATCGGTGGCCGGCCGCAGTCCGGGATGCTCCGGTTGTGAGCGACGTCGCCACCGCGGCTTGTGCAGTTACGCTCAATCGGATCTCTCCGGGTGCGAGTCTAGCGCAACCAAGGCGGCTCCACACGACGATGCTACGAGCGCTGTCTGCGCGAGGCTCGTCGGCGGAAGGGATTCGCGAGGCCGACCGGTGCGCCACTCCCAGCCCCGTAAAGAGACACGGCGACACCCCGCCAAGTGGGATCCGCCGATCGCGGGGGCTCGACAGATGGTCGTCGACGAGGAGAACGATGGGAGGAATGCCGACTGTCGTGGACGCATCTACGCAAATGAGCGCTGGCGCTATTCAGAGCTCTCGTTCGGCAAGGCGTCGGAACGCGTCCGGGACGGAGCGCACACCCCGCACTGCTGACCCATAGTCCACCGCTTTGTCTCCGAAGCGCTTGCGGATCGCATCGACGGCCCGGTCTGCGCGCGATCGCGCGACGCCCTTTTTGGTGCCAGGACGGCGTCCTTCGTCGGCAAGCCCGAGCGGCAGCTCCAGTTGCACGATCGCATGCGGTTCGAGATGTGAGACGGAGATCGCCAGGAGCGAGATCGTCCTCTCGTCACGGTGATCCGCAAGGACGCCGCGCACCAAGTCCTCGGCGATCTCAGCGAGCGCCCTCGTGGCAGAAATCGGCGCTGACAGTGTGAGCGAGCGCGTGACCGAGCGCAAATCGGCGAAGCGCACGCGGACCGTGATCGTCCGGCCCGCCAGGGATTTGGCGCGGAGCCGGGCGCCGATGCGGTCGGCGAGATGATGGAGCGTCGGTTTGAACACGCGTTCGATCGCAGGCCGTCGTCCGAGCGCCGATTGCGCGCCGGCGGAGCGCGCGCGCTGGCGCGTCTGGATTTGCCGCGGATCGCGGTTCCACGCGAGTGCCGTCAACTTCTTTCCCGCCGCGCGGCCGAGCACTCGCTCCATGGATTGAGGAGAGCTCTCCGCCAATTGACCGATGGTGGCGACGCCGATCGTGGCGAGCCGCGCCTCGGTGGCGGGGCCCACACCCCACATCAGCGCGACGGGCAGTTTGTGAAGGAACTCGAGTTCAGTGTCTGGATCGACGATGACCAATCCATCCGGCTTGGCGACCTGCGATGCGATCTTCGCCAGGTGCTTGGTACGCGCCACGCCGATTGACAGCGGCAAGCCAAGCTCGGCGCGCACACGCGCCCGAACCGTCCGTGCGATCTCTGCCGGCGAACCGAAGAGATGCGTGCACCCGGCCACGTCGGCGAAGGCCTCGTCGATGGAGATGCGCTCGATGGAAGGCGTGAAGTCGCTCAGGACGCCGATGGCGGCGTCGCCCAGCCGTTGATATTCGTCGAAGTGGCCGCCGACAAACACGAGGTCGGGACAGAGTTGCCGCGCACGCCGTCCAGGCATGCCGCTTCGTACGCCGAAGGCCCGCGCTTCGTAGGAGGCTGCGAGCACGACGCCGCCGCCGACCGCAATCGGCTTGCCGCGCAGGCGAGGGTCGAGGAGCTGTTCGACCGACGCATAAAAGGCGTCGAGGTCCGCGTGGAGAATGGTGGCTGTGGAACCCATCTCGTTGACTCTTCGCCCTGGACCCTCACTGCGTGACGGCGTACTTGGTGACCGGCTCGCAGCGCGTGTACGCCCACATGTCGAACGCGGAGAGCCTGTCCGTCCATCGGTCGATCATCTGCCCGCCACGCATCACACCCACCACAGCGCAGACGCGAGTCGCGACTCGTCGAGTGCCGGTCCGACGCCCAGGCGCAGCGCCACGGGAGCGCCAGCTGCGATCAAGCGCTTCAGCTCCGTCGTCAATACCCGTAGGCGATCGAAGGAGGCGAGGGTGAAAGCCTCACGACGTGCGGCGACCGGACGGCGGTAACCCGGTGGAATCGGTGGCGTCGCGTGTGCGTCCACTGCCCCACTCAACACCACCTCGCTGTTCTCGATCACAAGGAGCCGCACACACCTGTCAACGGGCTCGCGCCACACCACGGACGAATCGAACAACCGCGTCAACCAGATCGCGCGGCGTCGGAGGAGCGCCGCCCGCAACGCGAGCCACTCCAGCGACACTTGCACGAACTCCGGGGTCCATACGGTCAAGCCACGACCCGTTTCGTTGGCGTCATCTTCATTAACGTCGCGGTCTCGCCGACCTTCTCGCCACAAGCGCGTGCCAAGCCGCAGCAGCTTCGCCTGCGCCGAGAGATCGAAGGACGACAGTTCTGGGTGGGACGCGCACAGCCGCTCGAAACCGGCGGTGAACGTGCCCGCATCCGGGCCCCAGGGACCGGACGTCAGCGCCGCGCAGTCTGCCTGACCGAGTGCTACGAATTGATCGAGCGTCTCGGCCGACGCAAATGGTCCGAGCGGACAGTGCGACGACGGCTGTGAACTACGCGCGCTGAGATCCAGCGACGTGAACCACAACGCGCGGTCCTGACTCGTGAGCGCGACGTTGTAGGGCGGTCGGTGCCGCTTGATTTCGTCCGTCTCCAAGAGCGCGGCCTCGAGCGGACTTGGTGTGACGTCGAACGAGATCGCCCGTGCCTGCGACAGCATCTCGAGCATCCGCTCGGGCACGCCGTTCTGCTTCCCAAAGTAGCTGTTGACCCGATCATGGAGCGACGCTGCCTTGCCGACGTACAGGACGCTTCCGTCTGTCCGAAGCATGCGATAGATGCCAGGCGCGTGCGGCAGCGAAAGCCGCACGTCGCGCGGCATCGGCCAAACGCGCCGCCGACACCTCGTGGGCTTGACCGGCCCGCTGAGCCAGTCGTGGAGCGCGCTCCACGTCGACACACCCTGCATTTCCAGCAGCCGAACCAACTCTTGCCACACGAACGCCGTCGCTTCGACGTGATCGGCGCTGCGACGCAACGCGCCAACCGCGCGACCGAAATATCCAGCAAGGGCACGCAGGCTGCAGCGAGGCAGCTCGGGGAACAGACGCCGGGCAATATCCCGGGTGCAGACCACGTCGAGCGGAAACACGCCAGCGGCCAAATGGGAAAGGAACGGCTGCTCGAATCGAGCGAAGTGGATGACCGTCGGCGCGGGCTGCTGCGTGAGAGTCGCGGCCTGATCGGACAGCTCGAGCCACGCAACGTGTCGGTCGACACCGTCTCGCATCATGCGCTCGGAGATTCCCGTGATCCGCGCAACGGTTGGCGGAATCTGCTCGCCGTCTGGAAGCGCGATCAGGCACGCACGCGCGTGCGTGATGGTGTTGCGCACTCGGGCCCAGCCGATCTCAAGGAGATGCCCTCGCGGAGCCGCGGCCGTGGCCTGACAGTCGACCGCCAGCACCTCGAGTTGCGAGAGCGGCTCGGAATGACTGCCCATCGGTCACCGCTTCAGCCGCGAAGGCGCGGACGTAGCTCCCCGCAACTTCCTGGTTCGGCCGCTCGCATTCGTCGGTTGCAAGCGCTTGTTCGGCCGCCGCCTCGCGGGTTCCCTTCGCTCGGGCGCGGAAAGCGCGCTGATCGTGATGTGGTATCCGTCCGGATCCCGGAGTGAGAACTCGCGAGTGTGAGTGTTCGGGTTCACATGGGGCTCCTCTTCGAACCGGCCGACGAGAGCGCGTGCTCTCTTCAGGGCCATCCCGTAGTCGTCGACGCGGAAGAACAAGAGGAGCCCATTGCCAGGCGACGCCTCGTCCGGGCTCATCAAGGACGGGTGCTCGTGCGCGCCCCACCGGTGGAGGCAAAGCAACATGGTTCCATCCGTATCCAGGATCTGACCAAAGTGGTCATGGCTTGGAGGCGTCTCGGGCTGACCGAAGAGCGACTGGTACCATTTGAGGCTGCCGGGAACGTCGCGTACGCCGATGATCGTCCATGTGCGTTTCATCGCATTTCCGCTGTCGCCTTAACCGCTAGACGTGACTAGAAGGGCGCGTCAGCGTATCACATTCGCTTTTTGTTCGTCTTTCTATTTCTGTCCACGGTAAGCCCGATGGCTACCGTCTAGGCTCATAGCGCATCGCCACTGCTCCCGAGCCGAACTCCAACCGGCCCACGAGCCTCAAGTCGACCCACTTCGACAGCCCCGCGAACAACGTCGGCCCGTGGCCCGCTAACCTGGGATGCACCACGAACTCGTACTCATCGATCAATCCCAACTCCGCCAACGCCTGCGGGAGCTTCACACCGCCCGTGAACAGTCCCTTACCCGGCTCCCGCTTGAGCTGCTCAACGGCTTTCCCCACGTCGCCGCGCACGAGCTCCGCGTTCCAATCGACCTGGCCCAGAGTGCTCGACACGACGTACTTCTTCGCCGCGTCGATCGTCCGGGCGAAGGGTTCCATCCAATCAGGCCTGGCTCCCGTCGGTGCCGGCGTCCGCCACGCTGCCTCCATCATTTCGTACGTCACCCGGCCAAAGAGGAGGGCATCGGCCTGGGCGATGTTCTCGACCGCGTGACGATGCAAGTCTTCGTCCGCGATCCCTGCACGATGATCGCAACACCCGTCCAATGTGACGTTGATGGAATACCGAAGGGGTCGCATTATTTACCTCCGATCAAGATTAGATTGGTTAACGTGCCTGGAAAGCGGCTTCCCGCTGCGCGAAACGCTAGCGCGCTTTTACCCTCCGCTTCCTCGCGACCACCTTTTCATACGCCTCGCGCAGCTGCACGGAGGGCGGCGCACGGCGACGACGTTTCGGGGCGGCGCCGAGGTGACGCTCGCGGAGTTCGTCCATGAAGTCCGCCCAGAACCTCGGGCCGCCTTCATCGAGAAGCTCGGCGCGAATCGACAACTCCTCCGTCACGGGCAGATATGTGAGGCCCCAGGCGCTCATCTGCGCGAGGACGGGGAACAGGGCGATCCCTTGCTCGGTCAAGGAATAGACCGCCTTCTGCTTGTGCGTCGGGTCGTCGGCCTTCGTCAGGATCCCTTCCTCGACGAGGCGCTTGAGCCGGTCGGCCAGGATGTTCGACGCGATCCCTTCCTCGGAATTCGTCAGCAGCTCGCGGAAATGCCGCCGGTTCCCGAACATGAGGTCGCGAAGGACGATGAGGCTCCATTTGTCGCCGACGACTTCGAGGGTGAGGTTGATCGGGCACCCGGAGCGTCGATGGTCGTTCATGTCCCCCCGTCCAGGACATTACTGCCACTGGTTGCTATATGCAAGCAGATGGCTATTATAGGAAGGAATACCGTGCGCAAACTCATCATGTGGAATCTGATCTCGCTCGACGGCTTCATCGAGGGGCCCAACCGCGACATCTCCTGGCTCAACGACGTCTGGGGCCCGGAGCTCGAGCAGCTCTCCATCGAGCAGGGGAAGGAGATCGGCGCGCTCCTGTTCGGGCGCGTCACCTATGAGCTGATGGCCGGCTACTGGCCGACGGCGAAGAAGAGCGCGATCACGGATTACATGAATGCGCTGCCGAAGTACGTCTTCTCGCGCACGCTGAAGAAGGCGGAGTGGGCGAACACGACGCTGCTGACAGGAGATCCCGCGGCGGAAGTCGCGACGCTGAAGCGCGCGGACGGGAAGGACATGTTCGTCTTCGGCAGCGCCGACCTGTCCTCGCAGGTCATGCCGCAGTTCGACGAGCTCAGGATCGGCGTCGCGCCGCTCGTTCTCGGTTCGGGCTCGCCGCTTTTCAAGAAGCAGGACGAAAAGGCAAAGCTGAAGTTGTTGGGCACCGACCGGCATTCGACCGGTGTCGTCATCCTGCGTTACGCACCGCACGTCGATTAGGCCGCGATCCGTGATCCCGGCGGTTCGCCTGCCGACGTCGACGCGCTCGTCGCGGCCGTCGAGCGCTGATAGGAGAGAGCTGTGGCGACCTACGCTTTAATTCCCGGCGGAGGGGCGACCCATGGGAGTGGCATCGGCTCGTCCCCGAGCTGGCGTCCCGCGGACACCATGCCATCGCGAGCCGGCTGCCAGCCGAGGACGACGCGGCCGGCTGGTCTGAGTACGCGGATGCGGTCGTCGACGCCATCGGTGACCGCGCCGACGTCATCCTCGTCGCCGCGTCGATGGGTGGTTTCACCGCGCCCATCGTCTGCACCCGGCGCCGAGTCGACCTGCTCGTCCTGCTCAACGCGATGATCCCCGTGCCCGGTGAGACCTTCAACGCGTGGGGGTCGGCACTGGGCATCCGCGTGGTGCCCCTCGGCCGCGGAGTCAGATCCCATCAGCCGATGATCTCCAGGAGATTCGGCAACGCGGACGCAAAGGTTGGCTGTCCGTCCGCCGTACGGGTGGGAGGTGTCGGAGACGTCGCTTGAGGATCAGAACCCAAGACCCTCGCGAACACCTTGTCGACTTGCCAATTTCAGGAACTGGCGGACAGAGTGGGATCCGAACCCAAGGTGGGACTTCCCTTCTCACTCTTTTCGAAACGACCTCCAGAAATTCCTCTCGCCCCGACACATCCTGTTCGGCGCGGCCAGGTTCTGGTGCCGAAGCCTGTCGCCAGTGAACTCTCCGCCGCAGCGCGCCACCTACTGCGCCGTGCGCACCGCCAGCACCGCGTTCATCCCGCCGAACCCGAAGGAATTGGACAAAAAGGCGGCGACGCGTCCCGCGCGTGGGCCCTCGGCGATGTAGTCGAGATCGCAGGCGGGATCGCGGTGCTCGAGATTGATCGTGGGCGGCAGCACGCCGGCGTTCAGGGCGAGGAGCGAACACGCCAGCTCGATCGCCCCGCTCGCCCCCATCGCATGGCCGTGCATCGATTTCGTCGAGCTGACCGGCACATGGCGGGCGTGCGTGCCGAAGACGTGCTTGACGGCTCTAGTCTCCGACACATCGTTGGCCGGTGTGCCGGTCCCGTGCGCGTTGATGTAGCCGATGTCCTGCGGCGCCAACCGGCCGTCGTTGAGCGCCGCGGCCATCGCCCGGGCCGCCCCGTCCGGCGAGGGGTCTGTGAGGTGGCCGGCGTCGCTGCCCGCCCCGAACCCGGCGATGGCCCCGACGATCCGTGCGCCACGACGCGCCGCGTGCTCGAGCGACTCGAGGACGAAGACCGCCGCGCCCTCGGCGAGCACGAGACCCCGTCGGTCCGCACTGAATGGACAGCACGCCCGCTCAGGTTCGTCGTTATCGGTCGCGAGCACCCGCATCGCCTCCCAGGCGCGGATGCTGCCGAAGACGAGCGGCGCATCGGCGCCACCGGCGAACATCACGTCGGCCTGCCCCCAGCGAATAGTCTGCGCGGCAAGGCCGATCGCATGCGCACTCGACGCACACGCCGACGTGATCCCGAACGACACCCCACGAGCGCCGTACGCCGCGGACACGGCGCTGGCCGCCGCGTTGTACATCGACGACGCAATCACGGTCGGCGGCAGGCGCGTGGCCCCCTGCTCGTACAGCCGCCTGTAGTTCCCGTCGACGGTCTGGCATCCGCCGAGACCCGTCCCGATGATCGCGCCGACGCGATCGGGTTCGACGCCGGCGCCGCCGTATCCGGCCTCTTCAGCCGCCTCCGCTGCGGCCATCAACGCCATTTGTGTGAACCGGTCGTAGCCGCGCGGCGCATCGTCGGACGACTCGGCCGGGATCTCGCCGCCG
>DAINCF010000112.1:0-16184 GCA_036732565.1 Vicinamibacterales bacterium
CGCGCGAGAAGGCCGATGCCGACAAGCCGAAGACGCGGGCGTCGATGGTCTCGGAAATGGAAGCGGCGATCGCGGCATCGTTTCCGCTGGTGGAGTCGAAGCCGACGCCCCAGCTCATCGGTTGGCTGGAACACCAGGGCGAGCACTACGGCAAGCTGGTGAACGCGTATCGCAGCAACGGGATCGTGCCGCCCGCCAGCCGCCCGAAGTCGTAGCGTCGTCGCGGGCCGGAACTATCGTCCTGGTGAGCGCGCGATCGTGGCGACTACACTGGGAAGGGCTGCGAGTGACGAAGGCGGAAATCGTTGAGGGCAGCGGTGGGTTGCCGAAAGTGCAGGTCACCTCGCCGGAGGTCGTCGGCGAGCTGTACCTGCACGGCGCGCACGTCACGTCCTGGAAACCGGCGGGCGCGGAAGAGGTGTTGTTCGTCAGTCGGGAATCGCGATGGGAGCATGGGCGCGCCATTCGTGGAGGCGTGCCCATCTGCTTTCCCTGGTTTGGCAACCACGCCGACAATCCTCAGGCGCCCGCGCACGGGTTCGTCCGCACCAGGGCCTGGCAGTTGGAATCGATCGTCGAGGGCGACGGTGCGGTCACCGTCAGCATGGTGACTGAGAGCGACGAAGAGACGAAGCGATGGTGGCCGGCCGACTTCCGACTCCTCCATCGCGCAACGTTCGGCGCGACGCTGAGGCTCGAGCTGGTCGTCACGAACATCGGTACCGCGTCGATGCGCTTCGAAGAGGCGCTTCATTCGTATCATCACGTCGGGAACATCAAAGACGTGCGCGTGCATGGCCTTGACGGCGTCGATTACCTCGACAAGACCGACGCCGGCCGTCAGCAGACGCAGGCGGGCGACATCACCATCGCCGGCGAAACCGACCGCGTCTATCTCAACACTACTGGCGCCATCGACGTCGCCGATGCCGTCCTGCAGCGACGGATTCGGGTCAGTAAGGAACAGTCACTCACGACCGTTGTCTGGAATCCCTGGACGGCCAAGGCACGCACGCTGCCTGACTTGGGAGACGACGAATGGACGCGGTTCGTCTGCATCGAAACCTGCAACGTCGGCGCCTACGCCGTGGATCTCGCGCCTGGCGAGCAGCACACGATGAGCGCGCGGGTGTTCGCGCGTGGGGTCCGCCTTTAGGCGGACCTGGGCCGGCTAAAGCCGGCCCCCACGCCAGTTTTCACCATCACGAAACATAGCCCTGACGCGGACTCATTCCGCTCTCAGTGTCTCGACGGGGTCTACCGCCAACGCGCGGCGGGCTGGGAGATAGCTGGCCAACACCGCGGCCGTCGCGAGGACGAGCGACATCGCCATAAAGGTGATCGGATCGAGCGGGTGAATGCCGAACAGCAGCGATTGCATCAGCTGCGTGAACGCCGCCGCACCGCCGATACCGATCGCCACGCCGATGCTCATCAGGACCACGCCTCGCCGCATGAACAGGCGTTGAATCTCGCGCCGCTGCGCACCGAGCGCCAGCCGGATGCCGATTTCGCGCCGCCGCTGCGACACGGCATACGCAATCACGCCGTAGATGCCGAACACGCCCAGCAGCAGCGCCATCGCTCCCGCGATTGCCAGCATCATCAACGTGAACGAGGTTCGAGCCAGCGACTGGTCGAACACATCGGCGAGCGTCCGTACCTGGGCCAGCGGCAGATTCGCGTTGATCGACCACACGGCTTCGCGCACCTGATGCAACAGCCCATCTGTCCCGGCGCGTCCGGTACGAATCGCGACGCTGACCCGGCGCGCCTGATAGCCGGACATGCCGAGGAGCCGCTCGTGCGGATGCGCCGGCCAATAGATCGTCGCCGGCGGCCGCTGATGGGCGCCGTCGTCATACACATCGCCAGCGACGCCAACGATCTCGAACCACGACCCGCGAGAGTCGTAGTACTCGCGAACCCGCTTGCCCAGGGCCGCCGCTGGCGAGTCCCAGTGCTCGCGCGCCAGGTTCTCCGAGACGATCGCGACGTTGCGCTTCTCATAGAGCTCGGTCCAGGTGAAGTCGCGTCCCGCGATCAGGGGTGTGCCTAGCGTCTGAAACATGCCGGGCGAGATGATCTTGACCTGCCGGTTGGGCGGCGTTCGACCATCGTCCGCCCTGCCTTCAACGGACAGCGCGGCGCTGCTGCGATCGCTGCCCATCGGCACCCGCGTCGTAAATGCCACGGACGTGACACCGGGAATGGCGGCAATCCTGTCCACCACATCCTGCTGCATGCGCGTCACGCGCTCGGGCTCGGCGACCAAGGTCGGCGGAATCGAGTAGCTGAACGTCTGCACGCGGTCGGGCTGCGTAAACCCTGGCTCAACGCTGCGAAGCGCCTGGAAGCTGCGGATCATCAAGCCCGAGCTCACGAGCAGCACCAACGCGAGCGCCATCTGCGCCACGACCAGCCCGTGTTGCGATCGCTGACGGTCGCGCGACAGGCTCGCGCCTCGGCTGCCGGCGTCAACCGCGGCGATGAGCCCGGGTCGCGCGTGCTTGACGATCGGGATGAGTCCGAACAGCAGCCCGGACATCAGCGAAATCGCCAGCGCAAAGCTCAGAACCACCGGGTCGATCGAAATCTCGGACAGCCTGGGCAGGTTCGACGGCGCGATCGTCACCAGCATTTGAAGGGCGCCGTAGGCGAGGCCGACTCCCACGATGCCGCCCAACACCGCGAGCGTGACGCTCTCGACCAGGAGCTGGCGCGCAATGCGCATCCAGCCCGCTCCCAGCGCCGCGCGAATCGCGAACTCCTGTCGACGCGCGTCCGCGCGCACCAGCAGCAAGTTCGCGACGTTGGCGCAGGCCAGGAGCAGGACGATGCCAATCGCGCCCATCAAGACCCAGAGCGTCCGGCCCACGTCTCCGACGACGTCCTGCTCGAGGAACCGCAGCGAGGGTTGATATCGCGCCTGGAACGCCGGGTCGTGTTGTCCGGAATTCGTCAGCCAGATCCGAAGGATGCGCGCAACGTCGGCGTTGGCTTGCTCCAGCGAGATGCCGGGCTTCATTCTCGCCACACCGAGGAGCCGGAAGCCCGGAACCGGTGCTCCGCGATCGAGTCGCAGCGGCAGGATCAGCTCGAACTCACGGCTGAAGCGGAAACCCGCGGGCATGACGCCGACGATCTGGTGAGGGCGGCCGTTGATGGTCAGGACTCGGTCGAGCACGGCGCGGCTGCCGCCGAACTTCCGCTGCCAGTACCCGTGGCTGAGCATCACCGCGTCCGGCGACCCACGCGTGTCGTCGGCGATCGAAAGCCAGCGCCCGATCTCGGGCGCCACGCCGAGCGTGGTCAGCACGCCCCGGCTCGCCCTCAGCGCGCGCACTTCCTCGGGATCGCCCAGGCCCGTGATCGTCGCCGTCGCTCCAGGACTCCAGACGCCCACATCGTCGAACGCCTGCGTGTTGTCCGCGTACGCCAGATAGACCGCGTCGGAGAAATACGGCTGATCGACTCCGCCGATCAAGTGCACGATCCGAACCAGCGCGTCCGGATTGGCGTAGGGCAACGGGTTGATCAGCACGCCGTTCACGACGCTGAACATCGCCGTGGTCGCGCCGATGCCAAGGCCGAGCGTCAGGATGGCGGCGGCCACGAAGCCGCGCTGCTTGTGCAGCGTCCGCGCGGTGTAGCGTAGGTCCTGCCAGAGATCGTGTGGCATCTTCAACCCTCGGGTCCGAGTGCGCTCGGATGGTGTCAAACAAGATCTAGTGGAGCGTATCAAGAGAAGTGCTGCCTTCTACTGAGCGCCTCACCGCGGTTGCGATTCTCCTCTCGCTCGTCTGCCCGTTCCCGGCCTTTGCCCAAGGTGCGACTTCAGGCGGCGCGGTCCGCTATCGAACGGTGCGGGTCGAAGGCATGGCCACGGTCAGAGACCTGCAGAAAACCCACGATGTCGAAGGATTTCTCGCGATTCTGCACATCAATCGAATCGACCTCGAGCATCTGCGCGACGGCGCGACGCTCATCGTGCCCGAATCGCCCTCTTCGCTGAGGGCGCTCTCGCCGTTTCCCGACGCCCTTGGCGCGGCGGTGCCGAGCGCGGCCAAGCTGCTCCTCGTCTCGCGGCGAGTGCAGGCGTTCGCCGCCTACGAATCCGGCACGCTCGTCCGATGGGGCGCGGTCAGCACCGGCCGCCGCGAGACGCCGACGCCGGCCGGATTGTTCGCGACCAATTGGCGATCGAAGCTGCGCCGGAGCACCGACAATGCGGCCTGGCTCCTGCCGTGGTACGTCAACTTCATCAACTCGTCCGGCGTCTCGTTTCACCAGTTCGATCTGCCCGGTTATCCCGCAAGCCACGCCTGCGTCCGGCTGCTGGAGGCGGACGCGAAATGGATCTTCGACTGGGCGGAGACCTGGGTGCTTGCCGACCACGGTCGACGCGTCGAGATCCACGGTACGCCCGTCCTCGTCTTCGACGACTACGCGTTCGATGCGCCCGCTCCGTGGCTGCGGCTCCCGGAGGACGCGACGGCGACGACGATCACGCTCGAAGAGATCCAGCGCGCGCTAGAACCACACAGAGCGGTCATCGACGAACGCGCGTCCGCGCGAGCCAAGTGGCTGGAGAAGAACTAGCGAAGTCTAGGGCGCGAAACAGTAGAAGCGGCCCGCACCGCCCCGAGGCGCCGTGTTCGCACAGTTCATGTTCGCGTGCGATGAGTTCCACGACGCCAGCGCGCCCGCCGTGCTCTGGTTGGGGCCCATGCCGTCGGAGTGGCCGACCTGCGCGGAGAGCGTGGCCGAGTCCGACGTCCAATCGTTGCAGGTCATGCCGGGGAATAGCGTCCCGTCCGCATTCGACCCTGTGAGGATGTCGTGCTCGGTCGGCGAGGGTGAACCGGTCCACTGCCCATTGATACGCTGCCCGCGTTCGTCCAGAAACAGGGCCGCGTCACCCGTGCGCGAGTGGAGCTCGCCGAGAGTGTTGGCGATGGGTACGAGATTGACGTTGTACCAGGGCCCGCTGCCGATCCGGTCGCGCGCGTGGGTCGGCTGATTGTTGTTGGTCGCATCCCGTTCGGCGCTCAGATACGCGCGCCACACGCGATTGCGGCCGTGACCCGCGGCGGTGGCCAGGCGCTGACACGTCGCGTCAGCCGCGGAAAGGCCGCCCAGGTTTCCGGTCACGCTGGTTTCGCTCGTGACGAAGAAGTTCACCCGCTGATTGCCCGGACCAGTCGGTCCGGTCACGGGATCGTCGCTGCATCCTGCCCCAAGCACCATCACCATCAGCACCAGAGAACGTCTCATCGCCACACCCTTCTGGAATTGACGTCAAGCGTCAGTTTGCGACCCCGGCGCGCGATGATCATGTACGAACCTTGTGTCTACCGGACATCTTTCTTCAAGCCAACCTCAGCTGCAGGAGATCGTCCGATCGACCTCTCCCTTGGTGGGGATGAACCCCCTCCCTGGGGTTGGTGACTGAGACCCGCCTGGCGTCGACACTCATCCTCGATGGTTTCGTCATTCCGCAGATCACTCGAGGAGGGTAAGAAGATGTCGACGAGTGCACGACAGTGGGTCCGGACCAAGTTGCTCGTGGCAGCGCTCATCTGTGGCGCGCCGCTCGCAAGTGCGGCGCAAGGCCTCGCGGCACAGGGACAGGCAGCGCAGCAAAGCGCGATCGACTTCGCGGCCGTGACCAGCGATCTCCAAGCGATGGGCGACCTGTTCAGCGGCGGAGGGGGCAAGCCCGTGATTTTCGATGCAACGGCCGCGGCACAACGCGGTCTGACCAAGGAAAGCATCGAGCTGGCGGCAGAGCTCGCCGCGTTTACCAACGCGCTCATGGCAGGTACGGGTGCGGCGGCCGCGCAAGCCTCGTCCGTCGACGTGACTCGAGTGAACGTGGACCTGCAGAAGTTTCCGCGCGTCGCCGAGCTCTTCGACGAAGCGACACTGCACAGCAACCAGCTCCCCGTGGACACCAAGGACGAAGCAGCCCCGCAAGTGCCGGAGGGGGCCTCGGCGGCGAGCTTCCTCTCGGAGTACTACTGCGGCGCCTTTTGGCGACCGCGCCCGTCGACGGGGGCGCCATGGAAGCGCTGGTACTCGCCGTCAGGAAACGCCGCGGGGAGCCTCTCGTCGTGGGGTTATCACACCACGCCCGATTGGGCAGGTGGCGGCTGGACCCGACCCCAAACCTACACGCCATGGCTGTGTGGCTGGGGGACGTTTCGGGACCATGCCTACATCATCGACCGGTGGAATTTCCGTGAACAGTACTACGGCGGCTGGACGCCGCCAGGTGAGCCAAACCCTGAGGTCTGGCGGACGGGCCCATGGCCGTACCTGACGTGGCCAGCATACGTCCGCTGGTGGCATAGTCGGTACTAGAGGCCCCGCAGGAGGCGCCACGGCCGATCGGTCTGTGGCGCCTCTCGCCTGGAGCGAAGGAGCAGCGTATATGCGCGCCCTGATCGCGGCGCTCCTCATCATGATCGGCTCCTGCACCTACATCGAGCCGGATGACCCGGCGATGCACACGGCCGCATCCGCGTTCGTCGAGGCCGTCGAACGTGATGATCCGCCAGCCGCCTTTGCGTTGTTGACTCGAGAAGCGCGCTCCAGGATCGATTACGAGCGGTTCGCCGCGACGGCTGGCGATCTGAAACCCGTGGTCGAGGCGTTTCGTGCGGCAACGATCACGACGCGCAACCCGCGTCCTCGGGACGAGCCGGCGATCCATGTCGCGAGATTCGGCGGACGTGAAGGCACGATCGTCGCCGTGATGGTACAGGAGGACGGGGAGTGGAGAGTCGCCAACGTCCTCGAGTGGACAGACCCGCAAGTGCAGGCGCCGTGAATGACGTCCGCGCCGCCCGAGCGGCCTCAGTCCTCGTTACTGAGGCGCGCGAGGCCACGACGCAACGCATGGAGCACCGCGTGGAGCCGGTCCCTTGCGCCCAGTTTGCCGAGTAGCGAGTTGACATGCCACTTCACGGTGCTCTCCTGCAGCCCCAGGTGTGCGGCGATTTCCTGGTTGCTCCTGCCGCGTACGATGTCCTGGAGCACATCGTGTTCTCGGCTGGTCAGCTCGGCATTCGGCGTGCGCTCCGCCAAGCGCTCGCCCAAGGCCTTGGGCAGGTAGCGGGCGCCCGCCGCCACGGCTCGGATGGCCGTCACGATCTCCGCTCCGAGGGCCGACTTCATCAAGTACGCGCGAGCGCCCGCACGGATGCAGCGATAGATGTCCTCATCTCCAGCGTGGACGGAGAAGACGACGACGGCCGACTGCGGGCAGAGCCGAGCCAGCATCTCGGTAACCTCCACACCGCCGAGCTCCGGCATCTGGAGATCCAGTACGGCGACGTGCGGCCGGTGCTGCCGGCAAAGCGCCAGCGCGGTCCGGCCGTCGAACGCTCGCGCCACGACGCGCATGCCAGGGTCCGCGTCGATCACCGACGCGAGACCATCGACGATCATCGGGTGATCGTCGGCAATCAGTACGTCGATGGTGGTGGCCGACGCTCTTATGCAAAGCGCATTCGCCACTTCCCGCGTCCCTTCACGATCGTGCGGAAAGGGTTTGGCCAAGGTTCACCTCTGGACTCGTGCGAACGGGCAGCCATACGACGATCTCCATTCCCCCTTCGGCGCGCCGCTCGATGCCCAGCTCGGCTTTCATCAGCTCGGCCCGCTCTCGCATGCCCGCCAGACCGAAGCTTTTCCTCGAGACCACTGCCGACGGATCGAAGCCGCAGCCGTCGTCCTTCACCGTGAGTCGGACATCGCTCGCTCCCACTTGTAAGGCGATTTCCACGCGCTGCGCCCGCGCATGCTTGAGGGTATTGGAGACGGCCTCTTGGGCAATGCGCAGCAAGTGACGACTCGCGCACTCCGGAAGTTGTCGCGGATCGCCGTCGACGTGAAGGGAGACCTCCACAGCGCCGGTGCCACTGACCTCCTCAACGAGGGAGGCGAGGGCACTGCGCAGATCCCATACGTCGAGACCCGGGGATCGCAGGTCCAAGATGGAGTGCGTCGCTTCGACGAGACTCGCCTGGACCTGCCGCCTGGCCTGCGCGAGATGATGTCTGACGGCGGCGTCGCCGTCCGATGCCGGAAGGCGTGCGGCCGCGGCATCGAGTTGAAGCCCCACGACGGCGAGGCCTTGTGCAAGACCGTCGTGGATCTCCCTCGCGATGCGATAGCGCTCTTCAATCACGACCGCGAAACGCTCGCGGGCGCGTCTCATCCGGACGCGGTGTCCGGATCTGATCAGGAGGCCGAGACCGATCACCGTACCCAGAAGAAACCACCAGGTCTGGTAAAACCGTGGCAGCACGGTGAGGTCGACGGAGGCCTCGGTCTCACTCCAGTACCCGCTGTTGTTCCGCGCCATGACCCGGAACCGATAGTCTCCCGGCGGCAGGGTCGTGTAGTAGGCGGTGCGGCGTGTGCCGGCCTCGACCCATTCCTCGTCGAAGCCGTCGAGCTTGTAGCGGAAACGCACCTTCTCTGGGGCAACGAAGCTCAACGCCGCGTAGGCGATTTCCAACGCTTTGTCGCCCGGCTCGAGACGCACTGGCGCCTTCACCGCGGCGCGCCGGCTGCCGACGCGCACCGTGTCGATCCGAACCGGTGGCGGGACTGTGTTGACAGGACTGCGCTTCGGATCGATCACGGCAACACCTTTGAGCGTCGGGAACCAGAGTCGCCCGTCTCGAGTCCGGACGCCAGCCGGCTGGAATCCTCCGTTGCACTCGACGCTCTCCATCCCTTCGGCTCTGTCGTAGATCACTCCACCGCCGGTCGCCGATAGCGGGTGGAGCAACTCGCGGCGGTCGACGCGAAACACACCACTCGGGCTGCTCAGCCACAGGCGGCCGTCGTCGTCTTCGAGGATATGTAGGACAGTGTCGTCCGCCAGTCCTGCCGCGGTGGAGTAGGCGGTCCATTGATCGTTTTTCAGGCGCCACAGACCGCGACCCCTAGTGCCCAGCCACAGCGCGCTATCCGCGTCCTCGTGAATCGCAAACACGATGCCCGGGTCAGCTCCGCGGGGTGGAACATCGAGAACACCATTGCGAAGCCGGTTCAGTCCGCCTCGCGTGCCGATCCAGAGCGTGCCGTCAGCCGCTTCGTGGAGCGAGAGCACTTGCAGGTGCCCAAGGCCATCGTCGCGATCGAAAAGTTGCAGGCGCCCGCCATGCAGCCGTACGAGTCCGCCATCGGTACCGATCCACAGGCTGCCGTCCCGACTGGCGAGCAAGCATCGGACGATGTCAGACGGGAGGCCGTCTTGGGTTGTGAGTGCCTGGAATCGACCACCCGAGTAGCGGGCAAGGCCGCCTCCGAGGGTACCGAGCCAGATCGTCCCCGCCGCATCCTCCATCACGGACCAGACACGGTCGCTGGGCAAGCCATGAGCGCGGGTGAAGACGGTGACGCGTCCATTGTGCACGCGATTGACGCCTCCGTTGTGTGTGCCAATCCACAAGGCGCCCTCGCGGTCCTCGTAGAGCGCGCGCACGTTGTCCTCGGAAAGGCCGTCGCTCCTGGTCAGACTAGCGAAAGCGCGGTCCTTGAGTCGGTTCACTCCGCCAAGGTACGTCCCCACCCACAGGCTACCCTCACGATCCTCGAACAGCGCACGGACCTCCGCCTCGCCGAGAGTGCCACCCGCGGTGGCTCTCGACAGGCGTCCGTTGTGAAAGCGTGAGAGCCCCTGTCGCGTCCCGATCCAGAGCTGACCATCACGGTCCTCGTGCAAGGCGATCACGTCGTCATGTGGGAGGCCGTGTCGGCGCGTATAGCTCTCGAGCTTCCCGTCCTTGACGCTCTTCAGCCCACGATTCGTCGCTATCCACACGCGGCCGTCACGAGTGGGTTGAAGAGCGCGAATGACTTCGCCCTCGAGAACCGGCGCGCTCATGTGACGAACGAACGTGCCTTCCTTCAAGAAGCTTAGCCCGCCGCCGTCGGTCCCGATCCACAACGTGCCGTCAACATCTTCGTGGAGCGCCCGCACCACCTCGTGCGACAGACCATCCTGTGTGGTGTACTCTGAAAACGATCCGTCGCTGA
Source organism: Vicinamibacterales bacterium (assembly GCA_036732565.1). Lineage (GTDB taxonomy): Bacteria > Acidobacteriota > Vicinamibacteria > Vicinamibacterales > UBA2999 > JAIVJN01. Next base: position 10,060 of record DAINCF010000112.1, read on the forward strand.
ATCGCGTCAATCCGCCGTTCGTGCCAATCCAAAGAGTGCCGTCCCTGGTCTGGTACAGGCATCGCACCACATCTGCCGCGAGGCCATCCTTCGCGGTGAGCTCGAAGAACTGTTCGTCGTGGTAGCGGACCAGCCCATTGCCCCAGGTCGCAATCCAGAGCGCGCCGTCGCGGTCCTCCAGAAGGGAGACGATGTGCTGATCCTTCAGGAAGAGAGTGAAGCTCACGCCATCGAATCTGGCCAGGCCACCGTGGGTACCCAACCAGAGATACCCATCGCGTGTCTGGAGGATCGTCATCAAGGAACCGTTCGGAAGCCCCTGCTCTTTTTCCCAGACGTCTCGCACGTACTCGTCGATGCCGCGGCCGGGATTCAACGCAACAGCTTCCTCAACGAGGCTCACGCCGCAGAGCACTGAGAAGCAGAATGCGACGAGATACCGTAGCGTGGACGACCTGCATGGAGATTGGAGGGACAACGAGCCACCACTTTCGCGTTGGAACATCGACACGAACGCCTCGAGGTCGCCTCCGACTTATACAACGGTCCGATGAAAAGAACGTGACCGATCGCAAAAGGTCCGAGGGCGAGAAGTGAGATGAGCGGCGGCGATCGGACACGGTGCGACAGAACCTGACACGCGAGTGCAGTCTTTGTCGCCATTCTTCGCGCTGCGAGCCGCGATGCCGGCGCTCAGCCCGACGGCTCAGCCTCGTCCGGCTCGGGCACTGCGATTGTGGAATCGATCGGTCTCGGTGCCGGCCTGCGCGGCGCTACACGATGTGAAGCGCGGTCATCATCGCTGCGATCGTCGGAGCGCAGTTCGTATCGATCGAACGCCGAGGAGTAGGTCGCCAGCCCCCTCGTACGCGATTGAAGATCTGCCCGATAGCCAAACAGGTCGACAGCGGGACGCGGGCCTGGACGATTTCCATTCCACCGAGATCGTGCCGCGACTGAATTCGTCCACGTCGGGCGACCAAGTTGGCGACGACCTCGTCCACGCACGGTGCGGGAACGTGGACCTCGACGCGCATCATCGGCTCCAGCACGACGGGCGCAGCCTTCCTTGCAGCATCTTGGAACGCCATCGCCCCTGCGATCTTGAATGCCATGGGCGATGAATCTCCTTCGTGGTACGACCCGGTCGATGATGATCTCCAGGTGCAGCTCACCAATGCCAGCGACGGTCAGCTGGCCGCTTCGTTCGGCGCTTAAGACGCGAACCGCTGGATCCGCGGCCATCAGCGTCTCCACGCCGACGCGCAGCTTTTCGCCATCGGCCCTGGTCTTCGGCTCGATGACGATCGAGATCAGCGGCGGAAGCTCCATCGAGCGAATGCTAGCCGATGTTCATCGCGGAGACGGTCCGAGTCGATGCACGCGGAGCGGGCTCGTCCTTTCGCGGACGATCTTTCGCCTGGCCTCCAGGTCGAGCTGGACGGTCTTGAACCACCAGCCAGCTTGGGCTCCGTCCGGAAACAGCGCGTCCGGTAAGTGTGGCAAGACGGCGGTCAGCGCGTCGGCCAGCGTCAGACCTGGCGCTCTCGCCGGGAGCACCTTTAGGATCGCCCGGCTCATGGCACCGTACTTCGCGGCGTCCACCGACCGACGACTGCCGGGATGATTGATATTCTCGACCAGCACTCGATGCGTGGTGCTGGCGCCGCCAATGTTTCGTGCCGACTGCCGCGGCGTCGATCGCTTCACTGCCGTCATCATTGCCTCCATCGTCGCGTCTCCTTGTTGAGACATCCTCCGGGCGTTTGAAAGCATGTCGAGACCGACCCCTCGGTCTCGACATGCTGGGTAAAGACACACACCGACAAGGAGGCCGCGTGAAGTACCTGGTCCTCATCTACAGCAACCCCAGCAGCCGACAGATGTGGGAGAGTTTCTCGCCGGAAGAGCAAGCCGAGGGCTTTCGCTATTACTCAGCCCTGACCAACGACCTGACCGCCAGCGGCGAGCTGGTCGTATCCGAAGCGCTAGCCGATCCCTCGCTGACCAAGCGCGTGCACGTACGCAGCGGTCGGACCGTGACGACCGATGGCCCGTTCGCCGAAGCCAAAGAGCTCCTTATGGGCATCTACTTAATTCAATGCGACTCGCTCGACCGCGCGATTGCCATTGCCGCACGGATGCCCGAGGCCGAGTACGGGCTCGTCGAGGTTCGTCCGGTGATGAATCTGGGCGGGGCGGAAGGGTGAGCGCCAGAATCAGTCGGCCCCACGGCCCCTTCGGCATGGATACTTAGCGCTCGACCGACGCTCACATCTGAGTCGAATTGCGCACGGCCCGTTGCGACTCCGCGGGCATCCGGTGAATGGCGCGCCCGAACACGTGGCGCGGTTGTTGCCGGGAGACCGTCGGAGGTCCTATTTCCGTGCGCACTATCGCAGTCTGGAGGCTGGTCGCGGCCATCGCGCTCGCGGGCGGAGCGGCGAACACGGCCGTGGCGCAAGAGCCGCAACCCGCAACCCGTGAGGCGGCCATCGAGCAGGAGCAGGAGCAGAAAGTCGAGACGCTCCAGCCCTACGAACCCGGAAAGGCCGAACGGCTGTTGGACAAGGCCGAGGATCTGCTGATCAACGGCGGGCTCCACTGGCATCCGTTCTTCGAGAGCGCGTACGCGGGCGGAGGCTTCACGCTCGGGGCCGGGTACATGCGGCACGTGAGCCCCTACAACGTGGTGGACGTGCGCGGCAGCTATACCCTCACCGGTGACAAGCGCGCCGAGGTTGCGTTCACCGCCCCGCATCTGTTCCACCGCCGCGGGACCGTCTCGTTCCTCGGTGGCTGGCGCGAAGCGACGCAGGCCGGTTTCTACGGCATCGGCATGGACACGTCGACGGACGATCGCGCCAACTACGACTTCCAGCAGCCGTACGCATCGGCCACGCTGACGTTCTGGCCGACCCGCCACCTGTTGATGCTGCGCGGCGGCGTCGAGGCATCTCGATGGTCGCTCGAGCCGGGACACGGTAGTGTGCGCTCGGTCGAGACGATCTACACGCCCGAGGCGCTCCCTGGTCTCGGCGCCAGGACCGACTATCTCCACTCGCAAGCCACGGTCGGCTTCGACTGGCGCACGTCACCCGGGTATTCCCGGCGCGGGGGCTTCTACGGCGTCACGGTGCACGACTACACCGACAAAGACACAGCGTTCGGCTTTCAGCAGATCGACTACGAAGCGATTCAGCACATCCCCATGCTGCGCGAAGCGTGGGTGATCTCGCTTCGCGCGCTCGCCCAGACCGCGGTGACCAAGCGCGATCAGCAGATCCCGTTCTTCATGCTGCCGTCGCTCGGCGGCGGAACGTCGCTGCGCGGCTTCAGCAGTTGGCGCTTCCGCGATCAGAACAGCCTGCTCTTGCAGGCGGAGTGGCGCATCATGGTCAACCGCTTCTTCGACTCAGCGCTGTTCTACGACGCCGGCAAAGTGACCGCACGCCGGTCCGATCTCGACTTGAAGGGGCTCAAGAGCGACTACGGGATTGGGTTGCGGTTTCACGGACCGACCGCCACCGCGCTCCGCGCCGAACTGGCCAGAAGCAACGAAGGGCTGCGCTTCGTCTTCACGGTCTCCCCCGCATTCTGAGGCTCTCCATCATGTCCACTGCTTCGTTCGCGTCGCGGCCAGGGCGCGCCGGCATCCGCGTGTTGACGCTGCTCCTTCTCGTGCTTGGCGCGTATTCCACCGTCGTCTCGACGCAGCGTCCGCGCTTCTACGAGGACGATCCGATCGCGCGCGACCCCGAGTCGCAGGACGCGTCGCACGCCCGGCGCTACGAGATCCAGTCTCTCTACGAGATGTTGGACAACCTCTTTGTCACGGCAGGCTACAAGCCGACGGGCACGCGCGCGAGGAACCTCAACACGGTCGACGAGGTCCCCGACTCCAGTTGGTTCACGAACCGGATCGGCACGCGAGCGATCACGCCCGACGAGATCGCGCGCGGTCCCATCGTGGGCGCAGCGCCAGACCCGTCGCGCTGGGTGCTGCTGCGAGACAAGATGTCGGGTGTGCATCCGGGGTTCACCGCGAAGGATGCCAACGGCGAGACCTGGTTTCTTGAATTCGATCCGGCCAGCAATCCTGAAGGGGCGACGGCAGCTGTCGAGGTCGCCACCAAGATCTTCTGGGCACTCGGCTACAACCAGGTGGAAACGTTCCTCACGTCGTTCGATCCCAAACGCGTGGAGATCGATCCGGAGGCCACGATTCATCGCCCGTCAGGCGCCCGGACCAGGTTTACCCGCGACGACATGCACGCGATTCTGGAACACGCCGCGCGGAACCCGGACGGCACGTATCGCATCGTCGCCGGCCGGCTGATTCCCGGCAAGATCCTCGGAGACTTTCTCTATGCCGGTACCCGGCCCGACGATCCCAACGACGTCGTGGCGCACGAGCACCGCCGCGAGCTGCGCGCGCTTCGCGTTTTCGGTGCGTGGACGAACCTCACAGACCTCAAGGCGGCCAATACCCTGGACGCGCTGGTGACGGAAGACGGTCGCTCGACCATCAAGCACTACCTGCAGGACGTGGGCTCGACGTTCGGCATGTGCAACGATGTCCACGAGTGGGACCTCAGCTGGGAGTACTTCTATCAGGCCAACACGACGAGGCGCCGATTCTTCTCGCTCGGGTTTGCGCTGAGTCCGTGGCAGAGAGCCCACTACGTGGAGTATCCCTCCATCGGCAAGTTCGAGGGCGATCGTTTCGATCCCCGAGCGTGGCGACCGCAGACGCCCACGACCGCTTACATGGAGATGCGCGACGATGACGCGTTCTGGGCGGCACGACGTGTCGTCGCCTTCTCCGATGAGCTGATCAGGGCCGCGGTCCACTCCGGTCAATTCAGCGATCCCGCGGCCGAGCGCTACCTCGGTGACGTGCTAATCAAGCGACGCGACAAGATCGCCAGCATCTACCTGACCGCCGTGAACCCGATTGTCGATCCGCGTCTCGACGAATCCCGTCGTTTGACGGTCGAGAACGCCGCGATGGCGGCCGGCGTGGCCCAGGGCACGGCGACGTACCGCGCCGCCTGGTCGGCCTTCGACAACGCGACCGGCGACACGACACCGTTGGCGGAGACGCAGAGCTCGACGACCACCCTCGAAGGCCCTCGCGACTTGCCGACCACGCCAGGCAGCTTCATCGCGGTGGACCTCTCTGTCGAGAGCGACGCCTACCCGTCGTGGCGGCAGCCGGTCCGCGTGTATTTCCGTCGTGGCGGCGGGAATTGGACGCTCGTGGGACTCGAACGCGTACCGATCACGGCTCCCCGTGCGTCACCTTCATCACCCACAGATCGGCGATCTCCTCGTTCCAGGCAAAGTAGAGATACCGCCCGTCGGTGGTGAGCGCAAACTGACCCAACTGTCCACGCCGGCCGCTGAGGTCGGTGACCCAGCGCTCGCGGCCATCGCCGGGATCAATCGCGAGGAAGTTCGAGCTTCGCATGGCGTAGATGACCGATCCATCCGGCGACCAGCGATGCGCCTGAATGGCCGCGGTCGTGACTTGTCGTCTCTCAGTGCCGCTCGTGGATGCCATCCACAACTGACTGCGCCAGTACGACAGCCAGCGACCGTCAGGCGACCACTCCGGCGCTTCACCCTGCTCGACGACGAGACGCGCGTCTCCACCCTCCGTCGAGGCGACGTAGGCGCCGACCTTCTCGCCCCGAGTCGACACCATGGCGACGCTGCGGCCGTCCGGCGACCAACTCGGCCACAAGTCCTGCGCCGGATGATTGGTGATCTGTCGCGCAGGCCCGCCTTCGATGGGCATGGTCCACACGTCGCGGTTGCCGCTCCGGAAACTGTAAAAGACGACACTTCGACCGTCGGGCGACCATCGCGGTCCCCAGTCGGCCGCCGGCTCCGTGGTCACGCGCTCGAGCTCCCGGCTGGCCAGCGACATGAGCCACACGTCGTGATTGCCTCCGCGGTCGGAGCCGATCAGCAGCCGTTGCCCGTCGGGTGAGACGTCGATCGCTTCGATGAACGCGTGTTCGGAGGTCAGGACCTGCGCATCGGCCCACGTCGCGCGTCGATCGGTGAAGATGGGCACGCGCCACAGGTTCGCGATCAGCCGACCGGTGGTGTACGCC
>DAINCF010000113.1:0-16166 GCA_036732565.1 Vicinamibacterales bacterium
ACCAGGCGGCCGGGCGACACGCGCCCCGGCCGCCTCGGCGCCGCACCGACGCTTGCGGCTGTCGGCGACCGATATGTGAAGTCCGCCAGGGCGTGCGCCCACGACCTCGGACTGCCCTCCCTCACGTGGGAACTGGCGCCGCCGACCATCCGCTACGATTTTCGGCCCGGGCGCGCCTCCTTCGGCGACCTGCCGTATGCGCTCTGGCGTCGACTGTTGAGTGCACGGGCCCGGGACGCCAAGGTCGTAGACCTCGAATACGGCCCACCCGCTGGACGGCGCGAACTGCGAGAGGCCATCTCCGCCCGCCTGCGCCGTCTGCGCGGACTCGACGCCGATCCCGACAACATTGTGGTCGTGAACGGCACGCAGCAAGCCTTGGACTTGATCAGCCGCGTGCTCTTGAATCCCGGTGACCGTGTACTGATGGAGGACCCTCACTACACGGGTGCCCGCTGTGCCTTCATGGCGGCGGGGGCCGAGTTGGTGTTCTCTCCGGTCGACGACCACGGTATTCGGGTCCCGACGACCGGAGACGGGAGACGCCAGTTCCGCCTGGCGTACGTCACGCCCTCTCATCAATTCCCGACAGGCGCGGTCCTGTCCATGGAACGCCGCCTTCGGCTCATCGCATGGGCCGCGCGCGAGGGCGCCTTCATCGTCGAAGACGACTACGACGGTGAGTACCGCTACGACGGACCTCCGCTGCAGGCGTTGACCGGCATGGATCGCGCGGGCTGTACGATCTACGTGGGTACCTTCTCCAAGATCTTGTTCCCGGCACTAAGGCTGGGCTATCTCGTCCTGCCAACGCCGCTGGTGGAACCGATCGTCGCGACCAAGGCCATCGCGGACACCGGCACGGCGGCCTTGGTACAACTCGCCCTTGCCGATTTCATCGCCGAGGGACACTTCGATCGTTATCTCCGTCGAACGACCGCGTCGAATGCCGCAAGGCGACACGCCCTGGCGGCCGCGATCGACGGGCTGTTCGGTGATCGGGCCACCGTCTGTGGCGCGAGTGCTGGACTTCATCTGCTGGTGTGGCTGCGAGGACGACGTGGTGGCGTGATTCAGGACGTCCACGCGAGCGCGGAGCGCGTCGGTGTCGGGCTGTTTACGGTGGACCCCTTCTATGCCACGCCCCCTGACCGGACCGGCATTCTGCTCGGATTTGCTCCCCTTATGCCGGCGGATATCCGAGAGGGCATTCGGAGGCTGGCTGGGGCGTTGAGATGAGTCGATGCCCCACGGGCTTCAGGCTCGGGGGGAGGAAGCCGATCGCGATCAGAAACACCAACGGGACTGCGCGCCGTGCCGCGAAACGACGCGCGCGGCGCCGATCGTGACAAGGGTCGGCAAACCTTCGCACCATTGTCGGCTCGCCGACGTTGACTACGCAGTGTCTCGCTGGCGCACGTAGTGTAGGCCCACCACGCCGCTCGGATAAGGAGTCGCGGAGGTCAACTTGAACGTCGTGTGCACGCCCGCCGGCAGCACACGCTTTCCACTTCCCACCATCAGCGGATACAGGAGCAAGTGCAGTTCGTCGACCAGATCGTGCTTCAACAAGTCGTGAACGAGCTGGCTGCTGCCGTCCGTCACGATGTTCTTGCCCGGCTGCGCCTTCAGTGCACGGACCGACTCGATCACATTGCCGCTGATGATCGTCGTGTCCCGCCACGTCGGCTGCTTCAAGCTCTTCGAGACGACGTACTTCTTCGGTGCATTCATCAGATCGCCGAACGGGTCGCCAGGAGCCATCGGTTCGAACGCCTCGGCGTGCGTCACGTACGTGCGTCGACCTAGCAGCAACGCGTCGACGTCCTGCATCAATGCAAAGAACGCCTTGCCGATGTCATCGTGCCAGTACGGCATGGTCCAGCCGCCGTGCTCGAACCCGCCATCTCGATCCTCGTCTTTGCCACCCGGCGCCTGCATCACGCCGTCCAGGGTCATGAACTCGGACACAATGAGCTTTCTCATAAGACCTTCTATCGCCTCCTGATGAACGTCGAACGAACGCGCCCTGGATCGACATGCACTCAGGACCGCCCGGCCCGATCTGCGTCTCCTTTACACACGACCTGACGCACCTCGACCTTGCCGTACTTGGCAGTCGGGACCTTTTGAGCCCACGCGAGCGCCGCCTGAAGGTCGGCGACGTCCAGGACGTAGAAGCCAGCCAGGACGTCGCCATTCGTGGCCGCCCCCGGCGCGGTCGAGAGCCAGCCGGTCCGGACGCTCACCGTCTGCGCCGCCTCGGCCGGCTGGAACCCTGCCTCGTACACGAATACCCGTGCGCCCTTCACGGCGCTATCAAAGACCATCCAGTCCTTCACTTCGGCGTTGGTCGGGCCCGTGTACTCAGGGTTGTAGAAGTAGTTCAGTGCGAACTTCACGATCGAATCCTTTCGTGTCGGGCGGGCGGCAACGGTCGAAGGCCACGCCGGCGCTGCGGAGGGCGAGCGGCCGAAGGCCCCTTGGCCTGCCGCTGAATCTCCGACGCGCAGGCGACCGCGAGATCGGTGCTTCGCGTGAGGAAATCGATGATGACGCGCAGCTGCGGCGCATCGTAGGTGGACCAGAGCCCGAGCATCTTCTGCTGGATAGGGGCGTAGACCGCCTTGATCGGCGCGATGGTCTCCTCGCGCACGCGGACCCGCACGCGGCGCCGATCGGCTGGATCGTGACGGCGTTCGATGTAGCCCGCCCTTACGAGGCGATCGAGGAGCGCGGTCATCGAGCCCGGACTGAGCCCGGTGCTACGAGACAGCTCGCCCGCCGTGATGTCCGGTTGCAGGAACACGTGATCCAGGACTTCGAGATCGGTCGTGTGCAGCCCGAAACGGGCCGCGACGATCTGGCTGGTCACGACGCTCTGCGCGCCCATCTTCCGCACGGCGATGCCGACGTCGCGCACCAGCTCCCGTCGCGAGGACGAGGGCGGCGTGGATGTGCGTTTCATAGCGGTGGTGGTCGCTGTCAGAGGCGAGCGACGTGAACCAGGGCCGCGAACATGGCGCCGCACGTCACCAGGTCCAGCGGCAGGCGGAAGCGGCTCCGTCGCGTCCATCGACGGGCCGCCTCCGGGCTGATCGTGCTGGGCTCGGCGCGTTCGAAGGCGAGCGCTTTCGGAATGAAGTCCAGTCCTGACCACGCCCGCATGATCGCGTGACTCGCGAAGGCCACCCACAGCCACGCCCGGGCGTCGAGCTGGGACCACGCCAGGACGAGCGAGGCCACCAGTGCCAGCTCGAACGCCACATGCGCGGGAATCCAGAACCACTTCCGGTCCACGCCCCCGCGAGTGGGCTGAATGAGGTCCGGCCGGCGCGGCCAGGCGGGGTCGACCACGCTGAACTCGTAGAGACCGCCACCCAGGCCGATCAGGCCGAAGCCGGTCGCCAGCGCCACCGTGACGAGGATCATCGACATGAAATAGTTCTACCATCGAATATTTTGACGGTCAAATTATATCGCGACATGGGCAGCCAGGACGACTCCTCGTCCACGTTGCGCTGCCATCGCCCTCTCCATTGCTTAATCTAGGAGAGAGACTATGCAGTAGCGCTTATGTTGTCAATATTCGCAGCCTGGATGTGTCCTCGGTGGACTAGTGGAGCGGCGCGGGTCCGCGAAGTTGAACGGATGGTGCTGATGGTCGCCGAATCGCGCCACGAAGTCCCCAGGCTATTGCCTGTATGGACGTCAACCGCGCGATAGAAAGTTCCCGGCTCGAGGACCTCCTGCCTGCCACCTCTACAACAATTCCTGAAAGCGCCGAGCCGTCGCCGCTTGTCACAATCCACGTTGCCCTCATCGTCGTCGTACCAACCAGGAGAGAAGCCGTGGTAGACAACAACAGCGCACAACCTCAGGAAATGCCTCAGCCCGATCCAGCACTCAAACGTCTCGACAAACTGGTCGGGACGTGGACCATGAAGGGCCACCTCATTGGCTCGGACGTCGACAACATCGTGGGCCGCACGACGTTCCAGTGGCTGGACGGCGGCTTCTTTCTGCAGCAGGACGTGGAGATCGATTTCGCAGGCGTCATGAAAATCAAGAGCCACGAGCTCATTGGCCACGACCCCGAGACCAAGGCGTTCTCGTCGCACGTGTACTCGAACCTGTCGCCGGCGGCACTGCCGTACAGGTGGAACGTGCAGGACGATGCGTTGACGATCGCGGTGAACTACGGGCCGATGAACGCGACGTTCAACGGGAGGTTCAGTGAGGATGGCAAGACCTTCTCGGGGGGCTGGCGACCGAACCCCGGCGCCGACGAGACCGTGAACGTCGCCTACGACATCACCGGCACCCGCGTCGACTGAACGTATGTCGCATGAATAGCGATAGCTGAGGGCTTTCTCGCGCTGAATTCGCATACCCAACAGAGCCGTTCGTCCACTACATGGGGAAGCGTGTTCGCGGCGCAGCCCGAGAGGAGTCGCTATGAAGGCACTACAGGTCCTGTGCGTGTTCGCTCTTGCTTCGATCGGGTCAGTCGTCGCGCTGGCTCAGGATCCCGTGAAAGTGGACCCCGAACACTACAAGGTCGTGCTGGACAACCCGAAAGTGCGCATCTTGAAGATCGACTACCCGGTCGGCGGGAAGAGCCCGATGCATTCGCATCCGGACTCGATCGTGATTCCGTTGGCGTCCTCGAAAGCCCGGTTCACCATGCCGGACGGTAAGTCGGAAGAAAACGATCTGGCGAGCGAATCGGCCCTGTACATCCCGGCCGGCTCGCACAGTAGCACGAACGCTGGCGGTGGACCGGTTGACGCCATCCTGGTCGAGTTCAAGGCCACTGCGCCCGGCAAGGCCACCGTCCCCACATCCCGCCAAGGCCTGAGCATGAAGATGCTGGCCGAGGGCGCACACGCGGTGGCGTATCGGACGACGGCCGATGCGACGTTCCAAGAGCCGGCCGGCTCGACGCATGACTACGATCAGGTTGTCATCGCGCTGAGCGCGGCGCAGATGTCGCTCTCGATCGACGGGAAGCCCGCACGAACGACCTTTGCCCGGGGCGACGTCGAGTTCATCGGGCGCGGCGTCGCTCACGAGTCGAAAAACACCGGCGGCAAGCCGGTGGACTACGTGATTGTCGCGGTGAGGTAGCTCTCGTGGAGGGTATCAACAGAATGATGACCATCTACCGAGAGCTCGAGGAGCGACCTGCCTCGCCGCGTTTCCTCCTCACAATCAGTCGATGACCGTGGGGGTCGCGCTGAGGCGGTAGGCGGCAACCAGTTGCCAGACCAGATAGGAGGCGACTACCAGACGGTTCATCCAGCCTGCCCACACCTGCGGGTTGAAGCCTCCGGCACGCGGCACGGCCCACATCAGATATCCCGCCATCAACACCAGGCTGATCCACGTCGCGTGCGCCGACCACATGACCTCTGCGCGGTGAGACATCCACGCTGGATTCGTCTTCACCAGGCTGGAGCTGATCAGCATTGCGGCCATCGGAATGCTCGGGATGCCGATCATCGCGGCGATACCGTGCAGGGCGCCGCTCGTCGTACTCTCTGCTGGCTTGATGGTGACCGGGTCCTGGTTGAACAGCCCGGCGAGGACCAGGGACGCGGCGACGAGGAGCAGCAGACCGACCCCGATTGTCCCGGATGTAGTGTGAACCGCGGGCCTCAGCGCCAGGGCCAGCGCGGCGCAACTCACGGCCCACGCCATGAAGGCCAGCTTCATGATCCAGCCATACCGCCCGATCGAGTACTCACTGATGAAGCGCCACGACGGCTCGAATTCCGGTTTGATCACGTGCAGTGCGAGGATGATCAACGCGACGAGGACGGTGGCGGCGACGGCAAGGCGAATCATGTCTTTCGTCTCCTTGGTGCAGGCTGTAATTAACTATAGTTAACTATATTAAATATGTCGAGCGCCACCAAACGAACCTATGTGTCAACGCGGAGGAGCCAGGCGGCCGAGGCGACGAAAGGCCGAGTGCTGGAGGCCGCTCGGACGCTGTTCGTGCGGCATGGCATCGACCGCGTCACCATCGCGCAGATTGCGAAGAAGGCCGCCGTCGCCGTGCCGACCGTCTATGCGCTCTACAAGTCGAAGGAGGGCATTTTGCGGGGCCTGCTGCTGGCGACGCTGTTCGGTCCGCACTTCGATGCGGCCCTGGCGAAGTTGCAGGGCGAGACCGATCCGGTCCGGCTGGTGGCGCTCAGCGCCAACGTGGCGCGGGCCATCTACGAAGCCGAAAGCGCCGAGCTCGGGCTCATGCGCGGGGCATCAGCGTTCTCGCCGGTGCTACGCAAGATCGAGCAGGAGTTCGAGCAGACCCGCTTCGACATGCAGGAAGCGCGCGTGCGGCTCCTCTTCGCGCAATCGAAAGCGAAACACGGCCTCACGCTCGCCGACGCCCGGCGGATTCTCTGGATATACACCAGCCGCGACGTCTATCGCATGCTGGTCCACGAGGGTGGCTGGTCACCGGACCGGTATCAGAAATGGCTGTCGGCCACCGTGGTCAGCGCACTTGTCGACGAGCAGGGTCACGGATGACCCAGCAGCGAGCGCGGCGTGGCGTCCAGCTCCAAGATTTCGAGCGGTGCCACCGTCGATGCGCTCAACGCCGCGCTGGCCTCCTGCAGCTGTCGCACGGACGGCGGTTCTCCGTGGCGGACCGTCCCGAACCACACCAGCACGTGCTCGCCCTCGCGGACCGGCAGCCCCTTGAAGGTGTTCGGCGCAGGCTCTGTCAGGAAAATGGATTCGACCTGCACCCCGTGGCGTCGCAGCTCTGGAACGACCTGCTGTTCGAATCGCGAGACCACCAAGCCGTCCGCTGGCTGGCGCAAGCGGTGAATCACCGCGAGGACCGGCACAGCCCTTCGCTCCTCGCCGACGGCCGGCCGACGGCTCACATCGAGGTGTAACACCGTATCCGATCGCGCGGGCCTGAGCAGATGGACATCGCTGACGTCCAGCATCGTGACGTTGGCTGCAGCCTTGTGTTCGGCCCAGACCGGCCCTCCATAGAATTGCTCCAAGGCCGCGTGGCGACTCGACATGTCGGCGAAACCGCGAATCCACACGAATCGATCGGCGCGGCGGCGATCGCGAAACTGACCGGCGATCCTCATGCCCACCGCTTCCTGGGTTTCGACGAAGTGTCGATCGAACAGCGCAATCAGGGCGTCACGCTGTCCGGGTTTCAGGGTGTACTGCCGCAATTCCAGCACTGGGCAGCAGTCGCGTGCCGACGAGGCCGGCGACGCGGTCGTCGCCGACACGGTGCCCATCGCCGCGAGAGCCATCAGGAAGAGTAGACGCACCGGCATGGTGACGAATATGCCACTCGATTGAGCACGGTAACGCAGCGTCGCGCGACCACGATCGGGTTACCCGCCGCTCCTGGTCGGCATAGTGCAGACATGGAGCAGTGGAGCAGGGGCGTTGCGCTCGTGGCGCTCGCGGCGTGCGCATCGCCGGCGTGGGCACAATCCACGTCGGGATCCGCGGGCGCGGTGCGCCCGATGCGATTCGAGCAGGCGCCCGTCATCGACGGCCACATCGACGATGACGTGTGGTCGAGCGCGGCGCGGATCGACAGTTTCCGGCAGGTGCAGCCGGGCGATAACCTCGAGCCGTCCGAGCGCACCGAGGTGCTGATCGGATACGACGGCCGCGCGCTCTATCTCGCGTTCCGCGCCAGCGACGCCTCAGGGCGGGTGCGAGCCACCGTCGCCCGTCGCGATGCGATTACCGACGATGACGTCATCGGTGTGTATCTCGATACCTTTCGCGATCAGCGCCGCGCCTACTACATCTTCTTCAATCCCTACGGCATTCAGGCCGATGGCATCTACACCGAAGGGAAGCTCGACCCCGATCTGACGGTGGACCTGGTCATCGACTCCAAGGGCACCGTCGACGCCGATGGCTACACCGTCGAAGCCGCGATTCCGTTCGCCTCGCTGCGCTATCGCAGCGGGGAATCGCCCACCTGGGGCCTGCATGTCCAGCGCTTCATCCGGCGCGACCGAAACGAGCAGATCTCCTGGATGCCGCTGTCGCGCGATCGCTCCAGTCTTCTCGATCAGGCCGGGCAGCTTGGCGAATTCAGCAACGTCGGCGAGGGGCGTCTGCTCGAGATCATCGGCACCGGTGTCAGCACCCAGGCCGGCGAGTTGACGAGGGAAGGCTTTCGTGAAGGGAAGGTGGATCCCGAGCCCGGGGTCACGGTCAACCTGGGCATCACGCCGACGATGAACGCGGCCTTCACCGCGAATCCAGACTTCGCGCAGGTCGAAGCCGATCAGCTCGTGCTCACCGTGAACCAACGCTTCCCGATCTTCTACGACGAAAAACGTCCGTTCTTTCTGGAAGGCATCGACACGTTTCAAACGCCGATCACCGTCATTCACACGAGAACGATGGTGGCCCCCGACTACGCCGTCAAGCTGACCGGCAAGCAAGGTCGCACCACCGTCGGTGTCCTTTTTGCCGAAGACCATTCGACGAAGACGGCGGCACGAGTCAAGCGCGACGTCGGACGTGATTCGACGATCGGCCTGACGTTGACGAGCCTGGATGACGGGAGCCAAGACAGCAGCCTTGTGAGCGCTGACGCACGCGTGCGCTTGAGCGACACGACCGTGGTGACGACGCAAGTCGCGAGCACCTTTGCCGACGTGCCGTTCCGCGACGCGCTGCGTGGTGGGACGTATCAACGCTATGGCGCGGGCCTCGGCTACTACGCGAGGCTCGAGCGCCGCGGCCGACACTGGCAGACCGTCGTCACTTCGTCGGGCTCGAGTCCCGACTACCGCGCCGATCTCGGCTTTACGCGACGCGTCAACACCAACGCGATCAACGTCAACACCACCTACAACTCCGAGCCGCGCCCGAATGCGCGGCTGATCTCCTGGAGGCTGACGAACATCTCGCACGCGCAGTGGGACTGGCAGGGCCGCGCCAACTTCGTCTACGTGTATCCGCAGGCAGAGTTGACGCTCAGGCGCCGCGGCTTCGTGCGCGCGTATGCGTTCAGCGACTACGAGCGCCTGTTCGAGGAGGAGTTTGGCGTACGGCGCGGGCCTGGCCGCGCGGGCGCGTTCATCGGCGACAGCGAACGCTCGACCCATTGGAAGGGCTACTTCCTCGAGATTGGCAGCGCGCCGACCGAAGCGCTGACGTTCTCGATCAACCACTCGGACAGCTGGGACGTCTACGACTACGACTTCGGCGCGGCCCCGAAGTACCCGCGCGTCAGCCCGGCCGCGCTCACCGATCCCGATGCGCCGTTCGATCCCGGGCCGGCGACGTCGCGGACCGTCGGCGGCACGGTGACGTGGCGGCCGGTCGATGCCCTCCGCACCTCGGTCGACGCCAGCCGCAATCGCCTCGTGCGCAACGACACTGGGCTGACCGCGTACGACGCGACGCTCGTGAGCTGGCACACGACGTATCAGTTCACGCCGTTCACGTTCCTGCGGCTGCGCACCGACTGGGACTCCGCCGGCGCCACCATGCGCGGGCAGTATCTGTTTGGCTGGACGCCGAGTCCGGGAACGGCGGTCTACGCCGGGTACAACGACGCGGCGACCATCGATGGCTTCGATCGCTTCAGCGGCGCGCCGGTTCCCGGATACCGGCGCACCGGACGAACTGTATTCGTCAAGGTGTCCTACTTGCTGCGGACGGTGTTCTGATAGGTGAGAGGCCGGGTGAACGCTAGACTAAGTCGAGCATTCGCACCCGATTGATGCAGAACCCACACGCGCCGCCGACCGAAGATCCGAGGCTGCGCATTCTGATGGCTGAATACCAGGGCGGCAGCGTCGAGGCCTTCGACCGATTGCACGATGCGCTCGCGGCCGATCTGAAAGCGTACCTGACGAGGCTGTCGCGGGACCCCACTCGAGCCGACGACCTGCTCCAGGAAACGTTCCTCCAGATCCATCGGTCACGCGCGGCGCACACGCCGGGCGAGCCGGTGCGGCCGTGGGTCTTTGCCATCGCCAAGCGCGTGTTCCTGATGTATCGACGGAGCAGCACCCGCCGTGCGCGACACGAGCAGCTCTCCGTTGAGGCGCGCGGAGATACGCCTTCGGTGTCGACCCAGACGGAGCGGCTGCACGCCCGCCAGGAAGTCGAATCGGTGCTGCGTCATCTACCAGCGGACGGCCGCCGCGCGTTCGTGCTTCATCATCTGTGGGGGCTGTCGTTCAAGGAGGTCGGCGCCAAGCTGGGGATCAAGCCCGGGGCCGCCAAGATTCGATCGAGTCGCGCCGCACGGGTCATGCGTGCGTGGCTGCGAGGGCGTCGCGATGACTGATCCCGTCTCTCGTTCGGGTGGCACGTATCGCGACGAGATCGTCGGCAGCCTCACTCCGGTCCGCCCGCTGCCGAGATCGTCGCGGCGCGTGTGGACGTTGGTGCCGCTCGGTCTGCTGCTGGCCGTCACGGCGCCGCTGGCGACCGGAGCGCGGGGGGACCTGGACGCCTATGCGCCGCTGCTCACGTGGGGCCTCACCAGCCTGCAGGCACTGCTCGGTCTGTGGCTCCTCGCACTCGGCTTCCGCGAAGCGGTGCCCGGTCGCAACGTCTCAGGGCGGGCCCTCGCGTTCGCGAGCGTGCTGACGGTGTTGCTCGTGCTCGGGGTGACCATCCTCACGGACGCGGCGAGCCACACCGTGGTTCCGGCTGGGCGAGAGTGGCAGTACTGGATCGAGTGCGTGGTGTGGCCGCTGGCGGTTGGCGCGCCGTTCATGATCCTGACGACGCTCATGGCGGCCCGCGCGTTTCCCACGCGGCCGGCCATCACCGGTGCCTTGTGCGGGACGTCGGCGGGCATCCTGTCCGATGCCGGGTGGCGGCTGGCGTGCTGGATCTCCGAGCCCGCGCACATGATCGGCGCGCATGGCCTCGCTGTGCTGGGGCTTGCCGTCGCCGGATCCCTGTTGGCGGTCGTCGTCGATCGCTCGCGCTGGAGAAGGCTTGGGTAGGGGCGGCTCGCGAGCCGCCCCACCATGTCCCATCGCGATGCTGCCTGGTTGGCTGCCTATTTAACAAATTAAATTTCCTAAAATAGGCTTGGGTCACCACATGGCAGCTGAACGCATCGCCCTCGTCGAGGAGCCGGAGCGCGTGCGGGTGGCGCTGTCGCCCATGCGGCGAAAGCTGCTGGAGCGCCTGCGCACGCCAGCCTCTGCCACCGAGCTCGCGTCGGAGCTGACGCTGGGTCGGCAGCGTGTGAACTATCACTTGCGGACCCTCGAGGCGGCGGGGCTGATCGAGCTGGTCGAAGAGCGCCAGCGTCGCGGCTGCGTCGAACGCGTGCTCGCCGTGCGCGCCGAGGCGTTCGTCGTCGACCCGTCGGTGATGGGCCCACGTGATGTGTCGGCGGCGCGCGCGTCCGCGCAAGACCGGTTCGCCGCCGAGCACCTGATCGATTCCGCCGCGGCCATCGTCCGCGACGTGGGTCGTATGCAGGCGCGCGCCGAGCGGCAGGGAAAGCGCCTGCTGGTGTTCACGCTCGACACCGACGTCAGCTTTGCGACTCCGGCCGATCTCGAGCGCTTCGTTACGGCGCTGAGCGAGTTCGTGACCCGCGAGGCCTCGAAGTCCCAGACCTCCAACGGCGGACGCCGCTATCGCATCGTCGTCGGTGGGCATCCCGCGCCTCGGACAGGAGACCAACATGAAGGACCCCGATCGCGTCCTCGTCGAGATTCTCGTCGCCGCACCCATTGATGACGTCTGGCGCGCGCTGCGCGATCCAGCGGAGCTCCGGCGCTGGTTCGGATGGGATCATGCGGGACTGACCGAGGAGCTCGCCTTCATCTTCGGCGGCGAAGGCCAGGCATCGGACGCCACCCATACGCTGCAGATGGAAGCGGATCGATACACGCTCGAGGCCCGCGGCACGCACACCATCGTGCGGTTGATCCGATCGGCGCCAGTCACCGATTCAAGCTGGACGGGCATCTACGACGATATCGTCGAAGGATGGCTGACGTTCACGCAGCAGCTTCGGTTCGCGCTCGAACGCCATCGCGGCGCAGACCGTCGCACGCTCTATCTGAACGGACGTGCCAAAACGTCTGGTTCGCTGCCGCCCGATGCGCTCGGCCTGTCTGGCCTCATGACCGTACCGATCGGCCAGCGCTACACCGCGACCACGGCCATGGGCGATGCGTTCGCGGGTGAGGTCTGGTTTCGGTCCGCGTCTCAGGTCGGGTTGACCGTCGACGGATACGGTGATGGTCTCGTCATCCTGGGCACGCGTCCGACGACGGCCAAATCTCCGCACGGCGGTGGAAGCGCAGTCATCACGACCTATCGGCTGGATGACGAGGCGTTCGCCGGCCTGCGCGATCGCTGGACCACGTGGTGGAGCCATCGCTACGAGGTGATCGAGATTCAGCCGAACGCGTAGAGAACCTCGAGCACTACCGGACGCCTGCGCGGTCGGTCTTGAACGCGCTGGTGAAGTCCGTCCACGGCACGGGCTTGCCGTGCACGGGGACGATCTGGGCGACCTCGAGTCCGAGTCTGGTGACGGCCGTGTGGAAGCTGGTCTGATCGCGAGTCGGTGTGGCGAGCCGCGGTTTGTCGGTGTCGAAGAGATCGGCTTCGAACAACAACTTCTCGGTCGGCAGGAACGCCATCAGCATGCCTTCGACGTGCTGCAGCGGATGGACGTAGTAGATGTTCAGGTTCCGCGTGCCGTCGCTGATGATGAAGTTCTCTCGAATGGCCTCGTAGTAATAGCCCTCCGCGAGCTCTGTCGGCGGCCACAGCGAGACCATGTCCGGCTTCAACGTGCGCTGCGCGTAGTTGAGGACATCGCGCGTCAAGAAGTCGTAGTTCTTCCAGTGGGAGACGATGGTGGCGCCGATGTGCATGTAGGTGCGGAGGCCGCCGGCGTGGTCGAAGTGCTGGTGAGAATTGATCACCCAGCGGATCGGCTTGTCCGGTATCAATTTGACGATCGCCTCGATCACCGCCAGGCTGCGTTCCTCGTCCAGCGGCGCTTCGAAGACGGCGATGGCATCCTTGAACTCGACGGCGATGCTGTTGTGCGATCCCCCGCCCAACAGATAGACCCCCTCGGCGAGCTTTTGCGTCTCCACTCTGACGGGAAACGTGGCCTGCCGCACGGAGTCGGGCACGGCGGGCGTCGGCGGACACTGGTTTGCCCGCACGTCCTTCAACGTGCCGCCGAACGCGTTGTGACCGGCCGTGATGTTCTGTGCGCCGTAGTTGTCGTCCCACCCCTGATGTGAGTGCCATCCGGTGGGAAACCGGATTCCGTTGCCGAGATCGACGTAGCTGTCGTTGGTGAATTCGTGCTCGTAGTTCATGTCTCCAAGCACGGGATGCGGCGCCCAGGTATGGATGCGTGGGAGCAGGTTCTCCTGGTTGATCGTCGCGTCGACACGGTACTTGCCGTTGAGCGTGATCGAGACCACCCGTACCTTGGCGGGCTTCACCTCTGGGCCGTCACGACCCATTTCCCCGAGCTCCCACCGCCAGGTGGCCTTCGGGTTCGCTCCCGGCATCCGCGCGGCTTTCAGGAAGCCGGGCGGGTTCAGCCACAGCTCGAGGGCGTAGATCTCGGCGAGCTCCGTCGGCGTGGGCACGGGCTTGGCGTTGGCGCCGTCCATCTGCCACGCGTGGCGGCCCGACAACACGAAAGTCTGGTGCGGGTTCTGCTGCAGCGGCCCGTCGGTCCATCCGATGCCGTATTTCCACGCGGCGGGATTCAGACCCGGCTTGCGATCGAACTCCTCGGTCATCGTCCCGGCTTCCCAGTTCATGGTTCGGGTGTAGTTGGCCAGGGAATCGATGCGGGGCCAATCGACGTTGCGTGCCGACTCGAACTGCTGTCCGACGGCGCCGCCATAGGCGGTGCCGGAAATCGTGATGCACTTCAAGTTGTCCGCGCCGATGGCCTTGGCGGCCGCGTCCAGAATCGGCGCCGGGTCGAGGTATCCAGGCGGAAATGGCTGCGTGGCCACGCGGGCGCCCATCAGCGCCACACCGACCGCCAGGATCGTCGACACGCTATACCGTTTCGCCATGAGTCCCTCCAGTCAGCGGATTGTACAATCCGAAGCAGCGTGCGCTTCGATGCCGTCCTCGTCATCTCCTTCGGTGGTCCCCAGGGTCTCGACGACATCCGCCCGTTTTTACAGAACGTGCTTCGGGGGCGTCCGGTCGCGCCGGGCCGTATCGACGAGGTCGCGCGACACTACGAGGCGTTTGGCGGCATCTCACCGATTACCGAGTTGACCCGTCGCCAGGCCAGGGGGCTCGAACGCGTGCTGGCGTCGCGCGGCGCGCCTTTGCCGGTGTACGTCGGTATGCGCAACTGGCATCCGTTCATCGCCGACACGCTCGCCGAGATGTCGCGGGCGGGCCTGCGGCGCATCATCGGCTTCATCGCCGCGCCGCATGCCGGGTACTCGAGCTGCGAGCAGTACCGACGCAATGTCGACGATGCGCGCGTGGCGCTGCGCGAGCGCGGTCTGACCGATGTGATGGTGACGTACGTGGCGAGCTGGTACGATCACCCGCTGTTCGTCGACGCCAACGCGCGCCAGATTGACCGCGCGCTGAGTGAGCTCCCAGGGCATCTGCGCGAGCGGGCGCGGCTGATTTTCACGGCGCACAGCGTGCCCGAGTCGGCGGCGGTCCGGTCGCAGTATCGCGAGCAGTTGAGCGTCTCGGCACGTCTGGTCGCCGAGCGGCTGAACCGATCGGATTGGGCACTCGTCTATCAGAGTCGAAGCGGTCGACCGGAGGATCGGTGGCTCGAGCCGGACATCTCCGACTACTTGCGTCAGACGCGCGCGGAAGGCATCGACGCCGTGGTCGTGTCGCCGATCGGATTCGTGTCCGATCACGTCGAGGTGCTGTACGACCTGGATCACGAGGCGGCCGACGTGGCGGCGTCCCTGGGACTGGCGATGACACGAGCGTCGGCCGTCAATGACTCCCCGGTGTTCCTGGACATGATGGCGGACGTCGTCGAGCGCGTCATTCGGCGTTATGCGAGCGGCCGGCCGCTGCCGCTCGTAGCCGTCCAACCGCAACCGCTTGCACCCGGTTCCGGTCGCGGCTAGGCTGCTGACCAACGTACGTAGGGGCCGTCCTTTAGGGCGGCCCGGATCGGCCGGCCTGAAGGCCGGCCGCTACGAAGGCAACCGTGCCGCTACGAAGACAACCATGATCGGTCAGACGATCTCGCACTATCGCATCACCGGGCAATTGGGCAGTGGCGGCATGGGCACGGTGTACGAGGCCGAAGATACGCGCCTCGGCCGGCGTGTCGCCATCAAGCGCCTGACCGACGATGCCCGTCGAAGCCCCGAATCGATGGAGCGCTTCAGACGGGAGGCGCGGATTGTCTCGTCCCTGAGTCATCCCCACATCGCGGTCCTGCACGACCTCGGCGAGCAGGACGGCGAGCAGTACATGGTCATGGAGCTGCTCGAGGGCGAGCCCCTCAAGACGCGCATGGCGCGCGGGCCGCTGCCGACGGACGACGTGCTCGACCTCGGCATTCAGATCGCCGATGCGCTGGACGCCGCGCACGCGCAAGACATCGTCCATCGAGACATCAAGCCGGCCAATTTGTTCATCACCAGGCGTGGCCAGGCGAAGGTGCTCGACTTCGGGGTGGCCAAGTTCGGTGAGCGTCGCAAGTCCCCGTCCGAGCTCGCGGCGACGCAGTCAGGCGACGAGGGGCTGACGACCGTCGGCACGACGCTCGGGACGGTGTCGTACATGTCGCCCGAGCAGGCACGCGGACAGGAGATCGACGCGCGCAGCGACATCTTTTCGTTCGGCGTCGTACTCTACGAGATGGCCACCGGTCGTCCCCCATTTCAAGGCGCCACGCCGGCGGTCATCTTCGAAGGCATCCTGACGAAGGCGCCGCCTCCGCCATCGGAGCTCAACGCCAACGTCCCGCACGAGTTGGACCGCATCATCACGAAGGCGTTGGAGAAGAACCGCGACACGCGCTATCAGTCGGCCGCGGATCTCCGCGCCGATCTCAAGCGATTGAAGCGCGACACCGACACCATGCGCGCCATCATCACCTCGTCGGCGGTCGGTGATGTGCGCGTGCCCGAGCCGGCGTCGCGCGCGCCCGCCGCGACGCCGAGTCC
>DAINCF010000114.1:0-16153 GCA_036732565.1 Vicinamibacterales bacterium
CATCGGCATGCTGCCGAGCTCCTCGTCGCTGGCCTCGCGCCGGGGCGCGCGGGCCGGGAGCCACCGCCGGATCTCCGCCAACTGTGCGTCGGTCTCGCGGATGTGGTGGTTGATTCTGAGCGTCTCGACCGCCGCCTCGAAGCTCAGGCCATCGCGCGACATCAGCTGTTCGAGCCACATGGCCGTCTGGCCAAGACGACGGGCGGCCGCGGAGGGACGCCACTTCCCCCACCGCGCAATGCGCTCGTCGAGGAAAATCCGCGAGATCACGGTGGTCAGAAACGTCGCGAGCGCGCTCCGGCCCTGGAACTTCTGGAGGATGGCGTAGTTATGCTCGACGAGCTTCAAGTAGACGAGGCCGCGGAAGTCATCCAGCTCGGCTCCGGACAGGTGGTGCCGTCGTCCGATGTAGCGAACAACCTGATCGATCAGGCCCAGGTTATCGAGAAAGAATTGCTTATAGTCCACGCCAGTCCGGGGAGCGTCTGGGCGGGATGCATTATCAGCGACCGAGCTGGACCGCGCAAGGCCAACCGGGACGCGTCCTGCCTGATCACCAACGGGTTCCCCACATCCGGAACTATAGTGTGCGAACGGAAGGGGGACCCATGCTGAAGGAGTTCCGGGAGTTCATCGCGCGCGGCAACGTGCTGGATCTGGCGGTCGCCGTGATCATCGGCGCCGCGTTCGGCAAGATCGTCACGTCACTCGTAGAGGGCGTGTTGATGCCGCCGCTCGGCCTCGTGCTGGGCCGCGTCGATTTCTCGAGTCTGTTTTTCGTGCTCGATGCGACGAAGGGGATACCGCCCTCGCTGGCCGAGGCGAAGGACCTCGGAGTACCGGTAATCGCCTACGGCGCCTTCCTCAACGACGTGGTCAACTTCCTGATCATCGCGTTCGCCGTGTTCATGATCGTCAAGCAGGCGAACCGCTTCAAGAAGGCGGCACCTGAGACCCCCGAAGCGACGCCGCCGACCCGCGAATGTCCTTACTGCTTCAGCGCGATCTCGGTCAAAGCGACGCGCTGCCCGGCCTGCTGCGTCGATCTTCGAGCGGCGCTCTCGTAGGGGCGGTTCGCAACCTCTCCGCCGAAGCGAGCACCGCGAAGGCGGACCGCCGTTACTGCTGCGTCTGTGTGGCCGTGATCGAGTCGATGACCATCTTGTAGAACGTCGAGTCGGCGTTCTGCGCGCCAGAGTGCCAGCGCCAGACGATCACGAGATCGTGGTCGGGCGAGACGAAGATGGTGTTGCTACCGGCGCCGCGCGCGGCGAACGCGTTGATCGGCAGGCCGGGCATGTTCTTCTGCTGCGTGTTCAGCCACCAGAGGTAGCCGTAGTCCGGACCGTTCGCGCTGGGCGTCAGGGCGGCCTTGGCGTAGGCGGCGGGCACGATCTGCTTGCTGCCCCATTTGCCGCCGCGCAGCCACAGGTAGCCGAAGCGCGCCATGTCCCAGGAGTTGATCCACACGCCGCCACCCCAGCGCGTGCCGCCGCTCACGGAGGCGAGCTTCTTGCCGTCGATCTCCACGTAGGCGTTCTTGTAGGGGATCCACTGCCAGGTGTTGGACATGCCGATCGCCGAGGCGACTTCGTCGCGAAAGACATCCGGGATCGGCTTCTTGAACAGCCGCAGCATCGACAGCGAGAAGCGATTGATCCGCACGTCGTTGTACTCGTAGTGGCTGCCCGGGCGCTCGAGCTCGCGAGGCTTGCGCTCGCCGTCACCGAACGGCTGGGTACCGACGAAGTCGTGCTTCTTGCCCCACATCTCCCCTTCCCACTCGGACTCCTGCTGCAGATGATGCATCCAGGTGATGCTGGCGTTGTGCGGCGTCTCGTAGCCGCCGTCGCGGACGGTCGCGCCCACCGGCGAATTCAGATCCTTGATGAGGCCATCGCGCACCGCCACACCGGCGACCGTCGCGAGCATGCTCTTCGCGACCGAGTAGGTCGGATCCGCGCGGTTGGTCTCGCCGAACTCGGCGACGACATAACCACGGCGAATGATGACGCCATTGGTCGCCGCGCGATTGTCGGGGATCGGGCCGAGCAGGGTGCCGAAGATCTTCTCCTGGGTCGAGAAGTCCTTCGGCATGTTGGTCTCCTTCGTCTTGGCAAACGCGACGGCGGCGTCGAGCTTGGCGGCGTCCATGCCGACTTCGGTCGGCGCCTTCTTCGCCCACGCGCCGGCGGGCGGATAGTAGGGCGTCTGTGCCGACGGCGCGGTAGCGTACAGCGCACAAACCGCGGCGACGAAGGTCAGATACCGAAGATTGGCTCGCAGTGTGCGTCTCATCTAAATGTCCTCATCGTGAATTACGACGTGCCGGCTTGAGGCGTGTGGCTCGAGGCCGATCAATACCCCGGTCCCAATAGGACGGCGTTCATGAACAACAACATCGTGCCTTCCGAGAACGCGCGGTAGTTCGGATCTTCGGCGAAGCCGATCACATGTCCCTGACCGAACGGCTGATGCATCAGGAACGCCTTCTGCACGAGCAAGTCGCGGTTCTCGGGCCAGATCAGTCCCGCCGCAATCAACGTGTCCTTCTTGCCGTAAATACCGACGTTGCGTCCGCTGTTCAACTTGAGCGGCGCGAAGACGCGCGCGCCCTCGATCATCGTCTGCGTCTCCGCGTCGTTGCCGGCGCTCAACCAATGATCGGTGTCGAGCGTGACGCGCAAGATCGCCCCCGGCTGCGCGTCCGGCCGTTCGCGCTCGGGCTGAATCGCCTTGTCGTAATCGAACTCAGAGGGCGCTCCGCCCCCACCCGCCGGCCGCCCCGCACCCGACGCACCCTGGGCACCCGAGGCACCCTGGGCACCTTGGGCACCTTGGGCACCTTGGGCACCTTGGGCACCTTGGGCACCCTGCGCACCTTGACTCGGTGTATCTGGCCGCCCATCTTTGAGCAACAGGGTGGTGTCGAGCAAGCCCACATTCGCGGCCGTCGCCCAGCGCGTCGCCTCCGCCATCGTCACCAGGGTGCCGCCGGCGCGCAGCCAATCCTTCACGCGATTGAGCACCGCGTCGCCGATGACGCCGCTATAGCTCCCAGATGCCAGCACCAGGACGTCGAAATCGGCGAAGTCGACGCGGCCGAGCGAGCTCGTCCGTACGGCGGTCACGGGCTGGCCGAACCGCTGCTCCAGGACGTAGCGCGTCCAACCGGCAGAGGTGGATTGGGCCGGTGTATCCCACGCCATCAGCACGCGCGGCGGCTTGAGATACGCCACGTCGTTGCTGCCGAGCGAGGTGCCCGAGTCGACATAGGTGCTGTCGATCGGTACGACTTCCGCGCCGTGCTTGGCCGCCAGCGCGCCGAGCCGTGCGTGCAGATCGCTCGGGTTCTCCGCGTTGCGCACGACAATCGTGCCGATGGGATAGCGACGGGCGTTCAGCGTGAACGCGCCACCGACGCTGTGAAAGCGCAGGCCGCGCTGCACCGCTTCGACAGACAGCGCCGCGGCCGCGGAGCCCCACGGCATCAGGTAACCCACCTTGCCCTGCGCGAGCCTGCCAGCGCGCGACTCGTCCCTCGACTCCGCGCGGGATGTCCCTGAGCGTGTCGAAGGGTCGAAGGGCGGCGCCTCGTGGTTGGCAGGCACGGCCGTCGTTTTCGCGTTGATCGGCGCGGCGCTGGTGACGACCTCGACATCGAACAGCAGCGGCAGGTTCCACGCGGTGATGTCGTAAATCTGATCCGGCTGTCGTCGCCTGCGCCGCTCTTCCTGACGCTTGATGAAATCCTCGGGCTGGTCGATCTTCGTGTCGAGCAGGTTGCGCAGCAAACGACCGGATGGCTGCGCGGCGGACACGACGTACGCGCCAGCCGGCACCGTTCGGTCGCCAAGCTTCACGGGCTCCGCGGCCCTGCGCACGTCGATGCCCTGCGTGGCCAGGTTCCGCGCGAGCCGATCGGCGCGCGACGGATCGTGTCCTGGCACGAGCACGTACTCTCGAATCGGCCCCTTCTCGCCTTCCGCGATCGCACTCCGCCTGTACTCCAGGAAGTCGCGCAGGAGCCGCTCTCGAGCGCGCGCCGCGGTGATGGCGGTCGTGATCGCGGCGTTGAAGTGATGCATCACGCCGTCGCGGTAGGTCAGGGTCTTCCCGTCGCTGCGCGCGAACGACAGGCTCCGCGCGGAGGCCTGCTCGTAGGTCATGCCGATCGATCCGTGGAACGTCGGCCAGGAGTCGCCATAGCCCGGATAGAACGCGTCGTAGACCTCGCGAATGAAGTAGGGCCACCCGCGCTCGTCGAACCGCGCAGCGTTGGCGCGGCCGAAGAGATCGTAGGCGGCGATCTGGCTCTTCGTGATGTGCGGGTTGATGGGGTCGGCCGGCGGCGCGAAATAGTAGGTGTTGTCACCACCCTGCTCGTGCAGGTCGACGCTGACGTGCGGCCAGTATTCCAACGCGATCTTCAGTCGTCCGCGGGTCTCGGGCTGCGACTGCGCAAACCAGTCGCGGTTCATGTCGAACAGATAGTGATTCGTGCGACCGCCGGGCCAGGGCTCATCGTGCTCGGCGCTGTACGGTGTCGGATCGGCTGCGGGCATCGCCCGGCCCTGCATGTTCTGAAACAGAAACCGCGCCCGCCCATCGGGGTTCTGCATCGGATCGATCAGCACCAGCGCATCGCGCAGCACGCTGTCGACGCCGGCATCTCCTTGGGACGCCAGCAAGTGATACGCCTCCTGCAGCGCCGCATCCGACGAGGAGATCTCGTTGCCGTGCACGCCGTGCACCAGCCACACGACGACGGGGAGCTCTTTGACAAGGCGATCGCCCTCGCCCGACGGCAGGCCACGCGCATCCGCCAGGCGTTTCAAGTCGGCCTTCACGGCATCGAGCCGCTGGAGGCGCTCGGCGCTGCCGATGATCATCAGCCAGAGGGGGCGGTTCTCCCACGTGCGCGCGTACTCGACGAGACGCGTCCGTGTCGGCGCGGCGGTCGCCAGCGCCCGAAGATACTGCCCCACCTGATCGGGTGATGAGATCTCCTCGCCTGGCTCGTAGCCGAGGACCTGCTTGAGCATGGGAATCGCCGGGTCGTACTTCGCGCCCGGCCACAGCGGCTCGACTGCCTGCGCGCGTGCAGCCGCCGGGCAGGTTGCCATCAACAGAACGATCGTCAGGAAGGCACGCATCTCGGTGTGGCTCGCTCTTTTCTCGAAAATTGAGAACCTTGGGTGTCTTGGTGGCGAATCGTCGTTGGTGTTCTTGGTGTGCTTCGTGGCTACCGTGGTGTTTCGTAGTACTGCACGATCCGCTGGGCGATTCTGCCCATCCGATCCTCGGCCTCGCCGTATGGCTCGGTGATCGCATTCAAGAAGAGTGAGACGATGATGGGCCCCGAGCGGCTGTAGATGATGCCGACGTCGTTGGCCAGCACCGGCGGGAAATCGCCCGTCTTGTGCGCGACCTGCACGGTCAGGAAGTGCGGCAACCGTCGCGCACCTGCCTGTTGCGCCCGCAGCATGCGCAGCATGTCCTCGCAGCTCTTCTCCGATGCGATCGTCCTGCGCTGAATCCCCTCCAGCATGCGCGCGGTCGCGTG
Source organism: Vicinamibacterales bacterium (assembly GCA_036732565.1). GTDB lineage: Bacteria > Acidobacteriota > Vicinamibacteria > Vicinamibacterales > UBA2999 > JAIVJN01. Next base: position 5,567 of record DAINCF010000114.1, read on the forward strand.
CGGCGTCAGCTCGCCCAGCCAGTAGGTGCGATCGTCGTTGGTCTTGCCGTTGGATTGCCCCTCGGGCAGCGCCCGATACTTGGCGAACAGATCGCCGGTGGTTTGCGTCAAGCGCATGCCATCGGCGAAGCCACGCTCCTTGAGCCAGGCGTTGACGCGCGCGACGCCTCCCACCTTGGCGATGGCGATGTCGGTCGCGGTGTTGTCGCTCGTGATGATCATCTGGAGGATGACGTCGCGGAGCGTGGGCTGCATGCCGGGGTCGTGATACCGGAACACACCCGATCCGCCACGAACATCGGCCGCCTGTATCGTGACGCGCTCCTCGAGCGACAGCTTGCCCTGATCGGCGAGCTGAAACGCGAGCACCATCACGGGAATCTTGATGACGCTGGCGCTGTTGAAGGTGTCGTCGCCACGCACGCCGGCTTCTTCGCCGTTGGTCAGGTGCTTCACCCAGATGCCGGCGCGCGCGGGAATGCGCGCGAGCTCGGTGTCCAGCAACTGCTGCAACGACGTGCGCGAGGGTTGCGCCTGCAGCTCGGCCATCTCGAGCGCGGCGGTCAGCGCCATTGCCCCGCCACGATCGTCGGCGCCGCTGATCGCGGCGCGGTCCAGATAGTACTGCGTCGTCGGACCGGCTCCCGTGCCGGTGCAGACGTCCACCAACTCGCCATCGGCATCGATCCTGGCCAGCACACCGCGCCAGGCACGATCGACGGCCGCACGATAGCTTGCGTCCAACCAACCCAGACGCACGCCGCGCGCCATCGCGACAACGGTCATCGCCGTGACGGTCAGCTCCCGGTAGCTGCCCGAGTCATCGACGACCTGCCGCCACATCCCGTCGGGCGCTTGCCGATCGACCATCGCGCGCATCAACCGTCGATAGCGCTCGAGAACCTGAGGACGTACGGGCCAGTCCGCCGGCAGGTGCGTCAGCGCCTCCATCAATCCGAACGCCGCGAAGCCGTTGCCGCGTCCCCACGGGTGCGGGCCCGCCTGCGCGTGGATGAACAAGCCATCGGGACGTTGAAGCGTCTCGCCGTAGGACGTCAGCAACCGCCCGACCGCGTCGGCGTATCGCGCGTCGCCCGTCGAGGCCGCGGCACGCGACAGAATCGACGAGGCCATGAACATGTCGTCGGTCCAGTTGGTGCGAAAGCGGACGATGTCCGTTGGCGTGTCCGAGAGGATGAAGTCCGCGGCCTTGCGCGCGAGCGCTGCCGCATTTCGATCGCCCGTCGCCTCGGCAACGTCCGCGAACGCGAGGTGGCCGGCGAGGCTGGTCAGTTGATAGCGCTCCGCGATCGCCGGCTTCTCTCCCGTCAAGAACGGCCGCATCTGCTCGCGGGCCTTGTCGCGCCACTGTGCGTTGCCCGTCATCGACGACAGGCGGAGTGCGCCCGACCACGCGAGCGCGGGAATGTAACTCATCGACGGCGCGGCCGGATACGTCGTCGCCAGCACGCGCGCCACCTCGAGCGGCGCGCGCGAGGTGCGCGTATCGATGAGGCGACCGAGGGGCGATCGGTCGACCATGGCGCCGCGCTGCAGCAACTCGATCAACGCCGCAGGCACGCCCGTCGTCGTCGTGAGCTCGAGCGCGGCCACCGCGGCGATGCCGGAAAGACCTGGCTGTTCGAGGGACGCTATGAACGATCCGCTGGGGCCGAGAGGCGTGGCTTTGGCCCCGCCTCCTGGCGCGAGCAGCGATGTTGCCAAGGCGTTCGCACGCCATCCGGTCGCGGTCCCTGTACGAACGTCGATCACCAGATCCGGCGCCTGCATCGCCGCCCAGCGCCAGAGAAAGCGCGACTCCGGTTGATCGGCCGCGTCGTAGAACCCCTTCTCCGGTGGGAACGTCAATGCAACGGAGGCTACAGCCGCACCGGGTGTTGCGGGCGAATCACCGCAGGCATCGGCCAGGACGCAAGGGACCGCGGCGATCTGCCACGTCTCGCGCGCGCGTCGCGCGGCGGCGTCGTTGAGCCACCACCGCAGGAAGCTGACGACGGTGTCCGAGCTTTCTGGCCGGCCATCGAGGCCGCCGACGATCACCACCTTCTTGCGCGCGTCGGGCGCCAGCGGCTCTACAGATACGAGCCGCCGTCCCGACCGGGTCTGCCCCGCGCTGTCGATGGTGTAGGTGCGATCGCCGGGCGGCATCAGCGCGCCAAGGCGCTTCGCCAGCGATGTCTGACTATCGGCGTGCGCCGGCACGACCCAGGCGAGTAGCGCGCACAGCACAATCAGGTGTGGATTCATGCCTCAAGCCCCGGGCCCCAAGCCACCAGCCGTCGCGGGATTCCGTGATAGCTTACCCGCGCCGAGGTCATCTGGTGGAGCGTATGGCACTTTCGAGAGATCCGACCGCCCGCCGGCAGTTCCTCCGCTTCCTCGCGGCAAGCCCGCTGCTGCCGTTGATGGAGCTGCCTCCACGCTGGGGCCTGAGCCTCCTCGCCGGCCGCGCCGACCTCGCGCCGCTGCAGAACAGCCTGTCGAGCGAACCGATCATCGAGGCGGCCAAGGACGCCGTCAACGTCCTGGACTTCGAGGCCGTCGCGCGGCAGAAGCTGCCTGTGGCGCACTTCGGCTACCTCTCGACGGGCGTCGATGACGATGGGACGATTCGCGCCAATCGCGACGGCTACTCGCGTATTCAACTGCGCGTCCGCCGCCTCACCGACGTCCGCACGCCCGATCTGACGATGCGGCTGCTGGGCGCTACGTGGACGTCGCCGCTGTTCGTCTGCCCGGTCAGCAGTCAGAAAGCGTTTCATCCTGAGGGCGAGATCGCGGTCGCACGGGCCGCGAAGGGTCATCTGCAGATCATGTCGACGCTGTCGACGACGTCCATCGAGGATCTGAACGCCGCTCGACCCGGTGAGCCCGCGTGGTTCCAGCTCTACGCGCGCGATCGCTGGGACGACACGCTCACGATGATCAAGCGCGCGGAGGCCGCGGGCTGCCCCGCGATCGCCTGGACGATCGATCTCCTCGGCGGCAGCAACCGCGAAACCCTCACGCGGGCTCGACGGGCGGACTCGCGTCAATGCTCCGCGTGTCACGAGAACGGCAATCCGACCACGGACAACCGTCGCCGGCCCATGGTATCGGCATTCGCGCGCGGTCCTGTGCCCGAGGATCAGCGCTCGCGCTTCGATTGGGAGTACCTCGCGCGGCTCAAGGGCGCGGTGAAGATGAAAGTCTTTCTCAAGGGCGTGGTCACCCGCGAAGACGCCGAGCTCGCCGTCAAGCACGGTGCCGATGGCGTCGTCGTCTCGAATCACGGCGGCCGCGCGGAAGAGAGCCTGCGCCCGAGCGTCGAGAGTCTGCCGGACGTGGTGGCTGGCGCCGGTGGCAAGATCCCGGTCCTCATCGACGGCGGCATCCGTCGCGGTACCGACATCTTCAAGGCGCTCGCGCTGGGCGCGACCGCAACCGGCATCGGCCGCCCCTACATCTGGGGCCTGGCGGCGTTCGGTCAGGAGGGGGTGGAGACCGTCCTCGCCATCCTCCGCCGCGAGCTGGAGATCGTCATGCGCCAGGCGGGCACGCCGGCGATCGACACAATTTCACGCGCCCACGTGGTCACGCACGACGTGTCACGGTAGGGGCGGTTCGCGAACCGCCCCTACATCCCGTAAATCTCAGGATCCCATTTCAATCCGAGCTCGGTCGGGGGCGCCATGTAGCCGATCAGCGCGGACGCGGCGACCACCGAGGGGCTGGCCAGATAGCCTTCGCCGCCGAGGCCCATGCGATTCTGCCAGTTGCGATTGAACGACGTGATGGCGCGCTGCCCTTTCTCCAGCGCGTCGCGGCCCTGACCGAAGCAGGGCCCGCACCACGAATCGCGGATCTCTCCGCCCGCCTGACGGAAGACGTCCGCGATCGATTCGCCACCCAGCCGCTGATCCGGCTGCTCGATCTGCACCTTGACGCCGCCCGATCCTGGGAACACGATGAACTCCTTCACCGCACGCGTCAGCCCCTGCGTGCGGGCCGCCTTCACGACCAGCGCCGCCGACAACAGATCGTCGTAGCTCCCGTTCGTGCACGAGCCGATCATCGCCTTGTCGAACGCGATGTGCTCCTTGGCGACGTCTTCGGCCGGGAACGCATTGCCAGGACTGAACGGCTTGGCGATCATCGGCATGACATCGCTGAGCACGAGCGCTTCGTCGATGTCGAACACCGCATCTGCGCCGCACGAGATGCGTGGATACGGCAGATCCCGCATCCCCTTGGTGCGATACCAGGCGTAGGTGATGTCGTCGGGCGCGAAGACGCCGTTGAGCGCCTCGGCCTCGGCCATCATGTTGGCGATGGTGTTGCGATACGCGATCGGCAGCTGCTTGTTCGCGTCGACGAGCTCCACCGACATCCCCTGTGACTGTTTCGCGCCCCAGCGCCGGAGCAGCTCGAGCACGATGTCCTTGCCGGTCACCCACGGCAGCAACCTGCCGGTGAACCGGACGCGACGCTGCTTCGCCATCGTGAAGTAGATGTAGCCGGTGGACCAGCCGAAGCCCAGCGTCGTGGATCCCACGCCCATCCCGACGGCGCCGTACGCCCCGTACGCGCGCGAATGCGAATCGGCGCCGGGGATGAACTGCCCCGGCAGGACGAGCCCCTGCTCCGGAAAATAGAAATGGAAGATGCCGTCGCCGGGCGTCGCGTAGTAGGGCCGCTCGATGCCGTGCTGCTGCGCGAACTGCCGCCCGATGCTGGTCTGCTTGTCGTCGTCGCTCTTGCCGGTGAAGACGAAGTGGTCGTTGGCAATCGCGGCTTGCCGCGGATCGATCGACGCGCCGCCGGTGATCTGATTGAAGGTGTGGATCGAGAACGGCGCCGTGCCGTCGGACGCGGGCAGCAGATCGGCATAGACCCGAACCGTGGCGCCGGGCGCGACCTCGGCGTCCTTGTCCACGCGATGGGCCCAGATGATCTGCTCGGTCGTCGACATCCGCCGCGCGCGCGAGGCGTCTGCCCAGTCGATCGAGGGCGTGCGCTCCACCGACGAGCGGAACTCACGGCGTCCGATCGCGAAGATGCCGCCGCTCTTCCGGATTTCGTCCTCTTTCGGCGTAAGCGGCACTGGATCGTAGGTCTTGTTCTGGGTGACGTTGACGATGCGCCGCGATACCGGATCGAAGGTGAACTCGTCGCCATCCGCCGCGTCGATGACCGCCTCCGGGCTCTGCACGACGTGCAAGCCGAGGTTGAACGCGTTGCGGCGGAAGATGTCGCCCATGTTCTGGCCGGCGATGATCACCATCTCCAAGCCGACTTCTTCGGCGATGGCCTTGAGCCCGGCCGGTGACATCTCGCGCGACGACCCGATCGCGAACCGGTCGCCGGCGACGACCACGGTCTCGCCGCGGTGCACGCGCGTGCGGAAATCCGGCATCAGGTAACGGAACGCGCCAACCTTCCACCGTTCGTCGAGGGTCTCGAGGCTTTCGGACACACAGTCCGCGGCCGGCGTAATCTGATCGGTATCGATGGCGTCGAGCTTCTTCCCCGGCGTGCGCGGATCCCAGAAAATGAGGGCCTTGCCACGAACGAGTCGACCGGACGCCGCGGTCGCCTCGTCTCCAGGCCGAGGGCCGGGAAGCGTGTCGAGCGTGACGCCCGGCTTCAGAACCGCGGGCTTTGCAATCTGCATGTCTCTCGATGATACAAGGGGGTCAGACCCCTCAACAAATTCTGCGGACTTGTGGAAAACTGTCGGTGGCCGGATCGTCTCGTGCAGTCTTCCACAGGTACGCACAATTCGTTGAGGGGGCTGACCCCCTTTGGGGAGGGTTTCGATGCGCGCCCTATATGTTGTGGTCGCCGTGACCGTGTCGTTGACGGCCTCGCAGACACCTGCCGCCCAGGAGCGTGTGGAAAGCGATGTTTACTGGAAGATCCGCGCCGAGGTCACCGACCGTTCGCAGGTGATGCGTACCCTGCACGTGCTGACCGATCGCTTCGGCCCCCGACTGACGGGATCGCCGAATCTGCGGGGCTCGCAGGATTGGATCGTCAAGCAGGCTGGTGAGTGGGGCTTGAAGAACGCGCATCTGGAGCCCTGGAGCTTCGGGCATCCGGGCTGGCTCAACGAACGGCTCGCCGTCCACGTCATCGCGCCCGTGAAGGACGCGCTCGTCGTCGAGGCGCTCGCGTGGACGCCGGGCACCAACGGTCCCGTGCGGGCCGAGACCACCCTCATCGAGCCACCTGCGCGGCCGACGAAAGAGCAACTTGCGACCTATCTCGACTCGGTGCGCGACAGAGTCAAGGGCCGGATCGTCTTGATCGGCCAGCCCGCGAAGCTCTCGGTGACCATCGATCCTCCCGCGAAGCGGCGCGAAGACCAGGACGTGCGCACGCAAGTGGACGCCGCGCCTCCCGCCGGTCCGGCGCAAGGCCCGCCGCAACCGCCCGCGCCAGACCCGAAGGTGTTGACGGCGAATCAGCAAGCCGAGCACATCGATCAGTTCCTGGTCTCTGCCGGCGCGGTGGGACGCGTGAACGACGCGGGGCGCGATCACGGGCAGATTCGCGCGTTCAACAACCGGACGTTCGACATCGCCAAAGCGGTACCGACCATCGTCATGCGCAATGAAGATTACGGCCGCCTCGCCAGGCTGATGGCGGATGGCGTTGCCGTACAGCTCGAGCTCGACATCGTCAACCGATCGTTCCCCGAAGGCGCCACGCAGCACAACGTGATCGCCGAGATTCCCGGCACGGACAAGGCGCAGGAAGTGATCATGCTCGGAGGCCATCTCGACTCGTGGCATGCGGCGACGGGCGCCACGGACAACGCGATCGGGTGCGCGGTGATGCTCGAGGCCATCCGCGCGTTGCAGGCGGTGGGCGCGAAGCCGCGCCGCACGATTCGCGTCGCGCTGTGGAGCGGCGAGGAACAAGGCCTGCTCGGATCGCAAGCCTACGTCAAGGAGCACTTCGGCACGCTCGAGGAGCCGAAGCCTGAGTACGCCACCTTCGGCGGATACTTCAACATCGACTCGGGCACGGGCAAGGCGCGTCTGATGACGGTTTTCGGTCCGCCGCCGGCCGCTGACATCCTCCGCCAGACCATCGCACCGTTCGCCGCCAACGGCCTTCTCGGCGCCACGACGACGCGCAGCCGCAATCGTGGGGGATCGGATCACACGTCGTTCAACGAGGTCGGCCTGCCGGGCATCGGAATCGGTCAGGATCCCATCGAGTACGGCACCCACACATGGCACACGAATCTCGATACCTACGAGCGGATTATCGAGAGCGACGCGCAAGCCTCGGCCATGGCGATCGCGTCAGCCGTCTATCACCTGGCCATGCGTGACGAGCTGCTGCCGCGGTTCACGAAAGAAGACATGCCGGCGTCGCCAAGTCGCCCGACGACGACCTCCGCCGGGCAGCGGTAGGACACGTGGCTGTCGGTTCGCCGTACCGCCGGCTGTTGATCGCGCGCGATCTCTTGCGCGAGCGCTATCACGAACCGCTGCCGCTGCGCGAGCTGGCCCAGGCGGCGGGACTCTCTGAGTTCCATTTCCTGCGCTCGTATCGAGCGGCGTTCGGCGAGACGCCGCATCAGCATTTCACTCGCCTGCGCCTCGAGCGCGCGAAGCGCGAGCTGGCACGGGGCGCCGCCGTGACCGACGTGTGCTTCGATGTCGGGTACTCGTCGCTCGGCTCTTTCTCGTCGAAGTTCGCGCGCGCGACCGGGCAATCGCCGCGCGCGTGGCAGCGGGACGTACGCGCCCTGATTTTGGTACCAGCTCATCTACCGTTGCTCTACATCCCGAGCTGCTTCATCTCGCTCTACGCCGATCCCTAGCAAGATCCGAGAAGTCTGGCGGCGCGCCCGCATGGTATTTGTGTGGGCATGATCAAGCACATCGCGTTCACTACCGTGTGGGTCCTCGATCAGGATCGAGCCAAGGACTTCTACGTCAATACGTTGGGCTTCGAGCTACGCAGCGACGAAAACCTGGGACCGTTTCGGTGGCTGACCGTGGCGCCCAAGGGGCAAGACATGGCGTTCGTGCTCTCGCCCGTGTCGATGCTTCAACATGCCGGTGCCGAGGCGGCCGCGGCGCTGCGTGGCCTCGTCGAGAAAGGGTTGCTCGGCCCCGGCGTGCTGACCACCGACGACATTCAGGCCACGTACGAAGAGCTCTCGAAGAAGGGCGTGAAGTTCGACCATCCGCCGAAGGAGAAACCCTACGGCATCGAGACCACCATGCGAGACGACTCCGGTAATCCATTCAGCCTCGGTCAGCCGCGCAAGTAGACCGGCATGAGAGACCCACTACTGGTGTGCGGGGTGCTCGCTGGCCCGCTCTACGTGGTCGTCGGCGCCACTCAAGCCTTGACGCGCGAAGGCTTCGACATCCGCCGTCACGCGCTCAGCCTGCTGAGCAACGGGGAGCTCGGATGGATCCAGATCGCCAACTTCATCGCCAGTGGGCTGCTCGTGATCGCCGCCGCCGTTGGCATGCGGCGGGTGCTGGATCCTGGCCGCGGTGGGACGTGGGGGCCTGTGCTGATCGGAACCTACGGAGCGAGCCTGATCGCCGCGGCCATCTTCGTTGCTGATCCGTCGTTTGGCTTCCCGCCGGGAACCCCTGACGGTCCACCAACCACGATCAGCACCAGCGGCGTCCTGCACTTCGCTGCCGGTGGTGTCGGCTTCTTCGCGCTGATCGCCGGCTGCTTCGTGCTCGCGCGCCGCTTCTCCGCGGTCGACGAACGCGGATGGGCAATGTTCTCCATCGCAACCGGCGTGGTCTTCTTCGCCGCTTTCGCCGGCATCGCCTCGGGAGGTGGAGCACCGGTATTCAACATCGCGTTTGGCCTCGCGATCGTGCTCGTCTGGACCTGGCTGTCGGCCGTCTCGGCGCGGTTGATGTCTCCTCTACTTGCCCACGGCGACCACGTGGTCGTCGGCGCGAAGAATCAGACGCCCGCCGGCGATCGCCGGTGAGGCCACGAAATGCCCCTCGAGCTGATTGCGCGCCAGCACTTTCGGCGTGCGACCGGCCTGCAACACGACGGTCTCACCTGACTCGCCGACGAGATACACCTTGCCGTCGCCGGCCACGGGCGACGCCGTGAACAGACCGCCGATACGCTCTTGCCAGACGCGCTCGCCGTTACTCGGATCGATCGCGCTGACGATGCCCAGCTCGCCGGCCATGTACAGCAGGCCATCGTAGAGCAGCAACGACGGCACGTACGGTCCGCCGGTCGGCACGCGCCACTGCACGTGAGAGCTCGCAACGTTGCCGCGGCCGCCGAGCTTGATCGCCATGTACGGGCTGCTGCGATAGCCGCGCGTCATGTAGATCGTGTCACCTTGGGGAATCGCGACGGGAATCGGGAACCGGTTGGTCTCGTCGTATTGCCAGCGGCGCTCGCCCGTCGCGGGATCCAGTCCCTCCACGCCCCGACTCGTGTTCACGATCAACTCGGGACCCGACGGGCCAGTGGCGATGACCGGCGTGCTGTACGAAGTGACCCCCGCCGGCCAGTCGACCTTCCACTTGTCGCGGCCGGTCCGCTTGTCCAGCGCGAGCAGATACGACGACTGTTCGTGCAAACACAGCAAGAGCACGGTGTCGCCGTACAGCATCGGCGAGCTCGCGTGTCCCCAGTTGATCTCGAACGCTGATTTCTCCTGGCCCAGGTGGCGTGCCCAGGCCGGTTTGCCGCTCGCGTCGAGCGCCACGATCTGACCGGTGCCGAACCAGGCATAGACGCGCTCGCCATCAGTGACCGGACTCGGCGTCGCCAGGTTGTGCTTGTCGTGCACGCCGCGCAACGAGCCTTCGGCGGCGGTCTCGTGTTGCCAAACCCGGCGGCCGGTGGCGCGGTCCAGCGCGGTGACGAGGAACGCGACCTTGTCGCGCGACGCGGCCGTCCCGCTGGTCAAGGTGCTTTCGCCGGCTTTCGCGGCATCTGGTCCCTGGGCCAGCGTCGGATGGTTGCCGGATTGCCGCACGCCCCGTCCGGCCTGTGACGTCACGTAGATGCGCTCGCCCCACACAATGGGCGATGACACCGCCGTGCCGTCGAGCGGCGTGCGCCAGGCGACGTTCTCGGTCTGGCTCCAGGTGGTCGGAAGTCCGGTCTCGCTGGAGGCGCCGGTCGACGATGGGCCGCGCCAATGCGGCCAATTGTCGGCCCCGACGGATGCACTGGCGCAAAGCAGGAGAGCAACGAGCGAAAGGGCGCGGAGCGGCATGCCAGCAATACGCGCCAACCGGCCCAATCGTTTCGTGGATCGCGTGCGAACGGTTGCAGGGGCGGCGAACGGTCGTAGGGGCGGGTCGCAAAACGATCGTAGGGGCGGCTCGCGAGCCGCCCCTACAGCGCGATAAGGTCCTGCCTGGCGATCTTGCGCCTGAGCTCGCGCGTGTCGTCGCCGCGCAGGTCACGTAACGCGTAGGTGACGAGCGCACGCGACATCTTCTTGCGCCACACCAGCTCGAAGTCGGTGTTATCCATCGGCTTCGCGATCACGAACGCGGCATCCGCCGCCTCGGCGATCGACTCGTCGGTGAGCGGGCGGCCGACGAGGGC
>DAINCF010000115.1:0-16141 GCA_036732565.1 Vicinamibacterales bacterium
CCAGCTCTTGCCGCGCGCCTCTCTCGGCGCGCGGTCCGCGGCGCGCAGCGCCTCGCGCGCCTCTTCGCGGGACTCCCACAAGCGTCCGCGCTCGAACCATCGCATCACGGCCGAGGGATGCTTCTCTTTCAGTCGATTGAACGTCGGCAGCAGCTCTTCCGGATCGATGGCGCGAAACGCTGTCGCTTGGCCGTCGACGATGATGGTCCAGTACACATGACGGGGTGGCATTTCACTCGATCCTTTTCAGCTTCTCGACGAGCGTCGTCCGCTTCAATTGGAGGAGACTTGCGGCGGCGGCCTTGTTCCCGCCCGTCCGTCTGAGCGCGCGCTGAATCAGATCGCGCTCGATCTGATCGACCAGGTCGGGAAGATCGACTCCCTCGTCCGGGAAGTCGACCGACGGCACCAGCGGAATCTGCGCGACTTGAATCTCCGGAGGCAGGTCGTTGACGTCGATGCTCATGCGCGTGCCGAGCAACGCGACGGCGCGCTCGATCGCGTTCTCCAATTGACGAATGTTGCCCGGCCAGGTGTACGCCATCAGCCGGCGCATCGCGTCCTGCGACACCAGAATGCTTTCGGCGCGCGTGCCGTCCCCGGCGAACTTGGCGAGGAAGTGGCTGACGAGCAGCGGGATGTCTTCCTTGCGATCGCGCAGCGGCGGCAACTGCACCGTGATGACGTTGAGGCGGTAGTACAGGTCCTCTCGAAACGTGCCCTCCTTCACCATCTTCGCGAGATCCGAATTCGTCGCGCCGATGACGCGCGTGTCGACCTTGACCGTTTTGTTGTCGCCGATGCGTTCGAACTCGCGCTCCTGGAGCACGCGCAACAGTTTCATCTGCAGCGCCGTGCTCATCGTGCCGACTTCATCCAGGAACAGCGTGCCGCGATCGGCTTGCTCCAACCGACCCTGTCGCATGCCAATGGCGCCGGTGAACGCGCCGCGGACATGACCGAAGAGCTCGGCTTCCAACAACGTTTCGGGAATCGCGCTGCAATTCAACGCGACGAATCGATGCGCACGTCGGGGGCCGGTCTGATGAATCGCGCGGGCCACGACCTCCTTGCCGGTGCCAGTCTCGCCGATGATCAACACCGTGGCGTTGGTGGGCGCGACCGTTTCGATCAGCTGAAACAACGCGCGCATCGGCTCGCTCTTCCCGACCATCGCGCCGAGCCCGAACCGAGTGTCGAGCTGTTGCCGCAGGTACGCGTTCTCGCTCTTCAATCGACGCTGCTCGAGCGAGGTATGCAGGACGTGCAACAGCTCATCGAACTGAAACGGCTTGGCGACGAAATCGGCGGCGCCGCGCTTGATGGCGTCGACGGCGTCCTTCACCGTTCCGTAGCCGGTGACCACGATGGCGATGATGCCGGGATAGCGGTCGAGGGCCGCGTCGACCACCGCACGGCCGTCGATTCCCGGCAACCGCAGGTCCGAGACGATGACGTCGAACGCGAACTCGCTCAGCAGTTTGAGCGCGTGCTCGCCGGATCCGGCCTGCGTGACGTCGAAGCCGTGGTCCACCAGGCGCTCGGCCATTACCGACCGCAGCGCCTCCTCATCGTCTACGAGAAGCAGATGTGTCCGTGCATCAGGCATTTAGGGGGGTGTCAGGATTCTGACGAGGGCTCGAAGGCAAGTCAAGCGCGCGTGGCCTAAACCCGACGGCCCACGTGCCGATACGTCACCCAGGAGGGCAATTGTGGAAAGGACAACGGTCAGCATCATGAAAGCGTGCGAGATGGTCGGCGTGAGCCGCCGCACGATCTACAACTGGATTGCCGCGGGGAAGGTGGAGTACGTGCGCACCGCCGGTGGCAGCATTCGGATCTTCGTCGACACGCTCTGGCGTCAGCCGGACGGTCAGACACGGTTGGCCAGCTCGACGCCTGCCGCGTGAGCCTTGCCGCCCTGCTCCGCATGTCCGAGGAACCGTTTCGGGGGGATGACAAGACCCTCGATTCGGCAGATCTGCAGAGCCTCTTCCATCGTCTGAACAACCAGCTCGGCATCATCCTCGCGCACGCCGAGCTGCTCGAAGCCAAGGCGCCAGACGACCTGCACCGCACCCGCGCGGTGCAAGTGGTCGATGCCGCGCTCGAGAGCATGAACGTCGCTCGTGCGATCCGCCAGCGCGTCGAGCCCTGATTCGCCTCCTCCGATCTCGGGTCGCTTCCCCTCGATCTGCGGTTCACAACCGCGCGTTGAACCCCTCTTCGACCGCTCGGCGGCAGTCTTACGAAATCGTAATCACATGCCGAGAATTGTGATTGTCGCGTCGAAAAATTGGCGCACGCCACAACTGAACCGTCAACGACGTGGCGGTTTTGTGAGTCGTTTCGGATCTCGCTCTGTGCTGCGTCGGAACAGACAAATCCGTCCAACCGATTGAAAAGACAGGAGATTGTAGCGATGAAACATCATCGTTGCACATCCTGCTACAGCTCTGCATCGACCTGGCACCACCGTTGCCAGATGAGGTCTCCGCACGAGTGGTCAACTCAACGGTGTCGAGCATTTCGACATCGAACGATGCAACCCGAGGAGCCGCCCGACAACCGCGGTTGCCCGGCAGGAGTTCCGGAAATGAATCTCGATCGGACCGCAGAGACGAACCCCCGCGTTGAAGCCAGTTTGCCGTTTGTCGAAGCACTCGCCCGTCGAATGGCCTCGACGATGCCGCACAGCATCGACCTGGGCGATTTGGTCCAGGACGGCGTGCTCGGCCTCATCGATGCCGCTGAGCGCTTCGACGAGGCTCGAGGTATCAAGTTCGAGACCTTTGCCGAGCGGCGCGTGCGCGGCGCCATGATCGACGCCCTGCGGCGCGACGCCTGGCCGCGTGGCGTTCGCCGGATGCGGCGTGAGATCGAAGCCGCCCGCGACAAATTACGTGGGCAGCTCGGCTATGAGCCGTCGCTGGCGGACCTTGCGGCCGAGATCGGTTCTGACGAAAAACGTCTGGGTCGCACGATCGTGCGGATCAACACCATCGAGTCCACCTCGCCGCTGTCATGCGCCGACCATCTGGATGACGCGCAGTTGCCGGCCGTGCTCGTTCCGGCTGAGCCGGACCGCCCCGATCAGGCGTTCGAGCGCGTCGAGGCGAAGGATCGCGTGCGCGACGCCATTCGCACCCTGCCACCTCGCGAACGTCGTCTCATCGGCCTCTACTACTACGGCGAAGTGACGATGAAGGAAATCGGCGCCGAGCTCGGGGTCAACGAATCGCGCGTCTCGCAGTTGCACGCGCGCGCGCTCGGTCGGCTGCGCGAAGCGCTCGGTGGCACGCTGGCCCCGCTCGCCGCGATGGCCCGCTCCGCGGTGCTGCCGTTCGAGCACAAGCCGCGTATGGCCAAGGCAGCGCTGAACGGATCGGCGACGGCGGCGCAGGCTCCGGCCGATCGCCGCAGCGAGACGGCGGTGGTGGTCAACTACGCGAGCGTATCGCGTGCCGCGCGCAGCAAGTCGCCGAGCCGGAAGGGTTTCGACAACCAGCGGCATCCGGTCTCGTCGAGAAAGCGCTCGGCGTCGGTGCCGGCGACATCGCCGGTGACGAAGATGACGCGTCGCGACAACGCCGGCATGGCCGCGGCCATGGCCCGGTAGAACTGCATCCCGTCGATGCGCGGCATCTTCAAGTCGCAGACGATCAGGTCGTAGCTGGCTTGAGAGAGCTGCGTGAGTCCTTCTTCGCCGTCGCCCGCGCGCGACACGATGAAGCCGGCGTCGCTCAATGCTTCGGAAACGGCGACGGCGAGCGCCGGCTCGTCCTCGACGACCAACACGTGCCTGCCTTGGAAATCATCGAGCGACACCGGCTGCGGCACGTTCTTCGTCGCCGCCAGCTCCGGGGCGGCCACGGGGAGCTCCACGAAGAACGACGCGCCCCGGTTCTGCGGCGCCTTCAGCCAGATGCGCCCGCCGTGCTCCTGCACGATCGCGTAGGCGACGGTCAGCCCCAGCCCCGTGCCCTTGCCGACCTCCTTGGTCGTGAAGAACGGATCGAAGATCTTGCCTTGCGTCTCTTCCGGCACGCCCGGCCCATCGTCGTTGACTTCGATGACGACGGATTTGTGCTCGACGTCGTGCCAGGTGCGGACGACGAGGGTGCCGCGGCCGTTGGCCGTGAGCATCGCCTGCTCGGCGTTGATCACGAGGTTCAGCAGCACCTGCTGCACCTGGTGCCCGTCGGCGAAGACCTGCGGCAGACCCGCCGCCAGGGCGTGAATCACATGGACGTTGGTCACACGCTGTTCGTACGCACGCAGCGCCAGCGTCTCGCGGACGATCTGGTTGATGTCGACCATCATGCGCGTGCTCTGGCGCTTGCGCGCGAACGTGAGCAGGTTGCGCACGATGCGCGCGGCGCGTTCGGCCTCGCGCAGGATGACGTCGAGCCCGCGACGGGCACGGTCGTCGGTGGAGCGCTCCGACAGTCGCTCGGCCCACGAGAGGATCGTCGCGAGCGGATTGTTCAGCTCGTGGGCGACGCCGGAGATCGTCTGACCGAGTGCGGCCATCTTCTCGGCCTGCAGCAGCTGGTGATAGAGGTCGCGCGATTGATCGTCGAGTTTCTTCCGCTCGCTCACGTCGCGCACGAGCGCTTCGAGGTGCAGCAGCGTGCTGCCGCTGCGGACGGGGCTGGCGTTGGCGGTGATCTCGATCCAGACCGGATGACCGTCGAGACGTTTCAATCGAATCAGATAGTCGGTGACGGCGCCGGACGAGCGCAGGCGCTCGACGAAGGTGGCGCGATCTTGGGGATCGAGAAAGCGATCGGGCGCGAACGGCTGCACCTCGGATTCAGGGGTCTCCGGGGCGTAGCCGAAGACGAGCTTGAGGTGCGCGTTGGAAGTGACGGTCTTGGCGGTCCGAGCGTCGATCGTGCCGATGTAGACGCCCTCGTGCACCGCTTCGAAGAGACGAGCGAGGGCCGCGGCGCGATCGTCCACGGCACGATTATAGGGGCCCTTCGACTCGCTGGCCCGCATTTGCGGGCCAGCGCGCTCGGGGCGAATCGCCGCTCAGTGCTTGTGTGTGGCGCCCGGCTTCGGCGTGGGCGTGCTCGTCGGGAAACGGCCGCCGTACTTGCGATCGATCGCGGCGCGAATCGAGACGGGGTCGGCGCCACCGGAGTGCATGCGCGCCGCTTCCGCGGCGACGTCGATGCAGATCGTGCAGCCCCACCCGTGCGCGTCCCAGGTCACGCCGCCCTTCGCGTCACGCGAGCGAACGAAGCACGCTTCGTTGCTGCCGTGCCCGCTGCGCTCGCACCCGCAATAGCAGGGGACGTACTTGATCACTTCCGGATGCCGCGCCGCGAACTCGTACGCCATGCGCGTCGTTTCCATGGGTCTCGCCGGAGCGAACCCGGGGTTCGGCAGCGGCGGCAGCGCCATGGCGGCAATCGATGGAGCCTTGCTGGCGGAACTCTGAGCGGCGACGACGGCCATCGTGGCGGACAGGGCGACGGCGGTAAGACCGAGCAGGGCTTTGAACGCCATCCGGCTACTCTACAACAGGACCGTCATGCCGCCAATTGCGACAACGCCATGCTGATTGTGCGACCGCATGACGGTCCCTGCGCGCGGAGCGCGCGACGCGAGATCGCCCGCCCGTTGACAGGTCTCCATGCGGCGGCTAGGCTCAGCTCCTCCGAGGTCCGGTGATGCGACTCGTCGGCCCCCAAGATGTGCCCGTGTTCCTCGGACTGCTGGTGGCGCTGCTGCTGGCGTTTCTGAATCCCCTGGCCCGCCTGGTTGGCACACCCTCGAGCCTGATCGGGCAGATCGCGTTGGCGGTAGTGCCTGGTCTGGCGCTGATGGCCGGCGTCCTGGCGTTCGACCGGCGGCGGAGTCGATCCGTGCGGGTGGCGGCGGATTCCGAAGCGGAGTCATTCGTGCGCGTGGCCGAATCGCGCGGCGTCGAGTTCGACCGGTTCGTGAGCTTCACGCGCGCGTTGGCCAAAGCGGTCGACGCGGACGGCGTGACGGCGGCGATTGAGAGCTACCTGACATCCGTTGCCGGCACGGCTGGCGTGTCGGTGCTGCTCAACGCGCCGACGGGGTGGGAAGTGTACGCTGGCGATCGCACGGCGGGCGACGAGATCCTGGCGCGCGCCGACGGCGCCAACGACGCGCTCACCACCGCACCCGCGGGCACGGCGACCAGTGTCGATGCGTCGGCGAGCGGGCCCGACGTGAGTTTTTCCTTGCGCGTGCTCGGGCAACCGATTGGTGTGCTCGTCGTGCGGCGGGCGCGACGCGATCTCTCACCTGAAACGTTGCGCGTGCTCGAAGGCGCGGCCGCCGTGTTGGCGGTGACGATCAAGAACCTGCAGCTCGTGCGCGACCTGCAAGAGACGAGCCTTCGAGACCCGCTCACCGGCTGCTTCAGTCGCGCGCACGGCCTCGAAATGATCGACAGCGAGCTTCGCCGCGCCCGACGCAGTCAATCACCCATCTCGCTTCTGCTGATCGACATCGATCATCTGAAGGACATCAACGGTCGCCACGGATATCAGTGCGGCGACGCCGTGCTCGGCATGGTGGGCCGTCGCCTGCGCGAAGTGCTGCGCCGCTCGGATCTGAAGTGTCGCTACGGCGGCGAAGAGTTCGTCATCCTGCTGCCCGAGACGGCGCTGGTTGGCGCGCGCCGCGTCGCCGAAACCCTGCGCCGCGAGATCGCGGATCGGCCGATGCCCTGGAACGGCGACACGATCACGGTGACCGCCAGCCTCGGCGTGACGCAGGTGCTGCCCAGCGAAGTGAACGTCGACGCCATCATCGGGCGGGCGGAAACCGCGGTCTGCCGCGCGCAGGAAGAAGGACACAACACGGTCCGCGTCGCCTCCGACGGGTTGGTCTCGCTGGATAAGGGACGACGGCAGGAATAGGACGCTCCCGAGACTTGGGACCTGAGACTTGGGACCTGAGGCCTAGCGGCCTCGGGGCTCGAGACTCTGACTGCGAGGCTCCGCCTGATGGCCGGCCCAAGACTCAGGTCTCTGGACCCAAGCCTCAGACAAGACCCAAGCCTCAGACAAGACCCAGGTCTCACGACGCAAGCCGCCGAATCAGACCAGTTCTCGTCCCCGCGTTTCCGGGATCCAGATCCAGAGGAACGCCGCAACCAGGAACGCCGCCGACGTGATCCCGAAGGCGGCGCTGAATCCGCGGCCCGCAGCAAGCGAGCCCACGGCGAACGGCGCGACGGCACTGGCGAGGCGACCGATGTTGTAGGTAAAGCCCTGCGCGGTCGCGCGGATGTCGGTCGGGTAGATCTCCGCCGTGATCGCGCCGAAGCCACTGAAGTAGCCGGTCCCGAAGAACGCGACGAACGGACCGAGCAGGAGCAACGCCGTCGGCTCTCTGGTTACGCCATACGCAAAGACGAGCAACGCGGCGGCGAGCAGATAGACGATATAGGTTGGTCGTCGGCCGAGGCTGTCGCTGACGAACCCGAACGTCACGTACCCGAACCACATGCCGACCTGCATCGCGACCACGAAGCTGGACATCGTGACGGTGGAGAGCCCGATGCCGCCCTGGTCGATCGGCAGGGAGAGGTACGTCGGAATCCAGAAGTTCCATCCCCACCACGCGAACATCGTCGCCCCGTTCATCAAGGTGAGCGCGACGGTGAGGGCGAGCAGGCGTCCGCGGAAGATGTCGGTGAACGAAGCGGTGGCGACGCGATCGCGCGCGCGGGACTGTTGCCACATTTCGGGCTCGCGCACGTACTGACGAATCCAGAGCGTGAAGAGCGCCGGCAGGATGCCGACGAGAAACACCGCGCGCCAGCCGTACGTGGGGAGCACCAGCGCCGTGACGATGGCCGCGGCGCCATAACCGATGGCCCAACACGACTGCATCAGGCCGAGCGCCTTGCCGCGATGCTTGGCGGGCCAGGTCTCGGACACGAGCGCCGCACCGCTCGCCCACTCACCGCCCATGCCGAGACCGAGGAAGAGACGGAAGATCGCGAGCTGCGCGACGTTCTGCGCGAGGCCGCACGCGGCGGTGAAGAACGCATAGAGAAGGATGCTCAGCGACAGCGCACGCGTCCGTCCCCATCGATCGGCCAGGACGCCGAAGAGCAAGCCGCCGGCTGCTGACGCCGCAAGCGTGAGGGACCCCAACAGCCCGGCCGTCGCGCTCCCCATGCCGAGGTCGCGCATCATCGCGGCCAGAACCAGGGAGTAGAGCATCACGTCAAAGGCGTCGAGCATCCACCCGAGGCCCGCCGCCACGAGCGCCCGCCGCGCCTCGGGACCCGCTTCGTGCCAGAAGGAAAACATCCGCCGCTTGTATCACAGCGCGCCGCTGACGTTGACAACGGCATTCGAGCGAATTATCTTCGTAGTTTAAGGCCGTGAACAGAACAGTCGACGATATTGACATCAAAATTCTGGCTCTTCTTCAGGAAAACGCCAGAACGACGCAAGCCGATATCGCAAAAGCGGTTGGGCTGGCGCCATCCGCGGTGCTCGAGCGGATGCGGAAGCTCGACGCCAAGGGCGCGGTTCGTGATTACGTGGCCAGGGTCGACCCTCGGTTGGTCGATCGCTCTCTGCTGGCCTTCGTCGCCGTGCGGACCACGGAGCACGGGCCGGACATGCCGTCGGCTGTGCAGTTGTCCGAGATTCCCGAGGTGCTCGAGGTCCATCACGTGGCGGGCGATGACTGCTACCTGCTGAAGGTTCGCGCCCGTGATGCCGAGCACCTGGGGCAGCTGCTTCGCAGCAAGATCGCGATCGTGCGCGGCGTCCGGTCGACGCGCACGACCATCGTGCTCGAGACGGTCAAGGAGAGCGCCCGCATTCCGTTCGGCATCGAGGAGAAGTCATGAGCTCGGGTTCTTCGTCTTCGCGTGAGCATCAGCTGGCGTGGCTGGCGTGGATCACGGTCTGCCTCGTCTGGGGCACGACGTATCTGGCCATTCGTGTCGCGCTCGAGTCCGTGCCGGTCGCGCTGCTGGCCGGGTTGCGCTGGACCGCGGCCGGTGCGCTTCTGGCCATCGCGCTGCGCCTGTCAGGGCAGGCCACTCCAGGCCCAAGGACGTGGCCGGCGCTCGCCCTGCTCGGCTTCTTGATGAGCGTCGTCGGCAACGGGCTCGTCGTGTGGGCCGAGCAGTACGTCGCGAGCGGCCTGGCAGCGGTGGTGGTAGCGATGGTGCCGTTCTGGACCGTCGCGCTGGAAGCGCTGCTGCCCCGTGGTGAGCGACTGTCGGCGCGGACGATGACCGGCCTTACCCTCGGGTTCGCCGGCATCGTGGTTCTGGTCTGGCCCGAGCTGACGACCAACGGCACGGGCAGTGGATTCGTGCTGGGCGTCATCGCGCTGCAGCTCGCGTGCTTCGGGTGGGCGCTCGGAACGTCATTCACGAAGCGGTACAAGACGAATCTCAACCCGTTGATGTCGTCGGCGATGCAGATGCTGTTCGGCGGCTTGATCCTGATGGTGATCGCGACCGTCAACGGAGAATGGGATCGGCTGGTGTTCACGGATCGCACCGCGTTCGCGATGATCTGGCTCGTGCTGTTCGGGTCGATCGTCGGCTATTCGGCCTACGTCTACGCCCTGCAGCATCTGCCGGTCTCGACGGTGTCGCTCTACGCCTACGTCAACCCGATCATCGCGGTCGTCCTCGGCACGTTGCTCCTGAGCGAGCCGTTCGACGCCCGCGTCCTCATCGCCGCGGCGATGGTGTTGTCGGGTATCGCGGTGGTCCGCTCGGCAGGCACGCCCCAGTCCAAGCAGGTACAATCGAGCGCGAACGCCCGAAAGGCCGTCGCGTAGCAGTCGGCTGGGTTGGGCAGGTATGCGGGTCGGGCAGCCCTACCCGACCAGTGATCCATGAAC
This sequence comes from Vicinamibacterales bacterium, assembly GCA_036732565.1. Taxonomy (GTDB): domain Bacteria; phylum Acidobacteriota; class Vicinamibacteria; order Vicinamibacterales; family UBA2999; genus JAIVJN01. Next base: position 9,877 of record DAINCF010000115.1, read on the forward strand.
CGTCTTCCTCGCATTGTCTCTCTCTCTCCAGACGCGTCTGGGTGGGGATTCTTTCTCTGCACGCGGCGTGAGCTGCGCGCGGGCAGGAACGGCGACTTCCTGATCTTCACGCTGCAGGACGCGACCGGACAGGTCACCGGGAAGGTGTTGGAAAACGTCGAGCGGTACGCGGACGAGTTCGAGGCCGGCGAGTTCGTGCGCGTCGAGGCGCGCGCGAGCCTGTTTCACGGCGCCCTCGAGCTCGTGGTCACGCACCTCCGCCGCGTGAATCCCGATCAGGATCGCCTGGAGGACTTTCGCGAAGAAGAGTGCGTGCTCAGCGCCCCACGGCCGACGGAGGAGATGTGGCGCGAGCTGCAGGAGCAGTTGTCGTCCGTCAAGGATCCGCACATCCGCGTGCTGCTCAATCGGGTCGTGGCTGACAACGAAGCCGCGCTGCGTGAATGGCCGGCCGCGTTGACCGTACATCACGCGTACCGCAGCGGCTTTCTGGAACACATCGTGAAGATGGCGGAGATCGGGCGCTACGTCGCTCGCGCCTACGACGCCAATGAGGATCTCGTACTCGCCGGCGTCATCCTGCACGACATCGGGAAGCTGCAGGAGCTGAACTACGATTCAGGTGCCATCAACTACACACGCGAAGGGAATCTGGTGGGACACATCGGGCTCGGGCTGATCCTGGTGCGTGAGATGACGCAGGGCATCTCCGGCTTCCCGACCGATCTGCGCACGCATCTCGAGCATCTCGTGCTCTCCCATCACGGCAGCAAAGACCACGGATCGCCGGTGGAGCCAAAGACGGTCGAGGCGTTCATCCTCGCTGCCGTCGACGAGCTGGATGCCAGACTGAATCAGGTCAGGCGCGCCATCGAGGAAGACGCCGGTGAGGACGACTTCACCGGCTGGCACAAGCGGCTGGGCCGCGTCTTATACAAGGGGAAGGCCTGAGCTCTTGAGCGCATCGAGCCCGCCCTTGGGGCCAAGCGCGAACGTCATGGTGCCGTGCGCGACGAGACGTTTGCCAACTCGCGCGTGACCGGTCAGCACACCCATTCGCGAGCGCAAGCGCCGCACCCGCGCCTCGATTTCCACGGTTTCCCCTGGATGCACCGCGCTCTTGTAGCGGACGCGCTCGATGGACATGAAATAGATCAGCCGACCCTGATTTTCGGGTTTGGACAGGATGAGGATCGCGCCAACTTGCGCAATCGATTCGGTCAGGATGGTCGGTGGGAGCGCCGCGCGGGAATCCTGGGTCGCCGGTGACAGGTAGCGCTCGTTCCACGAGACGTTCTTGATGCCGACGATGCGCTTGTCGGGCTCGAACTCGGTGATGCGATCGACGAGCAGGAACGGATACCGATGAGGCAGAATCCGTTCAATGGCTGCGTAGTCGAGGGGCAGCGTCACCGGTGGCAGCGTCAGCGATTCCATTCACCGTATCCTATAACTCATCGCGTCAAGGCCTTCGGTATAATCCGACCACCGGAGGCCACACCTATGCGACAGGCTGTTCTTGCCGTTGTTTTCGTCGTCGTGTACGCCCTTCCCGCGCCGGCGCAGCAGCGTCCCGTCACCATCGACGATGTGATGGCGTTGAAGGCAGTGGCGTCTCCGGTGGTGTCGCCAGATGGCACACAGGTGCTCTACACGGTTCGCACCTGGGAAGCCGCTTCGGAGCGTGACCACGATCGTCAGGAAGCCCGCACCCGCATCTGGAAGGTGCCGGCCGCAGGCGGCGCGCCGCGGCAGCTGACGTTCGGCGAGCGTGGCGACACGCAGCCGCAGTGGTCGCCCGACGGCAGGCACATCAGCTTTGTCTCATCACGTGGATCCGGCGAAGGGGATTCCGCCCCAAAGGCGCAGATCTATCTCATGCGGGCGGACGGCGGCGAAGCGTGGAAGCTCACGGAGGCCAAGGAGAACGTCGCGTCGTATGCCTGGGCACCGACCTCGACCCGCCTCGCCTTCGTCACGCAAGAGCCGCGCTCGAGCGACGAGGAAGCGCGCCGGAAGAAGCGCGACGACCCACAGGTGTACGAAGGGGAGTTCCGCTTCGCGCACCTCTGGTCGATTGACGTGGAGTCGCGTGCCGCCACGCGATTGACCGAAGGCCAGACGTTCACGATCAGCGGCGCGCCGTCCTGGTCGCCGGATGCGACGAAGCTGACGTTCGCGGCAGCCCCGACCCCGATGATCCGCGACGATCGCTCGGACCTGTTCGTGCTCGATGTCGTCGGCAAGCAGGCGGAGAAGATCACGACCAACGCCGGCCCGGACAACGCGCCGCGCTGGTCGCCCGACGGTCGCACCATTGCCTACGTTTCGGAAGCGAACACGAGCCGTCCGCTCGGCGATGGCATCGGACTGCAGACGGTCAACCACTCGCACCTGGTGCTGTACGACGTCGCGACCAAGCAGCACAAGGATGTGTCGAGCAAGAGCTTCGACACCACCGCGAGCACGCCGATGTGGAGCGCCGATAGCGCGCGCGTGTACTTCACCGCCGGCCGTCGCGTCTACACCGAGGTGTTCGCCTACGACGTCGCGTCCGCGAAGTACACGAAGCTGACCAAAGGCGATCGCAGCGTGTCGCTCGGTAACCAGAGCAAGGACGGCAAGGTCCTCACGCTCCTCACCGAGACGCCGCTCGAGGCGTCCGACGTGCACGTGACCGACGCCGGCTTTACCTCCCTTCGCAAGGTCACCACGACGAACCCGCAAGCGGCGGACTTCGCCCTGGGCGAGACGGAAGTGGTGACGTGGAAGAGCACGGAGGGCATGGAGATCGAGGGCGTGCTGCTCAAGCCGGTCGGCTACCAGCCGGGCCAGCGCGTGCCGCTCGTGGTCGTCGCGCACGGCGGACCGACTGGCGCGCACACCAATACTTTCCGCGTCGGCGGTCTCGAGGGCGGACAAGCGCTCGCCGGACAGGGATATGCCATCCTCTATCCAAACGTGCGTGGCAGCACGAACTACGGCGAAGCGTTCATGCGTGCGAACATTCCCGATTGGGGCGGCGGCGATTGGCGCGATCTCATGAGCGGCGTGGACGCCATGATCACAAAAGGCATTGCGGATCCGGAGCGTCTCGCGCTGATCGGGTGGAGCTACGGCGGCTACATGACCGCATGGGGCATCACCCAGACCACGCGCTTCAAGGCGGCGATGGTGGGCGCCGGCATCACCAACGTGTGGAGCATGTACGGCACGAACGACATCCCGAATTACCTGGGCACGTTCTTCGGCGGCATCCCCGACAAGGCCACGCGCGCACTGTACATGGAACGCTCGGCGATGACGCACGTGGACAAGGTCACGACGCCGACGTTGATTCTCCACGGCGGCAACGACGAGCGCGTGCCCACGGGCCAGGCGCTGGAGCTGCACCGCGCGCTGAAGGAGCGCGGCAAGACCACGGAGCTCGTGTTCTACCCGCGTGAGGGCCACGGCATTCAGGAGTATTACCATCAGAAGGATCGCCTGGCGCGCATTCACGCGTGGCTGAACCGATACGTGCTCGGTGAGGGCCGGAAAACCACTACACAATGACCGATTCCACAACCCCGCGCGCCCAGCCGGCAGCCTCCGATACTGAACTGCTGGCGACGCTGTTCGAGCTGGGCCGCGAGGTTACGTCAGTCCTGGATCTCGACGAGCTGCTGCCGAAGATCCCACAACTCATCTCGCGTCTGACCGCGTTCACGGTTTTCTCCGTCTATCTCCTCGACGATCGCCGTGAAGAGCTGCGGATTGCGTACGCCGTCGGCTATCCCGAAGAGGTCGTCAAGAGCTTCCGGTTGAGGCTCGGACAGGGTGTCGTCGGCACCGCCGTGGCGCTGGAGCGGCCGATCCTCGTCGACGAGGTCGGCAAGGATCCGCGATCCGTCACCGTCGTCGACGGTGTGAAATCGCAGCTCGCGGTTCCGCTCAAGCATCAGGGCAAGGTCCTGGGCGCGCTCAACCTCCTGAGCGATCAGATGGCCGCGTTCAGCGAACGCGATCAGGCGATGCTCCTGCAGTTTGCCGCGCACGTGGCGCAGGCGATCGTCAACGCGCGCCTGTTCGAGTCGGAGCGCGAGTACGCGACAACCCTCGAGACGTTGTCGGAAATCGGCCGAGAGATGTCGGCCATCCTGGATCTCGACGAGCTGCTGACGCGCATGGCGCACATCGTCAAGCGTCTCGTCGACTACCGCACGTTCGGCATCGCGCTGCTCGACGAGCGGTCCGGAATGCTGGAGATGAAGGTCGCCATCAGCCATGGCGATCCCCGCTACCTGCACCCGGTCAGGCTTGGCGAGGGCATCGTCGGCAACGCGGCGCTCAACAAGGAAGTCGTCTTGGTGCCGGATGTCTCCAAGGATCCGCGCTACATCCAGGCGGTCGAAGACGTGCGCTCCGAGCTGGTCGTCCCGATGCTGCTGCAGGATCGCTGCATCGGCGTCTTCGATCTCGAGAGCCCGGAGCTCGACGCGTTCTCGAAGAAGCACGTGGAGCTGCTCGAGTTGCTGGCCTCGCAGGCGGCGGTCGCGATCGAGAACGCCCGGCTCTACGACGCGCTGCGTCAGAACGAAGTGCGCCTGGAGAAGGAAGTCCGATTCGCGCAGCGGGTGCAGCTCGCGCTGCTGCCGCGCGAGCTACCCAAGCGATTGAAGGGCGTCGACGTCGCGTGGCAGTTCCACGCGGCCCGCGAGTTGGGCGGTGACGTCTACGATTTCCTGTCGCCCGAGACCAACAGCCTGGTCGTCGCGGTAGGCGATGTGTCGGGCAAGGGCGTGCCCGCGGCGCTGTACAGCGCGTTTGTCGGGGAGCTGGTGCGCGGCCGGGCGTTTCGCGGACGACTCGCGCCGGAGCGGAGCAGCCCGGCGGCCGTTCTGGCGTCGATGAATCGCATCCTGCACGAGCGGCAGCTCGAGGAGTACTACTGCACGCTCTGCTATGCGCTCTTCGACCTCCGCCGCAAGAAGGTGACGCTGAGCAACTCCGGCTTGCCCTTCCCGATCGTCAGCTCCGGCGGGACGTCGAGGCAGATTCAAATGCCGGGCGTGCCGCTCGGGTCGTTCGCGGCCTCGTCGTACGACGAGACCGTCCTCGACCTGCATGCCGGCGATGTCCTGGTGTTCTGCTCGGACGGCGTCTTCGAGAGCTGGAACCGGGACGGCGATGAGTTCGGCGCCGCACGCCTGCTCCAGGTCGTGGACGAATCCCGGCAGAAGACGGCGAAGGAGATCGTGGCCGCGATCGTCGATGCCGTGGCTCTCTTCCGTGGTGATGCGCCGCAGACCGACGATCAGACAGCTGTCGTGGTCAAGATCACGAGCTGAGGTGCCCAGGTGCGCGGAGTGCCGCTCGCGTTCGCGATTCTGGTGGCAACCGTCACGAGTGCTGCTCAGGCGCCTCTGCACACGGAGCTCCGCGCGCAGTTTCAGCGGCCGCTCGACGCCGTTGTGGCCGGCCTCGATGGCGTCGTCGGCTACGTCATTACCGATCTGACGTCGGGCGAGCGTGTGGTCGCTCGGCTCGAGCGGCAGCCGTTTCCGACCGCCTCGACGATCAAGCTCTCGATCCTCTACGAGCTCCTGAGGCAAGCTGACGAGAAGCGCATCGATCTCACTGCGACACGTGAGCTGACGCGTGCGCAGGTGGTGGGTGGCAGCGGCGTCGTGCAGCATCTCGATCTGCCGCGACTGTCGCTGCGCGATCATGCCGCGCTGATGATCATCCTCAGCGACAACACGTCCACGAACGTCGTCATCGATGCGGTCGATCCCGCGCGTGTGAACGCGCGGATGTCGATGCTCGGCCTGGGCGACATCCTGCTGCGGCGGAAGATGATGGATGCCGAGGCCGTCAAGCGCGGCGACGAGAACGTCGCCAGCCCGGCGTCACTGGCGCGCGTCGCCGAGCTTCTGTGGAAGGGTGAGGGGCTCTCGCCTGGAGGCCGCGAGCTCGGGCTGAAGTTGTTGAGGGAGGTCCCCGGTCAGATTCGGTCCGCGGTACCGGCGAGGGTGACCGTCGCCAGCAAGACCGGAACGCTCGACGGCGTCCGTGCCGAAATCGCCATCGTCGACGTGCCGAAACGACCGTTCTCGATCGCGGTCATGACGACCTACCTCGCCGAAGGCGCAGCAGGCGAGCGGGCCATCCACGCGATTGCCGCCGCGGCGTTCACCTACTTCGAGAGGCTCGCGACTGGCGGCGAATTCGGCCGACGAGCTCCGCCGCCTTAGAGCACGTTGCGAAATTGTACGTAGCGCAG
>DAINCF010000116.1:0-16018 GCA_036732565.1 Vicinamibacterales bacterium
GGCAGGTTCGCCGGCGCCAACGCCAGCAAGGCGCGTACGCCGCCCTGCACGACGAGCAGGCTGGCCAGTCCGCCAAGGATCGACAAGAGCAAGCTCTCGGTGAACGCCTGTTGAATCAGGCGCTGCCGACTGGCGCCGAGCGCGACACGGAGCGAGAGCTCCTGCTGCCGACTCACGCTGCGTGCGAGCACGAGGTTCGTGACGTTGACACACGCCATCAGCAGCACGAGGCCGACGCCGGCGACGAGCACGAGCAATGCCGGCCGCGCGGTGCCGACGGCCTGCTCGTGCACGGGAGTGACCGTCGTGGTCCACCCGCTATTGCTGTCCGGATACTGGCGTTCGAGCGCCGAGGCGATGGCCGTGAGATCCGTGCGCGCCTGCTCGATGCTCACGCCTGGCTTCAGACGCCCGATGGCGCCGAGGAAATGCACATTGCGCACCAGCGCGCCGCCCGCGTCCACGAAGCGATCGCCGCGGAACGGCTGCGGCACCCACATGTCGACCGCCGAGACGCGCGTGAAACCCGTCGGCCCGAGCATCGTTCGATGCGGAAAGACGAAGTCCGGCGGCATGACGCCGACGATGACGCTCGCGAGCTGGTTGGTCGTGCCCGGAATCGTTCCTTGCTGGCCGCCGACGCCGACACGCCGCCCGATGACGTTCGGGTCGCCGCCGAATCGGCGCTGCCAATAGCCGTAGCTCAGGATGACGCCCTGCGTCTCGTCGGGCGTGAAGGTGCGACCGAGTAAGGCCTCTCGTCCGAGCACAGCAAACAGCTTCGCCCCTACCTGCATCGTCATGACGCCTTCGCCGCCGGTTTCCGTGACCAGCAGATTGGGCGTGAGGAACGAGACGAACGCCTCGACGTCCGAGAGGGTCCGCGCGTGCTCGCGGAAGTCGGCGAAGTTGGCGGGTGAGAGCGGGTTCTGGCTGCGGTTCTCGCGCGTGTTGTGACTCCAGATCATGACCAGCCGCCCGGGGTCGTGGTACGCGAGCGGTTTGAGCAGTACGCCGTTGACGACAGCGAAGATCGCGCTGTTGGCGCCGATGCCCAGCGCCAAGGCGAGCACGGCCGTGGCCGTGAAGAGCGGTGTCTTCACACCCATGCGGATCGCATGACGGAGATCGGCGCGAAGTGTGTCCATGGCTCGACCGCCGTAGCCGTGGCGAGGGTGGTCCATCTCTCTTCCTCCATGAGCGATCGAAGCGCCGGCGGCCGTGTTCGTGAGGCGCGACGGCGACAACGCGCGCATCCACTCCGCGAGCGCCGCCATCATCGTGTTGAGGGTGCAGGTCCCGGCGAAGGTGAGCGACGCAACGGAGCCGCGCACGCGAGCATCCGCGAGGCGACCGAGGATGAGCGATCGCATCTCGGCGCCGAATCGGGAGCGAAACGCGGGCGGGTAGAGCCGGATGAGCCCCTCGGCCCACCAGCGCGCGACGCGTGTGCTCACGTGCGTGCGCCTTTCAGCAGCCGTCGTGCGCGTGCCGAGGCGACCTGGCTGGCCAGTCGATCGGCCTCTGCCTTCGCTACCGCGATCCCGAGCGGCGTCAGCCGGTAGTACCGCCGCCGCTCATCGTCTCCTCGGGCCGGGCGCTCATCGAGCTCGTCGATCAAGCCGCTTTCGAGCAGCCGCGCCAGGGCCCGATAGAGCGTCCCCGCGTGCAGCGCGACCCGCCCACCGGAGCGCGACTCGACCTCCTGCATGATTCGGTAGCCGTGCTGCTCGCCATCCGCCAGGGCCAACAGGATTTCGAAGGCGACCGGGGTCAGCGGGAGATGGACGTCGATGCGAGGGCGATCCATGCGTGCCTGAGGAGTATACGCTCAAGGCACATAGACGGGTCGAGCAGTAAAAAGGTTGCATGCTGATTTGCCCGAATGCTCCAAATGATGAAGGCGGCTGTTCCGCAGGAACAGCCGGGACGCCGGTCGAGCGATATAGGTGGTGGTGCCTTTGGCTTCGTTGATACGCTCCAGTAGTTGACCTTCGGTGAGCGTTCTTCTTACTCTTGGGGCTCACTCGTTGGTAAGGAGCACACATGCAACGTCCCAGCGCGCAGGAGTTCCTGCTGAAAGTCCTCGAGGCGCTGGAGGAGCTCCCGCCGGATTTCGCCAGGCGACTGGCCGAAATTCTCGCGCAGACCGACGTCGATCGGCCGCAGGCGATCCGGAAGCTGATTGAGGACTCCACGGGTGAATGAAAAGATCCAGCGGGTGGCGATGCGCGCCTTTCGGGGAATCCCGGCCGAGATGACCGTGGATTTCGGCAAGGGCGAGAGCCTGGCCGTCTACGGCGACAACGGCACGGGGAAGAGCACGATTGCCGACGCCTTGGAGTGGTACTTCACCGGCGAGATCGAGCTGTTGAGCCACGAAGGACGACAGCACGCCGTGCGCTACGTCGGTGATGATGATAGCGCGGTGACCGCGGTCGAGGTCGTCACCAACGGCTCGCTGGGTGGCATGGCCACCTTTCCGGATGAACGGAGTCCCGAGTTGTTTCACGCGGCCCGGCGCGAGACGTTCCTGCTTCGCGGCCGCACGTTGGCCGACTTCATCAACAAGACCAAGACCGAGAAGTGGAAGGCGCTGGTCGAGATTCTCGGCCTGGATGCCATCGAGAGCCTCCGCGAGGATTTGCAACGCGTCAGGAACGAGCTGCGCAAGGAGTCGAAGGCGGCGGACGAGCAGGCCCAGTCCTTTCGTCGCGCCCTCGGCTCAGGTGGCGAACCGGTCACGGCCGAAACGGTCCTCGGGAACCTTCAGCAGATCTGCGGATTGTTGAAGGTCGAGCCTCCGACCTCGCTCGATGAGGTGATCGAACCCTCCTGGCTCGAGGCGGCCATCGGGGCCAGCGCCGCGGGCGCGGGACCTTCCGAGCGCGACAGCCTGCTTGCCCAACTCAAGACCCTGAGCGCGCCAGCGCTCGACGCCAAAACACTCGAGGGATGGAACGCGCTCGTCTCGTCGAAACAGGCGCGCTTGTTGCCGCGTGTGTCGTTGGTTCGCGAAGCACAGCGCCTCCTCGAGAGCCAGAGCGTGGACGGACGCTGCCCCGTGTGCGGCCAAGCGATCGACCAACGCAAGCTGGCGCGAAAGATCGAGACCACACTCACGGACCTGATGGAGGTGTCTCAGGAGCTCGAGCAGCTGCGAGATGCGATGATCCAGGGGGCGGAGGATCTCGCCGAGGCGCGCGAGGCGCGGCAATCGCTCCACGAGCGCGCGCATACATTTGATCTGGAGTTGCCGCCGGTGCCAGCGGCTCCCGACGCGGACCTTCATCGCAGTATCGAAGCGCTGGCCGCGGTCGACGTCGCCGCGGTCACCCGCCACGTGTCCGAATTGAGCAAGTGGGACCGCGTCGCCTCCAAGGCCGGTCGCGCGGCGGCTCCTGCGCCGCCCAGCACGCGGGACACCCAGCTGCTGATGCTGGCGGGCATCTGCGAGCAGATCAAGGGCTGGCGGCTGGCGGAGCAGAAGGCGGTGCGAGCGCTCCGAGCCTTCTCGCTCGCGGACCGCGTGTTCGAGGCCTACCAGACGAAGCAAAAGGAAGATCTCACCGAGCTCTTGAAGCAGATCAGCCGCAGGGTCGCCGACATCTACACCAAGCTCCATCCGGGCGAAGACCTCGCGGCCGTGAGCATCGAACCGTGGACGGCCAAGGGCGTGGAGCTGGCCATCGAGTTTCACGGCTCGCGGCAGCGTCCGCCGCACGGCGTGCTCAGCGAGTCGCACTTGAACTCGCTCGCGATTGCGCTGTTTCTGGCCATGGCGCAGGAGTTCAACCAGCGCCTCGGCTTCCTCGTGCTCGACGACGTCATCAACAGCTTTGACATCGAGCACCGCGGACGGCTGGCCGAGCTGCTCGCCGATGGATTTTCCGACTGGCAGATCATCGTGCTGACGCACGATGCCCTGTTCTTCGAGCATTTGAGTCGCCGGGCGCCGTCGTGGCGCAAGCTCGAGCTGACCTCGTGGACCTATGCATCGGGACCGCGCACGACACGGTACGAGACCTCGAGCATCCTGGCCGGAGCTCGTGAGCGGCTCCAGACCGGCGATATCCACGGCGCCGCCGCCAAGGCCCGTCGAGGCCTCGAGGAGCTCCTCCAGGAAGTGTGTGAAGCGCTCGCGGCGCCGCTGCCGTTCCGCCGTGGGCAAGCCAACGACAAGCGCGAGGTCGGCGAGCTGTTCAAAGGCGTGCGGCGCACGCTGAAGGAGCGCGCCAGGCCGACGTTGGACTCGATCGAGTCGCTGCTGAAGAACCTGGAGGCCGACGTCGGCGCCACCCTCAATGTGGAAATCCACGGCAGCGGGCGGCGGGCCGCCACGACAGAAGTGGAGGCCACGCTGCAGCGTATCGAAGCACTGGACCAGCAGTGGTCCTGCCCTTATTGCGGAACCCGTATCTGGCATCGCGGTACCGTCGAAGCCTCACGCTGCAAGTGCGGCCGCAGCGTGTTCCCGCCATCCTCGGTTGCATAGAGGACGTGTTGGCTGATCACGAGACGTTGAGCGGCAAACGACTCGGTCGGTACGTCGTTATGGAGGAGCTCGGACGCGGCGGCATGGGCGTCGTCTACGCCGCCGAGGATACGCATCTCGAGCGGCGGGTCGCCCTCAAGGTGCTGCGTCCGGACGTCGCCGACTCGTCGGAGCGGCGCGCGCGCTTTCAGCGCGAAGCCCGAGCCGCGGCGGCGCTCAACCATCCCAACATCGTGCATCTCTACTCGGTCGAGGACTCAGACGAGGTCCTGTTCATGACGATGGAGCTCGTGCGCGGCCGGAGCCTGCGCGACGTGCTCAGCGCCGCCGCCCCGCTCCCGCTCGAGCGGACCCATGCGATCGCCGTGCAACTGGCCGAGGGCCTGGTGAGCGCGCACGAGGCGGGCGTCGTGCACCGCGACCTGAAGCCCGGCAACGTCATGGTCACCGACGACCACCGCGTCAAGATCCTCGACTTTGGCCTGGCCAAGCTGCTGACCGCTGTATCCGCGAGCCCGGACTCGGCAACGATGATGGAGGCGGACCTCAGCGCGGGAATGACGTTTGGCACCGCGCGATACATGTCGCCCGAGCAGGCGCTCGGCCGGACGCTCGACCCGCGCACCGACGTCTTTGCCCTGGGGATCATCCTCTTCGAGATGGCCACCGGACGCGTACCGTTCGAGGGCGACACGCTTGCGGCGGTGTTCGATCATCTCCTCAATCGACAACCGCCGTCACCGCAGACGCTGAACCCGGGCCTTCCGTCGTCCGTGGCGGCGATCATCGGCCGGGCGCTCGAGAAGGACCCGGAGCGCCGCTATCGGTCGGCGGGCGAGCTCCTGCAGGACTTGCGACTGGTCGATCCCACGAACGCGTCTGTCACCGCGCCGGTCAGAACCGCCGCGGAAGTGAGACGACCGGCGTCGATCGCGGTGCTGCCGTTCGTCGACATGAGCCCGGGGAAGGATCAGGAGTACTTCTGTCATGGGATTACCGAGGAGATCATCAACACCCTGACGACGGTGCCGGGCCTGCGCGTGATCTCTCGGACGTCGGCGTTCGCGCTCCAAGGCAGCCATCTCGAGGTGACGGAGATCGGGAGGCGCTTGAAGGTGGCGACGGTGCTCGAAGGCAGTGTGCGCAAGGCGGGGGACCGGCTGCGCGTGACGACGCAACTCGTGAACGCCGAGGACGGCTACCAGGTCTGGGGCAAGCGGTTCGATCGCGACCTCTCGGACGTCTTTGCGATTCAGGACGAGGTCGCCGCGACCATTGTCGGAGAGTTTCGCATGGCACTGGCGAGCACGCCCGCTGTTGCCGAAGACGCGGCAGGCAAGCCCGGGCAGAGGCGATCCCCATTGGATCCCGCGGTTCACGACGCCTACCTGAAGGGCATGTATGCGCTGAACCACTGGACCGAGGACTCGATGCGCCGGGCCATCGACTGCTTCCGCGATGCGATCGCGCGGGCTCCTCGTTTCGCTCCGGCGTACACCGCGCTAGCCGAGGGACAGATGTGGCTGTATTCAGGCATCGGCACTCTGCCGGCGAGCGAGACGGTCCCGCAGGCGCGATGGGCCGTCGAGCGAGCGCTGGAGCTCGACCCGATGCTCGCCGACGCGCACAGGATGCGGGCGGTGATCGCGATGAACCACGACTGGGATCGCGCCGGGGCGGCGGCGGCGATGGCGCGCGCCCTCGAGCTCGGCCCCGGTTCGGCCTCCACGCATCTCCGGAACGCCTGGCGTCTCGTACTGCTCGAACGACGGCACGATGAGGCGCTCGAGGAGCTGGAAGAGGCCGAGCGGCTCGATCCGCTCGATCTCCAGCTCAAGACGTTGATCGGCTACGTCCACCACTTTCGCCACGATCTGAAGCGCGCGATCCAGCACTACGAGCGCGTCGTCGCGCTGGAGCCTGGGTTTGCGTTTGCGCACTACGCGCTCGGCGACGCGTTCACGCAGAGCGGCCAGTACGATCGCGCCTTCGCGGCTTTCGACAAGGCGATCGAGTTGGGTGGTCGCACGGTCAACCACCTGGGCGTCCTGGGCTATGCCTACGGGCTGGCCGGGCATCACGATCGCGCCAAGGCCCTCCTGCAGGAGCTCATGGCGCGCGCCTCGGAGGGTTACGTATCGGCGATCTGGATCGCCCTTGTGCATCTTGGCCTCTCGGACTTCGCCAATCTCTTCCAGGCGCTCGATCGGGCCTTCGAGGAGCGCGACGGGTCGCTGGTGCTGATCACCGCGGCCCTCGAGTTCGATGTCGTACGCGACGATGCGCGATTCACAGCACTGCTGGGCAGAATGGGGCTGGGACATCTGGCTTAGCAAGTCGAGGCCACTCACTTCGTTCGTGGATGGCCTGCTCGCTTTGCTCGCAGGAAGGCCGGCTTCGCCGGAGGGCCGCGCTGCGCGCGGGAGGACACGGACCCTCCGCCGGCATCGCCCGGCGGCCCTCCGCCCGAAGAGCGGCCTTCGGCGAGCAAGGCGAGCCGCCTTCCGGCGTGACCCGTGCGCCGTAGCCCCACGCGGCGAAGGCGGAAGCGCCGGCTAGGGTCTTGCCGCGTCCACCGCGATTGCGGCGCGGCGCGCGAGATCTTCGGCGAACGCCAGATCGTGTGCGACGAAACGGCGACCCGAATCGGTCGTCGCGAACGAGATGACCCCGAGGCGCCTCCCGCCGATGAGCAGCGGTACCGCCATCGTCGACTTGATGCCCAACGCCGTGGCGACGCGGAGCTCGGCTTGATCGACATCGGCGTCCGGGTCGTCGCCGATGTCCGACTGGACGACGGAGCGACCGATGCGCAGCACGCGCGGCGGACCGAAGGGCGCGGCGGGATCGAGTGGGTACATTCGCCGCAGCTCGCGCACCAGTTGCGCCTTGCCAGGATCCACGTGCGCGACGGCGAGCGCCTTGAACTGCCCGACGTCATTCAGGATGTCGACGACGCACAGATCGGCGATCTGCGGCACGGCGAGGTTGGCGACCGCGCCGAGCGTCGTCTCGTAGTCCGGTGAGCTCGCCAGCACTTCGCTGGCATGTGCCAGGAACGCGGCTCGGCGTGCGGCCATCGAGCGCTGCGCTCGATCGGCTTGATCCCGCTGCACGCGGCGCGCGTGTTCCCGATCGTCGCGCGCGCGGCGCACGCGATCGGCGATGAGCACGACCGTCAGGTGCATGGTCGTCCACACCGCCCACCAGAACGGGCGCTCCCACTGTGGCGGATCGATCGCCTGGCTGCGGACGATGCTGCCGAAGAGGAGGGTCAGGAGGCCGGCTCGCCAGCCACCGAGCCACGTGCAGACAGCAAGCGCCGGCAGCATCAAGGGCCCCCACACTCGCGTGGTGACGGGCTCCAGCAGGGCAGCCACGAACGTCACCAACCCGGCCGTGACCAATGGCAACACGACCGTGACCCACCGACGCGACACGGGGACAGGATACTGGAGGCCAGCGCTGCGCGCCGGAAGGCCGGCTTCGCTCCGCTCGCCGGAGGGCGCCTCGGAGGGAGGGACCGTTTATTCCTTCCGAAGGCTCTCCGGCGCGGAGCGCCGGCCTTCGCGCGAGCGTGGCGAGCGCGCCCTCCGATGAGAAGCATCGGCCTTCAGATTGGCCCTCTTGACGCCAGTTCCCAAATAATCTACTCTTTCATCCGGATATACGGATGAAGCCCGTCCGTGCGCTTGTCGTGCCGCCTGCGGCCGTGCGTTCGATTCTCGAGCACATGGGGACGCTGGCCGATCCCATTCGCAGCCGGATGCTGCTCGTGCTCGAGCGGCACGAGCTGACGGTGACGGAGATCTGCGCGATCTTGCAGTTGCCGCAATCGACTGTGAGTCGTCACCTCAAGACGCTCGCGGATGATGGGTGGGTGACGTCGAGGCGAGACGGGACCAGCCGATATTACGGGATGGCGCTCGAGGAGCTCGATCAGGCGGCGCAGCGGCTGTGGCCGCTGATTCGCGAGCAGGTGTCGACGACGCCCGGGGCCGGGCAGGATGAGCGCCGGCTGACCAGCGTGCTGGCACGGCGGCGATCGACCTCGCAGCAGTTCTTCTCGTCGGTCTCAGGCGAGTGGGATCGGATGCGGGCGGAGCTGTTCGGCGACTCGAGCTATCTGCACGCGTTGCTCGGGCTGCTCGGTGGCGACCTCGTGGTCGGCGATCTGGGCTGTGGCACGGGGCAGATGAGCGCGCTGGTGGCGCCGCACGTCGCGCGGGTGATTGCCGTCGATGGCTCCAGCGACATGCTCCAGGCCGCGCGCACGCGGCTCGACGGCGTGAAGAACGTCGATCTGCGACGCGGTGAGCTCGAAGCGGTGCCCATCGCCGATGAGGAACTCGACGTAGCGCTCGCGGCATTGGTTCTGCACCACATCGCCGAGCCGGCGCAGGTACTGAGCGAGATGGCGCGCGTGCTTCGGCCCGGCGGGCGCGTGCTGATTGTCGATATGCTCCCGCACGATCGCGTGGAGTATCAGCAGCAGATGGGACACGTGTGGCTGGGGTTTCCGGAGCATCAGCTCCGTCGCCTCTTGAGCGCCGCCGGGCTCACGGGCACGCGCGTTTATGCCTTGCCAGTGGACACGGACGCGAAAGGGCCGGCGCTGTTCGCGGCCACCGCAGTTAAGGGTCGGCCGGCCTGAAGGCCGGCCGCTACGAAGACAGCCGCTACGAAGACAGGGTTTCGTGGGGGCCGCCCTCGAGGGCGGCCCGAATCAAGAGCAACGATCGCAAGGAGAGACCGATGAGCACTGCCGTGAAGGACGTCCATGCCTACGACCTCGCCCAACAGGCGGGTCGTGTTGGGTTCAAGGTAGCCGACCTATCGCTGGCCGAGTGGGGCCGCAAAGAGATCCGCCTCGCCGAGCACGAGATGCCAGGCCTGATGGCCGTGCGCGCGCGCTATGCCGGCAGCAAGCCACTCGCCGGCGCGCGGATCATGGGCAGCTTGCACATGACGGTGCAGACCGCGGTGCTGATCGAGACGCTGGCCGACCTCGGCGCCGATGTGCGCTGGGTGAGCTGCAACATCTTCTCGACGCAGGATCACGCCGCCGCGGCGGTGGCCGTCGGCCGTCCGGAGACCGGCGGTACTGCGAAGAACCCGCGCGGCATTCCTGTGTTCGCCTGGAAAGGCGAGAGCCTGCAGGAGTACTGGTGGTGCACGGTCGAGGCGCTGGTGTGGCCCGACGGCAACGGCCCGACGCTGATCGTGGACGACGGCGGCGACGCGACGCTGTTCGTGCACAAAGCCCACGAGTTCGAGAAGGCCGGCATGGTGCCCACTCACGACGAGGAGAAGGAGCCCGAAGAGTGGGGCGTCATTCTCGGCGCGCTCGGCAGGGAGCTGTCAGAGAACCCCGGCCGTTGGACGAAGATCGCGCAGGGCATCCGCGGCGTCTCCGAGGAGACCACGACAGGCGTGCATCGGCTCTACGAGATGATGAAGAACGGCACGCTGCTGTTCCCGGCCATCAACGTCAACGACTCGGTGACGAAGAGCAAGTTCGACAACATCTACGGCTGCCGCCACTCGCTGCCGGACGGCCTGGCGCGTGCGACCGACGTCATGCTCGGCGGCAAGCTCGCGGTCGTCTTCGGCTACGGCGAAGTGGGCAAGGGCTGCGCGCAGTCGCTGAAGGGGCAGGGCTGTCGTGTGGTCGTGACCGAGATCGATCCGATCTGCGCGCTGCAGGCCGCGATGGAAGGCTTCGAGGTCGTCCGCATCGAGGACGTCGTCGACAAGGCCGACATCTTCATCACCGCGACCGGCAACCACAACATCATCACCGCCGCGCACATGGCGAAGATGAAGGACAAGGCCATCGTCGGCAACATCGGCCACTTCGACAACGAGATCGACATGGCCGGTCTCAAGAAGACGCCGGGTATCAACAAGGTCAACATCAAGCCGCAGTACGACGAGTGGGTGTTCGCTGACGGCCACTCCGTGCTGGTGCTCGCCGAAGGGCGTCTGCTGAATCTCGGCTGCGCGACGGGGCATCCGAGCTTCGTGATGTCGGCCTCGTTCACGAACCAGGTGCTCGCGCAGCTCGAGCTGCACGCCAATGCCGAGACGATCGGCAAGAACGTGCTGATGCTGCCGAAGAAGCTGGACGAAGAGGTGGCACGCCTGCACCTCGCGCACCTCGGCGTCAAACTGACGACGCTCTCGAAGGAGCAGGCCGATTACATCGGCGTGCCGGTCGACGGGCCGTACAAGCCCGAGCACTACCGCTACTAGGCTTGAAGGCTTGAGGGCTTGAAGGCTTGAAGGTACGGAGGTTCCGAACCTTCCGGCCTCCAAGCCTCCAGGCCTCCAGGCCTCCAAGCCTCCAGGCCTTCGATGCTCGTCGTCCTCCTCCTCGCGCTCGCGCAGACGCCTTTGGATCGGTGTTCCTCGAGCTCGCTGCAGGTGCTGGAGGACGCGGCGATGCTGGCCGGTCGCGCCGGACCAGCCGCCACGCGGTCCATGCTGGTCGGCGCGGCCAAGAACGATTCGGACTGCGCGCCACTCCTCGGCGCCGGGTGGAGCATCACCGGATGGGTCGCCGCACGGGCAGCGGTCCGCGCGGGAGGCACACCTGATTCGCTCGTCGACGTGAAGTGGGCAGGGCAGGTGCTGGAACAGCTCGGCGCTCGACCCGAGTGGCGGGTCGAGAGCGAGTATGCCCGCGCGGCGCTCAGTGCCGCCGCGGCCGCGGCGCAGGACGAGCGGGGGGAGATGGCGATTTTCCTCGCGCACGCGCGAGGGCTGTCCGATCGATTGACGTTGGCGCGGGCGACACCACGATGGCCGTTGCCCATCGACGCGCTCGAAGGCGATCTGTGGCTGGAGGTCGATCGCTACGCCGAGGCGCTCCAGGCGTTCGAGCGCGCCTTGAAGATCGAGCCTACGGCGTTCGTGCTCGTGGGCCTCGCCCGCACGCGGGCACGGCTGGGGAACGAGGCTGGCGCCTGCGAGGCGTATCGGCAGGCGGTGGCGATCGCCGAGCGAGCCCTGCTCGAGGAAGCGCGCGCCAACGCCGCCAGCCGCCGCTGCAAGCCATGAGCTGTCGCTATCGCGCGGAGATTCTCGACGAGCTCGCGCGCCACGGTCTGCATCCTCGTCCCGACACCCCGCCGCACTTTCTGCGCGACGCCATCAACGACCTCTACCGCTACGAGATCCGCGCGTTGCGCGACCGCTGTCGAGCTGGGGAGCTCTCGACCAGCGACCTTTCCGCCCACGTGATCGAGTTGCGCAAGCGGTACGTCCTCCTGTCCATTCCGCTCGAACAATGGCAGGCCTAAAGGCCTGCGCTACACACGATCTGGAAAATGGCAGGCCCAAAGGCTTGCGCTAACCCACGATCTTGAAAGGGTTCGGTTCTGTACGTAGCGCAGGCCTTCAGGCCTGCCGGCCGCCGAGGTCGTGCTACATTTGCCTCGATCATGCGCAGACAAAACCGTCTGACGCAGCCGTTGGTGCGGGACGCGCGGGGTGGTGAGCTTCGCCCTGCGACGTGGGACGAAGCGTTGGATCGAGCGGTGGCGGGTATGCGCGCCGTCGTCGATCGGCGCGGCCCGCGGGCGTTCGGGCTCTTCAGTTGCTCGAAGAGCACGAACGAGGTGAACTACGCGGCGCAGAAGTTCGCGCGCGCGGTCATCGGCTCGAACAACATCGACAGCTGCAACCGGACTTGACACGCCCCGAGCGTCGCCGGTCTGGCGGCGGTATTCGGGATGGGCGGCGGCACCAGCTCCTACCGGGAGATTGAAGAGACCGACTGCGTTCTGCTGTGGGGATCGAACGCCCGCGAGACGCATCCGATCTTCTTCCATCACCTGTTGAAGGGGATCCGGCGTGGTGCGCGCGTCGTCGCTCTCGATCCGCGACGAACCGCATCGTCGCAGTGGGCAGATGTGTGGGCGGGGCTCGACGTGGGCACCGACATCGCGCTCGCCAACACGATCGCGCGCGAGATCATCGCGGCGGGTCTCGCGAACGACGAGTTCATCGCCTGCGCGACGAGCAGGTTCGACGACTTCCGTGCCTCGGTGGAGCCCTGGACGTTGGAGCGCGGTGAGGAGGAGACGGGCGTTCCGGCCCCGATCATCCAGGAGATCGCGCACATGTACGCGACCGCGGATCGCGCGATGATCTGCTGGACGCTGGGCATCACGGAGCATCACACGGCCGTCGACAACGTGCTGGCGTTGATCAACCTGGCGCTGCTGACCGGGCATGTCGGTCGGTGGGGATCCGGCATCAATCCGTTGCGCGGTCAGAACAACGTGCAGGGCGGCGGCGACATGGGCGCGCTGCCCGATCGGCTCACCGGCTTTCAGCACGTCGAGAAGGACGAAGTGCGAGCGAAGTTCGAACGCGCCTGGGGCGTCACCATTCCACCGGAGCGCGGCTGGCACCTCTCCGACATGTTCGAGGCGATGGAGCGCGGCGAGCTGAAGGCGCTCTACGTGATCGGCGAGAACCCGTTGCAGTCGGAAGCCGATCAGAAGCGTGCCCGCCACTTGCTCGAAGGGCTCGATATCCTGATCGTGCAGGACATCGTGATGACCGGCACCGCGCGCATCGCTGACGTCGTGCTGCCGGCCGCGGCGTCCGCGTTCGAGTCCGAGGGCACGGTCACGTCCAGCGAACGGCGCGTGCAACGTGTGCGTCGTGCGAAGCAGCCGCCAGGCGACGCTCGCGACGACCTGGCGATCATCTTCGACCTCGCACGGCACATGGGACATGACCTGGGCGAGCCGTGTGCCGAGGCGGTGTGGAACGAGCTGCGCGGCTTGTCGCCAGTGCACGCCGGCATGAGCTACGCGCGTCTCGAGGCGCTCGACGGCATTCAATGGCCGTGTTACGACGAGCAGCATCCCGGCGAGATCTTCCTGCACAGCCGTCTGTGGGAGCGTCCGGTGGTCGGTCCGCGCGCGCCGTTCTCGCCGGTCGATCATTCGCCGCCGGTCGACAAGCTGACCCACGAGTTCCCACTGCGCCTGACCACCGGCCGTCGCCTGGCCGAGTACAATACCGGCGTGCAGACCGCGGCCTACGCGCCGCCGACCCGACGAGGCGAGACCATCGATCTCTCGCCCGAAGACGCCCATCGTCTTGGCATCGTCGAAGGGCAGACCGTACGTGTCAGCTCGAGGCGCGGTGAAGTGCTCGTGCCCGCGCACGTGGACGAGTCGCTGCGACCGGGCTTGACGTTCATGACGCTGCACTTTCCCGAGGACGTCGCCACGAACTTGTTGACGATCGATGCGACGGACCCGAAGGTCGGCACCGCGGAGTTCAAAGCCGCCGCCATTCGCATCGACCTGTTGGAGCGGACCGACCGGTGGGAGGCGTAGCGGAGTGGATCTCCACATCGTTGGCGCCGAGCCGACCGAGGCAGAGCGCGCAGCAGTCGATCGCGTGTTGGGGGCTCCGACGTCCGGATGGTACGGAGGCGAACGCGACGTTGATCGGGAAGGGCATGCCGCGCACGGAGGACGACGGGCGTGGGGCGAGCGCGATCTGTTGCTGCCCGCGCTGCACGCGGTCCAGGATCACATCGGCTGGATCAGCCATGGCGCGCTGAACTACATCTGCCGCAGGCTTTCCGTGCCTCCAGCCGAGGCCTGGGGCGTTGTCACCTTCTATCATCTGCTCGCCACCGAGCCGCGGCCGCCCATCGTGGCCCACGTCTGCGACGACATCGCCTGTCGTCTCGCGGGCGCGGAGAAGATCTGCAGTGAGCTTGCGCACGCGCCGACCAGTGCGTGGCAGCGCAGCCCGTGCCTCGGCCAATGCGATCGCGCACCTGCCGCGTTGGTGATCGCCGCTGGTGCAGAGCCGATCAGGCGCGAGCTGACCGGGCTGACGAGCGCGCAAGACGTCGTGAGCGCGATCGCATCCGTTCACTCTGCGAGTCAGGACGCCCGCGCTGGACATGCGAGCGGCGGGAAGCTCCTGCGCCGGGTCGGCCGCGTCGATCCCGCAAGCCTCGACGCCTACCGCGCGAGCGGCGGCTATCGAGCGCTCGCGCGGGCGATCGAGCTCGATAGAGACGGCGTGATCGCAGAGGTCACCGGGTCCGGCCTGCTCGGACGCGGCGGCGCCGCGTTTCCCACCGGACGCAAGTGGGCTGCGGTCGCGGCCGAGCCGGCGACGCCGCACTTCGTTGTCTGCAATGCTGACGAATCGGAGCCCGGCACGTTCAAGGACCGCGTGCTCATGTGCGACGACCCGTTCGCGGTCGTCGAGGCGATGACCATCTGCGGGTTCGCAACGGGTGGTGAGCGCGGGTTTCTCTACGTGCGCGGCGAGTACCCGCTCGCCGAGGCGCACATGGCGCAGGCGATCGCGCAAGCACGGGAGGCCGATCTTCTCGGCGACAGCGTCATGGGCGCCTTCCGCTTCGATATCGAGATTCGTCGCGGCGCCGGCGCCTACATCTGCGGCGAGGAGACGGCGCTCTTCAACTCCATCGAAGGGCGGCGCGGCGAGCCGCGATCGAAGCCGCCGTTTCCGGCGCAAGTCGGACTCTTCGGCAAGCCGACCGTCGTCAACAACGTCGAAACGCTCGTCAATGTCCTCGACATCGTCTTGGAAGGCGGGGAAGCGTGGGGTCGCGTGGGCACGACGGCGTCGACAGGGACGCGGTTGTTCTGCCTGTCGGGTCACATCGCGGCGCCTGGGTTGTACGAGGTTCCCTTCGGCACGACACTGCGCGAGCTGGTGTCGCTCGCCGGCGGTGTCCCCGGCGGACGCGCGTTGAAGGGCATCCTGCTGGGCGGCGCTGCTGGCGTGTTCGTCGGCCCCGACCAGCTCGACCTGAGGCTCACGTTCGAAGATGTGCGCGCGGCCGGCGCGACGCTCGGCTCAGGCGTGGTCATGGTGTTCGATAAGACGACGGATGTCCCTGACACGCTGGCGCGGATCGCGGAGTTCTTCGAGCACGAGTCGTGCGGCCAATGCGTGCCGTGCCGTGTCGGTACCGTACGCCAGCGCGAGATTCTCGGTCGCGTTCGCGCGTCGGGAGCAATGAATGGCGAGCTCGTGCTGCTGACGGAGCTCGGGCAAGCGATGCGCGACGCGTCCATTTGCGGCCTCGGCCAGACGGCTTCGTCGGCCATCGAGTCCGCAATGAAGCGATTGAGGGTCTTCCAGTAGATTGGATATGGATTGCGCCGATAGCTTTGGCCCAGATTGCGCAGACTCGATCACAAGGCCGCCGATGACACAGATTCATTCTGGCTTAGGATTTCTGGCTTGGATCGGTTCGTCGGCGTCATCGGTGGCTCTGACCCGAGCATCGGTGTCATCTGCGCACTCTGCGGCTGACTTATCTGTGCAATCCGCTGGGTCATTCGCATAATCCCATGAGCGTTCCTGACGGCATTCCCTTCCACTTGCCTCCGCCCCCGACGCGCGTGCCCGTGCCTCCGCCCGAGGACGCCAGGGCCGCCGTCCATCTGGCGATCGATGGCCGCGACGTGGAGATCGAGCAGGGCGCGACGGTCCTGGACG
>DAINCF010000117.1:0-15866 GCA_036732565.1 Vicinamibacterales bacterium
CGAAGCCCTGCCCATGGGGTATCGCACGCTGGTCGGCGAGCGCGGGGTCAAGCTCTCGGGCGGGCAGCGCCAGCGGGTCGCGATTGCGCGGGCGATTCTGAAGGACGCGCCGATTCTGATCCTGGACGAGGCGACCAGCTCGCTGGACTCCGAGAGCGAAGCGTTGATCCAGGATGCGCTGTGGACCCTGATGGCCAGCCGCACCGCGATTGTCATCGCCCACCGGCTGTCGACCGTCCGCCGTATGGACCAGCTGGTCGTCCTGGACCAGGGGCGGATCGTCGAGCAAGGGTCGCACGACGCGCTCCTCGCCCGCGACGGCATCTACGCCGCGCTCTGGGCGCATCAGTCCGGAGGATTTCTCGGCGGCGCGGAGGTCGACAGTCGCACGAAAGTCGCATCTGCGGAGTAGCGTGTGCGCTCCACCGCTGTGAGCCGATAGGAGGTTCGCCATGACGTCGCTACTCAGTGCCTTTACGCAGTCGATGACGCCAGACATGGTCGGCAAGCTCAGTGAGGCTCTCGGACTGAACGCATCGCAGGTCGAAAAGGGACTCGCGGTCATCGGCCCGCTGGTGCTCGGCAGCCTGGCGCGGAAAAGCGAGACGACTGGCGGCTTCGACGAGATTGTCCGGATGGTGCCGGAGGACGGCGGCGGCGTGTTCGCGCGGTTGTTCGGGTCGGACGAGGCGTCGTCGCCGACGCTGCTGTCGAAGATCCTGGGACCTGGCGCCTCCTCCATCGTCAAAACGCTCAGCGCGCGCCTCGGTTTCAACGTGACGGGGTTGGTGGCGGCCGCCGTGCCGGCGCTATTGCGCGCGATCACCACGGCGGCCAAGGAACAGAACGTCAGCTCAGGGGACGTCGCCACACTGCTCGAGACGCAGAGCGCGGCCACGCTGGAGAGTGCCGACCCCCAGACGCGCGCCATCGTCGACGAGGCGTTCTACGTGAGCGACAAGGCCGACCAGCTCAGAGCGATGTTCAGCCCGAGTGAGTGGCGTGCGATTCGGCTGGCGCCGCAAGCCGTCGCCCACTACGTCGTGACCGCTGATCCGTCGGGCCTCACCGGCATGGCCCAGGAACTGCTGATCGCTGGCGATGCGACCGCGGCGCTGGTCAAGTCCGCGGAGCCGACGTCGCTCGTCGATGTGGCGTTCGGCAGCGTCCCCGACGAGCAGGAGCTGGGCAGCGAAGGGGCGCTCGACCCGGAAGCGCCGCGCGAGGCGTTGCTGGCGCTCGTGCAGACCGCGGCCGCCGCGGTGCGGACCAAGGCGCCGTCCGAAGCCAAGGCGTTCGGCGACGCACTCGTGCCGCTCGCCAAGCAGGTCGCCGAAGCGTCGAAAGAGGGTGGCTTCCTGGGGATCGGCGGCACGCTCGTCAGCAAGGACGAAGAGCAGGCGATTGCCGACATTGCCGGCGCCGTGGAAGGGCGAGTGGCTACGACGTAGTCGCCGTCGCTGGCGCGACTTCGACGAAGGCGTCGTAGAAGCCGCTGCCGCCGCCCCAATCGGTCGGCTCTTCGCGCGTGAGCACGTTCACGGATTGCCGCGCGCCGCTGGCATCGGTGTAGCCGCCGAACGGCATCCATGCGACGCCGGGCCGCACCCGATCCGTCACCGAGCAGAGTGCCCGCACTTCGCCGCAGGTGTTCCACACGCGCACCGCGTCGCCGGTGGTGACGCGGCGCTCTCGGGCATCGTCGGGATGGATCTCGATGAAGAGCTCGCCGGCGCGGCGGCGATGGCGCTCCATGTTGCTGTATCCGGAGTTCAGGAAGTGCAGCGCCTTGCCGGTGATCAGTTGCAGGCCGTCGCCGGAGCGGATCTCTCCCGCCCACGGCAGCGGATCGTGGCCCTTCTCGCGCAGCGATTCCGAGTACAGCTCGGCTTTGCCCGACCGTGTGGCGAAGCCGCCGTTCGCAAACGGCCGCCAGTCGTCCGGGCAGTTCAAGCGCACGTGCCCCGTCTCCCACAGCCGCTGGTAAGTGATCCCGTCGAGCCACGGGTGGCCGCTCGCGAGCGCCGCTCGCACCATCGACTCGTCACTCTCGAACAGCCATGGCTCGGTGCGGCCCAACGCCCCCGCCAGGCGTCGGAACAACTCGGTGTTGGCCACCGATTCGCCGCGCGGTGCGATCGCGGGCCGATTCAACGCGAGGTACAGATGGCCCCAGGCGAACGATAAGTCGAGATGCTCGATTTGGCTGGTGGCCGGGAGCACGTAGTCGGCGTAGCGCGCGGTATCGGTGACGAACAACTCGTGCACCACGGTGAACAGATCCTCGCGCCGCAGTCCTTCACGAATGCGGCTCTGATTCGGCATCGACACCAGCGGATTGGACCCGTAGACGATCAGCGATCGCACGGGCGGCTGGAGCGATCCGTCGCAGAGATCGTTGCCGAGATCGCGCATGTTCAGAACGCGGACACCGGGTGTATGCACTTCCGGCATCAGCACCCGATCCACATCGAGCGCGGCGAAGTGGAGCATGTGCGTCGAGCGCGCCAGACCGCCGCCGCGATGCTTCCACGATCCGCTGAGCACCGCCAGGCAGGCGAGCGTCCGAAACTGCATCGCGCCGTTGCGATGATGCTCGATGCCGATCAGCGGCCGCAGCAGCGAAGGCTGGGTCGTGGCGTATTCGCGCGCGAATCGCTCGATGTCGGCGGCCGGCAGTCCGACCGTGGGTGACACTTGCTCGGGTGAGTATTGAAGGGCACGCTCGGCCAGGGCTTCGTATCCGATGGCATGCTGCGACACGTACTCGTGATCCACGAGGCCGTCGCGGATCATCACGTGCATCATCGCCAGGGCCAGGGCGGCATCGCTGGCGGGCCTGATCTGCACATGCCAATCCGCGGCTTCGGCCGTGCGTGTGCGGATCGGATCCACCACCACGACCTTGGCGCCGCGGCGCTGTGCTTCGAGCACCAGCGGCCAGAAGTGCAGGTTGGTCACGATGGTGTTCGTGCCCCACAGCACGATGAACCGGCTGTGGACGACGTCTTCTGGATCGATACCGGTGCCGGTTCCCATCGTCGCGGTCAGCCCTGCGGCGGCCACCGCGCCACAGATCTTGCGATCGAGGTCACTGCAGCCCATCGACCCGAAGAGGCGCCGGTCGAGCGAGGCCTCCTGGATCAGCCCTTGTACGCCGGCGGAGCTGTAGGGCAGAATCGCCTCGGCTCCCGATTCGTCGACAATCGCGTGCCACCGTGAGGCGATGTCGGCGAGCGCTTCGTCCCAGCTGACGCGAACGAACCGCCCCTCGCCCTTGCGCCCCGCTCGCTTCAACGGGTGCAGGACGCGGTCCGGATGGTAGACGCGCTCGAGATAATGATTGACCTTGGCGCACAGCGTGCCGCGCGTGAACGCATGCGTCGGATCGCCCGACAACCGTTCGGCCACGCCGTCGCGGACCTCCACCACCCACCCGCACGTGTCCGGACAATCGTGCCCGCACGCGCCACGTACGACTTGGAGGGGGATGGCCGGTGAGGTCACGCCACAATTTTACTCCCAGGTTGGCGCGCGCCGGATCGTAGACTGAGGCACGATGACAGGACTCGTGGTCAAGCTGGACCTGATCCAGACCCTCGCCGTAGCGGCAGTCGTCCTTTTTGCCGGCTACGGTATCAAGCGTCGCATCTTTTTCCTGGATCGCTACAACATCCCGGCGCCCGTCGTCGGCGGCCTGCTCTTCGCGGTGTCCAGTCTGGTGCTGAGCCAAACTGGCACGCTGACCATCGAGTTCGACACCATCATGCAGACACCGCTGATGATTGCGTTCTTCACCAGCGTCGGTTTCGGCGCCAGTGTCTCGTTGCTGCGTGTCGGCGGACCGCTCGTGCTGCTGTTCTTCGCCGTCTCGACCGTGATCGCCATCGTGCAGAATCTCGTAGGTCTGGCGATTGCGATCCCGCTCGGCGAACATCCGTTGCTTGGGGTGCTGGCCGGTTCCGTGA
This sequence comes from Vicinamibacterales bacterium, assembly GCA_036732565.1. Lineage (GTDB taxonomy): Bacteria > Acidobacteriota > Vicinamibacteria > Vicinamibacterales > UBA2999 > JAIVJN01. Next base: position 3,969 of record DAINCF010000117.1, read on the forward strand.
CGTTGACCGGCGGTCCCGCGACCGGTCTGGCGTTCGCTCCGGAATTCGAGAAGGTGGGCGTGCCTGCCGCCGCGACCGCGGCCGTTGCCGCCGCCATGGTCGGGATCGTATGCGGCGGATTGATCGGAGGCCCTATCGGCACCGCGCTGATCAACCGCCATCGCACGCGAACGGGTGAGAGAGTGGTACCCGGCGGCGCGCGTGGGAGCGCCGAGGACATCGTCGAAGCCCAGTTACCCGAGGCCGCGCCGACGCCGCCTCCGGGAGAGGACACGGAAGCCTACGGCGCTCTCAAGAACATCGCCCTGGTGCTCGTGGCGATGGGGCTGGGCGGGCTGCTCAGCACCTGGCTCTCGCGCTACATCACGCTGCCGGCGTACATCGGCGCGATGATCGTGGCCGCGGCGATCCGCAACCTGGACGATGTGACCGGATGGTTCCGGCCGTCGCAGCGGATCATCGACGACCTGGGGAGCGTGGTGCTGTCCTTGTTTCTCACCATGGCGCTGATGACGCTGCGCCTGGGTCAGCTCGTCGGGCTTGCGCTGCCGCTGACGGTCATTCTGGTCGCGCAGGTTGCCCTGATTGGAGCGATCGCGATGCTCGTGATCTATCGCATCATGGGACGCGACTACGAAGCGGCGGTCATGGCGAGCGGCTTCTGCGGCTTCATGCTCGGGACGACGGCCAATGCGATGGCGAATATGGAAGCGATCACCGCGCGCTTTGGTCCGGCGCCGAAGGCGTTTCTCGTTGTACCGATGGTCGGCGCCTTCTTCATCGACTTCACGAACGCGCTGATCATCACGACGTTCCTCAATTTCTGGCGATGACGCGAAGCCGAGCACAGGCGACGACGGCGGACACGTTCGAAGCGGTTCGGGCAGTGGGGCTCACCCTGCCTGACGTCGAGGCCACCGTGAAGTACGACGGCTCGCCGGTGCTGAAGGTCTATGGCAGCTTCGTGGCGGGCCTGGCGATGCATCCGTCGGCAGAACCGGACACGCTCGTGGTCCGGGCCGACGTCGAGGCGCGCGAGTGGTTGATGGCGGACGCACCGGAGACCTACTACCTGACCGACTACTATCGAACTTATCCGCTGATCTTGGTGCGCCTCTCCCGCATCGATCGAGACGCGCTCCACGACCTGCTCTCAGTGTCGCGGCGCTTGGCCGTGGCGAAGACAGGCAAGCGCCGCGGCGCTCCGGCTACTTGATGAACGTGCCGTTCTGCAGTTCCTCGACCGCGCGTTGGAGCTCCTCACGCGTGTTCATGACGATGGGACCGTACCAGGCCACCGGCTCTTCGATCGGCTTGCCGGACACGAGGAGAAAGCGGATGCCTTCGTCGCCCGCCTGCACCGTGACTTCGTCGCCCTGATCGAACAACACCAGCGAGCGGTTGCCGGTCTCGTTGGCGTTCGCCGTGTCGACCGACCCCGTCAGCTCGTTCGGCACCCCTTGCGGCGCGGAGGCATCGCGAAACGTGCCAGCGCCAGCGAACACATACGCGAACGCGTGGTGCGCGCGATCGACGCGCAGCCGCTTGCGTTGTCCGGGCGGCACCGAGACGTCGAGGTACCGTGGCTCGGCCGCCACCCCTTCCACCGGTCCGCGCTTGCCCCAGAACTCGCCGCAGATCACCCGCACGCTCGTGCCGTCATCGTCGGTGACCTCCGGGATGTCCTGCGCCGCGATGTCCTGATAGTTGGGCTCGGTCATCTTCAGCGACGAGGGTAGATTGGCCCAGAGCTGAAAGCCGTGCATGCGCCCCTGCTCGTCGCCCCTCGGCATCTCCTGATGCAGGATGCCGCGGCCCGCCGTCATCCATTGAAGATCGCCCGGACCCATCTGGCCGCGATTGCCGAGGCTGTCACGGTGCTCGACCGTGCCGGCCAGCACATAGGTGATGGTCTCGATGCCGCGATGCGGATGCCAGGGAAAGCCCGCGAGATAGTCGTCGGGACGATCGTTGCGAAAGTCATCGAGCAGGAGGAACGGGTCGAAGTCCGTCGTATTGCCGAAGCCGAACGCCCGACGGAGCTTGACGCCCGCGCCTTCCATCGTCGGCTGGGATTCCACGACGCGCTTGATGGATCGAATCGACACGGCAGGCCTCCTGTGCAGCACGCCTCGGTTCGAGGCGCTCCTTCGATCCTGGCACGCATTCCGCGAACGTCAAGGAGGCACACGCACGTAACCACGTGCCGAGGGCTTCAGACGCACGACCTCCAGCGCGTGTCGCAGAACCGGCGTGGGTCCGTCCAGACACGCCCGTTGGGCGGCGAGCCCGCGGATTGAGAAGGGGGATGTGTGCCAAACATTGCTGAGCCAGCTCATGCCGCTCTTGGATCACGGTTGTAATGTCGACCGATAAGAATGACTCGCCATGCGCGCGTCCATCTTCTCGGTTCTTCTGTTCGCGATCCTGATCGGTCCCTCGCCGACTGCTGCGCAAGAAGCTCGACTGCGCGGACAGCAGGGCGTCGTCATCGATGAGTCGGGTGGCGTGATCGGCGCTGCCCGATGGCAGGTGCGCAGCACGCAAGGTGCCGTGCTGCAAGAAGCCGATACGGCGGCCGACGGCACGTTCACCATCGATCCGCTGCCGGCGGGCACCTACTGGCTCGAGGTGACGGCGCGCCATTTTCGTGCGCGCCGGGTCAGCATCAGACTCGACGATACCCAGACGTCTCCACTGCGCGTGGAACTGAGCCTCGCACCGATGCAGAGCGATGTCACCGTCACCGCGCAGCGCGGGATGGTCGCGGAGATCGATCGGACCCCTCCGGTCGTGTCGGTGCGCGACGAGGGCGATCGTCGCGGTCGCCCGTTGGCCACCATCGGCAACGTCCTCGAAGGCGCGACGGGCGTCATGGTGCAGCAGAGCACCTACGGTCAGGTATCGCCGTTCATCCGTGGCCTCACCGGCTATCACGTGCTCAACCTGGTCGATGGCGTGCGGTTCAACAACTCGACGTTTCGCTCCGGTCCGAACCAGTATCTGGCCTTCGCGGACCCCAGTCAGGTGGAGCGGATCGAAGTGATGTCGGGCCCCGCGAGCTCCCAATTCGGCAGCGATGCCCTGGGCGGGGCCATTCAGCTCCTCACGCCGGCGCTGGGATTCGGCGGCGCGGCCGGACGCCCGGTGGCCGGTGACGCGACGCTCTTCGGCGGCAGCGCGGATCAGTCGATCGGCGCGGATGCCGGGCTCTTCCTCCGCGGGCGCTTCGCGTCCTGGACGATCGGCGGCGCGAGACGCCGGCTCGACGATCTCCGCGCCGGCGGCGGGACCGATTCGCGTCACGCGCTCCGTCGCTTCTTCGGGCTCGGCGACGAGGAGCTACGCGATGTCACGGGCGATCGGCAGATCGACACCGGCTTCACCCAGTCCTCGTTCCACACCAAGGTCGCGGCACGCCTCGGCGCGCAGCAGAACCTGACGCTGTGGTATCAGCGGAGCGCGCAAGAAGACGTCCGTGGCTACAAGGATCTGTGGGGCGGGCTCGGGCGACTCCGGTCCGATTTCGATCCGCAGCGCTTGCAGTTCGGCTATGCCCGCTACGAGCGGCTCGGCGTCGGTCCGCTCGATTGGGTGAGTGGCACCTTCTCGGTCAACGGACAGGACGACGGCTCGGCTCGCCAGGGTCTGCGGTTCACCGATCGCGTGGTGCGCGACGATGTCCGGGTCGATGCGCTGGGCTACGCGCTGCAAGCCGGCGCACGCCTCGCCGATCGGCACAATCTCGTGTTCGGCGGCGAGATCTACGACGAGAGCGTGGATGCGCGTCGGGATGAGACAGTTCCACAGACGGGCGTGATCGAACAGAAGCGTCCGCTGTACCCGAACGGATCGGGATATCGGACCAGCGGTGTCTTCATTCAAGACGTGGTGGACCTCGTGCGCGGCGACCAGGGCTCGGCGCTGACGGCGCATCTCGGGGGGCGGTTCACGCGTGTCAACGTCACGACCGATGCCGCGAGCAACGTCAGCGACCTTGGCCAGAGCTTCGGGGTGGTCGACTCCGAACGAAGCTATCAGGACTGGACGTTCAACACCGGTGTGATCTGGACCGTGAACCCAGTTCTGAGCATCAACGCGCTGGTCGGTCGGGGCTTTCGTGCGCCGAACCTCAACGATCTGGGAGCGCTGGGCCTGAACGATCTCGGCTACGAGATCCCGTCAGAATCAGCCATCGCCTCCGGGGCGCTCATCGGCGCGAGCGATGGCGAGGGCGTCGCGTCTACCGGAAGACCCGTCGACAGCCTGACGTCCGAGTCGCTCTTCAACTACGAGCTCGGGACCACCGTGAACTGGCGGCGTGTTCACGGGCGCGTGCACGTGTTCGACGCCGAGTTGAAGGACCCCATCGTCAGGCGCACGCTGCTGTTTCCTGCCGCGAACGTGCCATCGGCGCTGGCCGGCCTCCCGGTCACGCCGATCGCGCCGACAGCGGGGCAGCGCGATCAAGGGGTTGTCGGCGTGGCGACGACATTCGATCCGCGAGCCGTGAAGGCGTTCGTCAACGATGGCCGTGCGCGCTACCGCGGCGTCGACGCGCTGTTCCGCTATCGCGTGTCGACCCGCTGGTCGGCGGAAGCCAACTACTCGTATCTCAGCGGTCACGACCTGGATCCGGAGCGTCCGGTGCGGCGCCTGCCGCCGCAGCAAGGCTTCGCCGCCCTGCGCTATCAGCCCGGCGGTCTGCTCTCGTGGATCGAGGCGAGCGCGGCCTTCAGCGGTGCACAGGAGAAGCTGAGCGGCGGCGACATCACCGACGAGCGCATCGGCGCGTCGCGATCGCGCAACGACATCACCAGCTTCTTTCAGGGCGGGCTCGTCAGGCCGTACATCGCGCCTGGCGGCGACGGTCAGCTCGGCACGGCCGATGATCTGTTCGGACCGACAGGCGAAACTCTTGCTCAGGTTCGTAATCGCGTGCTGCCGATCGGCGCCACCATCAACGGCGTCACCATCGTCGATGACGCCACCCGCGTGCCGCTCTACACACAAACGCGCGGGTTCGTGTCGGTCAACCTGCGTTCGAGCCTCGCGCTTACGGAGCGCATCGATCTGATGCTGGCCCTGATGAACGTCTTCGATCGCAACTACCGCACGCACGGATCTGGCGTCGACGCTCCGGGTCTGAACGCCTTCGCGTCGGTCAGAGTGTCGTACTGACGCGCCCGATCACCGCGTGGCGTGCCCTTACGTCGACGCCAACGGTTCACGGCTGATGCAGGACAGCTCCGCGCTCGTCGAACAGCTTTTTCAGAATGGAACGATGGCATCGTTCCTCATGCTCGCAGTAGCACCCAACAGAGAAGTTGGTCTGACGCGAGAACGCGGCCAGGAGATCGAGAACTCTTGTCGCCTCTGGCGACTTCATCTCGGCACGATATCGTCGCTCGAACGTCTTCCAAGTTCGTTCGTCCTGCGCTTGCTGGCCGAACGTGACCAGCTTTTGGCTGGGAGCCAGTATTGGTAGCCAGACATCGTAGAAGTCGAGGCGAGCAATGTCCGCTTTGGCCACCCCGCGGGGCGGTCGTCGAACAGTACCGAGGCGCAGACCTTCCTTGGTCTGTCGCGGAGACCCGAGCCTTACGACTGCAATCGGCACGTCTGATGCTCCCTCACACCGTAGAGCACGTTTGCGAAATTGTACGTAGCGCAGGCCTTCAGGCCTGCCTCAGCGGTGGGAGCCGGCCTACCGCCGTGTTGGCAGGCCTGAAGGCCTGCGCTACGTACGCTGTCGGTAATTCCGCAACGCGCTCTCAGCGATTCGCAAGGGGTAGCCGAAATGCCGCCATCTCTTCGCCGTTGCGTACGAGCAGGACATCGCCGACCACTACTGGATGGTTCCACGTCTTGCCCTCGAGCGCCGGAAAGCGTGCGACCTCAGTGAATTTGTCCGGCGTCGCGCTGACCAGCGCGAGCTCTCCCTCCTCCGACAGCACGAGGAGCACGTCCTGATCGGGCAGCAGCACCAGCTGGCCGCTGCCGTAGCGTCCACCCTTCCACTTCCGCGTGCCGTCCTCCAGATCGATGCACGCGAGAATGCTGCCATCGAAGCCGTACGCATGTCCCTCGTGCACGACGAAGTCGTTGAAGTACGGCTTCAGCCCATTCGACGTCCAGCGCTCTTCGACGCTCCATCCGCTGGTCCCGCGTGCGATCGCCAGGCGACGCGTGCCGGTGCCTCCCGTCGACGCGATGGCGTTGATCACGATGTCGCCGTTCGCCATCACCGCTGGCTGCACGATAGCGCCGGGCGCCCATTCATGCTTCCAGAGCACGGCGCCATCGGCTGGCGCGACGCCGAGCGCACCCGGTCCGCCCAACAGCACGATCTGAACAGCGCCGTCGATGGTCGCTCGATGCGGCGAGCTGTAGCTGCCGCCATAGGAGGGGCCCCGCCAACGCGAATCGCCGGTGACGACGTCGTAGCCGGCGAGTGTGCCCGCGGCGGCGACGATCACGACATCGTCGATCACTAAAGGCGAACTGGTGAAGCCCCAGTCCGGAACCCGTCGGCCGGTGTCGGAGGCAACGTTGCGCGACCACACGACCGCGCCCGTGCTGGCGTCGAGCGCATTCAGGATTCCCGTCGCACCAAAGCTGTAGACGTGATCGTGGCTGATCGTCGGCGTCCCTCGAGGACCGGCGCCGCCATTCGACTCCCAGAACCGCACCGTGTCGCGATGTCTCCACACCGGCTCGCCGGTGCTCACGCTGTAAGCCGAGACGACCTCGTCGTCACCGCGCTGTTCCTGCGTGTAGAGCAGATCGCCGCGCACCGCGAACGAGGACCAGCCTGGACCGATCGGGCGTCGCCACAACTCGGTCGGCGGTGACGAGGACCAGTTCGTATCGATCCGCACGCCGCGCACCACGCCGTTGCGCTCGGGTCCGCGAAAGCCTGGCCATGCGATCGTTGCGGCGACTGCAGCCGGCGGACGCGCCGCTGTGTTCTCGATGGCTTCGGCAGCAATCGGCTCCTTGGAATGCACCGGGGAATCGGCCCGTGGGCCGGTCGCGGGTCCAGGTCCGCCTGAAGGCGGACCCCACGCCGGACTCTGCAACGCCGGACTCTGTAACGTGCTCGTGGCAGTAGCTGCAGGTGCCGGAATCTCTGGGAGGGCCTTGGGTTCGTCGCGGGCCTGGGCGAGGAGCCGATCTTCGGCGGTTGGCGTCCATCGCCACGCGAGATCCGAACCGCCGCCAAGAATGCCGTTGGTGCGGATGAGGGTCCAGAATCCGCAGCCGAGTGCAATGGCCGCGACCATCGCCGCCCACCGAGCAGCGCCCGAGAGACGACGGCTGGCCGCCGCCCAGGCGACGAACGCGAGGCTCAACGTCGTCGGGATGGCGTAGACGAAGAACATCCCTCCCATCATCCCGTTCTGAATCGACTCGTGGGTGAGGGGGCGGATGGCGACGATCGCCACGATCATGATGAGGATGGCGCCGACGCGCTCGGGCCACGGCGCCCGGCTGAAGAACAGCCACCAGACGACGACGGCCACGCCGCCGAAGAGGCCGCCGACGATGGCAAAGAGCATCGCGTCGGGCGCGACGAGGGGGAGGACGAATCGTGCGAGCACCAGCAGGATCGCGATGACCACGCCGGGCCAGAGACGGAGTGGTTTCCGCGGAGTCGGTTCGCCGGATGGTGCGGTGGACATGGTCGTAGACAATCTACATCCCTTAGACGTAGACCATCTACGGCGTGTTCCCCGCCTCGCTCTCAGGGCGATGGCACCCGTTTTACCCAGGTTTCGACGAAGGAGATCGGCGTTTCGGCTGGATCGGCGACACCGTCCCTCCTCATCGCGTCTGAGGATTCCGGCTTCCGCCGTTGCGGTGCTGACTTCCGCATCATGTGGCTGGCGACGTTCACCGCCTGCGCAAGCCTGAGGCCGTGGCGGCGGAATGAACCCGCTCGCTCGCCGGCCAGCTTCGCCTCGTACTCGATGATTTCGGACGATTGGAGGACCAGGCACACGAGATGTGCGAAATGGGCGTCGATCGTCGCCCTCAGATTGGTCGAGGGCGGCAAGCCGCGTATCGCCACCTCGAGGAGGGCAGCGGCCATGTGATAGGCAGCCGGGCGAAATGCCCGGCCGCGTTTGGCGATGTAGACACTGCCGTCATGTCCAATCGCCTCCACGCTCATGAGGCCCAGCGAGCTGAGCGACGAGATGTCGGAGACGCTCAGACCACGGCTGCCAGGGTGGTTGTGCACGACCGTCAGGCCGGCGTCGGGCGTCGCTATCGCCAGCGAGACTTCAGCGTCGAAGAGAACAACACCGGGAAGGCCATCGATGACGGAGAGCCAGCGACCGTTCGGTGCCAGGAGGATCATCCGCTCGCGAGCCGGCGCCGCGTGGTCGGTGGTCCGGTGCTGAAGGAGCGCTCCGGCCAGCAAGACAACGTCGCGAGGACTGAGCGTGGGCTCGTTCGATGCGTGAGCCGCATCCGCCGCGGAGCCACGGGCAGGATGCGGTGTCGGCGACCAGGCGTGACCGACCTGATGCGCCACGCTTCGCGCCAGCACCTCTGCCGGTTCGCGATTCATCGCGGCGGCCGTTGATTGTACCCACGCAAGGGAGATTGAGAATCGGCGAGCGCCGTCCCCCAGGCGTATGGCACCGCGACACGATGCTCCAGAGGGCGAATGCCAATCGGCGACCAGCACGATGTCGAGGTCACCCGGCGCTTGGGGTGGGCCACACGCGACGGCGTCGCCGAGCTCGCCGCATTCGATCCATGTGAGCCGGATGCCTGCGCCTGCGAGAATCGTGGTGACCCTCGCATTGACGTCTGCGACGAGCGGGGGTGCCAGGGTCTGTGCAGCATGCAGCCGCACCCGCACTTCGACCTCGGTGTATCCGGTCCATATCGGCGCCTCGGTCCGGATCATCAGCGCAGCGAGCATCGCGAGACCGAATGTCTCCACAGCCGCCACCTCCGTTGGGTGGCCCCACGCTGTGGCTTCCGGGACGGCCGTTCAATGGCGCGGACCTGACGCGGCGCTGACGACGCGCTGACGCGTGGATGACGATGTAAGTGCCTGAGACCTGGAGAGTTGTGGCCGCTGCAGACGCAGTCGCATTCAGGTGTAGGATGAAGCTCCCAAGGCAACAAGGCTGCACGTGAACAGTCGCGAGGACGCCGCTCGTCGGTACCGCTTCGGAACCTTCGAGGCGGACACCCAGGCGGGAGAGCTGTGGAAGGCGGGCGCGCGCGTGGCGATCCAGGAGCAGCCCTTCAAGCTGCTCGCCTATCTGCTGCTACGCCCGGATCGCGTGGTCACACGAGACGAGCTACGCGCCGCGCTGTGGTCGTCCGATACGTTCGTCGATTTCGAGCAGGGCTTGAACGCGGCGGTTCGGCGGCTGCGAGACGCGTTGGGCGACTCGGCCGAATCGCCTCGCTTCATCGAAACGCTGCCCAAGCGCGGATACCGATTCATCGCGCCCGTTGTGCCACCGGATACATCGGCAGAGGAACGCCCCCCGCACGCGGCGGCGTACGTTCGTCCTCGCGGCGGCTATCTTCGTCCCTGGCCGGTCGGCCTCGTGGTACTCGTGACGGCGATCGCGGTCACGGTCGTGTGGTTCGCCCTGGCTCGCGCCGATGACCCCTCGCACATTCGACTGTCCGACCCCGTGCAAATCACGTCGGGGACCGGCGCCGAGGGTTGGGCGACCTGGTCGCCCGATGGCCGCATGCTGGCGTATGCGTCCGACGCAACCGGCAACTGGGATGTCTGGGTGACGCAGGTGGACGGTGGTCAGGCCGTCAATCGCACGCGCGATCATGCTGGCCGAGACAATTCCCCAAGCTGGTCGCCCGACGGTAATCAAATTGCGTTTCTCACCGTTCGCGACGAGACGTCGGCCGTGTACGTCATGAGCCCTCTCGCCGGTGCGCCACGCAAGGTGGCCGGCCCGGCATTCGGCATACCGCAATGGTCGCCTGACGGGACGGAGCTGGCGTACCTCCTCCCCACGCCGCCGCGGACGACGGTAGAAATCGTATCGGTTGTATCCGGCGCGATTCGGCGTGTCGACCTTCATGTGCCCGAGTTCTCGGCCATGAACCTCAAGTGGTCGCGCGACGGCCGATTCTTCGCGTACACGACCGGTGCTGGCACGGCCACACTCGTGTCTCAGGTGTGGGTGCTCCGCCTGGCCGACAATCAGGTGTTCCCGGTCACCGATGGCCTGAACAACGATCGCGAGCCGGCGTGGGCGGCCGATGGTCGGAGTCTCTTCTTCGTCTCCGACAGGACCGGCACTACCGATCTCTGGCGTCAGCGCCTCGAGGCCGATGGCGCGCCGACGGGAGCGCCCGAAGCGGTCACTGCCGGTGTAGGCGCCCGAGCGTCTGAGTTCTCGCGCGACGGTCAGTCCGTGGCGTACACCACCGGTCGGCTGATCGCGAACCTGTGGCGCGTGCCCATCTTCACCTAGAGACTCCGGCACGCGATGAGCCCGGCGCGCCCCTCGACGGCGATCGTGACGGCGTACCCGACGACCGCGACCTCTGTCGTGGCACACCGGCCGGCATTCGCGTGGATGAGCGGGGCTGCCTGCCCAGGCCGGGGGTTACGCTTCCGGCCCCGGAGCCGGCGAAGCCCGCGCCCGCGGTCCGGTCACCCGCCCCCGCCGAGAGACGCGTCGAGGAGAAACCGATCGAGGCGGCCTGCGTGGACAATCGGAGCTGGTTCGTCGCCAAGCGGCAGATCGAGTTCGAGAACCGGCGATTCGAATTGGTCGGCTCTCCCGCGACCGTCGACGCACGGTATCTGGCCCGTGCCGGCACCTACGACGGTGTGCCCCTGTTCGCGAGCGTCACCGACAAGGCCCCCTACACGAGCCTCTGGCTGCCGCGCTGCGGGGACGGAAGCCTCTACGAGCTCTACATCCAAAGCGGAACCCTTCCCTAGCAAGCCGACCCTGCCCTTAGCCGCATTGTTCGGCCCCGAATAGATTGCATTCGATGGGCTTGAACCTCACCCGCAAGATCATCGAGGAGCACCTCGCCGGAGGCGATCCGTCGAAGCCGGGGAACGACGTCGGGATACGGATCGATCAGGTGCTGACCCCCGACGCGACCGGCGTCTTGTGCTACCTCCAGTTCGAGTCGATGGGCCTCGAGCGCGTGCGGGTCGGGCGCGCCGTCGCCTACGCCGATCACGTGGTCTACCACTTCGACCCCAAGAACGCGGCCGACCACCGCTACCTGGCCACTGCCGCGCACAAGTACGGATCGTGGGTATCGCTGCCCGGGAATGGCATCTGCCATCAGGTCCACCAGGAGCGCTTCGCCGTGCCCGGCCAGACCTTGCTCGGCGCCGACTCCCACACGCCGACGCAGGGCGGCCTCGGGATGTTTGCCATCGGCGCCGGCGGCCTCGACGTCACAGTCGCCCTCGGTGGCGGGGCCTATTGGCTACCGATGCCCGAGGTCGTGAACGTGCGGCTCGAGGGTGTGCTCCCCGAGTGGGTCACGGCGAAGGACATCATCCTCGACATGGCGCGTCGAGTCTCGGTGAAGGGTGGAATCGGCAAGGTGTTCGAGTACACCGGCCCCGGTGCCGCTTCGCTCTCTCCCTACGAGCGCTGCACGGTCACCAACATGGGGACCGAGATCGGCGCCACGACCTCGGTCTTCGCATCCGACGAGAGGACGCGCGACTATCTCGAGCGGTTGGGGCGGCCCGGCGACTTCCGTCTGGTCGAGCCCGACCAAGACGCCGAGTACGACGGCGAGATCGTCATCGACCTGTCGTCACTCGAGCCGCTCGTGGCTTGCCCCACCATGCCCGACAACGTCGTGCCGGTACGCGAGGTTGCGGGGACTCCAATCGACCAGGTGATCGTCGGCTCG
>DAINCF010000118.1:0-15797 GCA_036732565.1 Vicinamibacterales bacterium
GTTGCGAGCTCTCTGCGCGACGCGGCGGTCCGAACGCGTGCGTAGTACACGCCCGCGCCGGTGATCAACGTCAGCACCGCCATGGCGGAAATCGCCGGCCGCAGCATGAACCCGTAATAGATCATCCAGGCGCCGATCAGCAGGAACGATGCCGGCACGAGGGGAAACGCGATATTGACCGCTGGCAGGCGCTGCCACCCAGGGCGGCGGCGAAACACGAACACCGACGAGACGGCGAGCACGGTGAAGAACGTCAGGCAGAAGCCGATGTAAGTGACCAACTGCGGGAACGATGTGAAGGTCATGAGCATCGCGCACGCGCCCTGGCAGAGAATCGCGACCACCGGCACCCGCGATCGCGTGCTCAGCCGGCCCGCCAGGCTCACGAACGCCCCGTCCTTGGCCATCGCGTAGTACACGCGAGGGCCGATCGTCATCATCGCGTTGACCGAGGAGATGATGGCCAGCGCCATCAGCGCGGTGAACACACCCGCGGCGCGTGGACCGAACAGCGACGACGCCGCCAACGCCCCGACGGCAACGACGCCCTTCATCGACTCGAGGGGCGTCCCGTAGATGAACGCGATGTTGAGCGCGAGGTACAGCAGCGCCACCGCCACCGTACCGACGACCAGCGCGCGCGGCAGCGTGCGATGCGGCTCGCGAATCTCCTCCGCGACGTACGCGGCCGCGTTCCAGCCGCTGTAGCCGAACATCACCCAGAACAGGCTCACCGCGAACTGCTCCGCCAGGGGCGCGGTCGACGTGCGCACGGCAACGCCACTGAAGTGCTCCCAACTGCCGTAGCCCACTGAAAGACCGAGGAGCACGAAGGCAGCGATGACGAGGACCGTGGTCGTCGTGAGCGCGTTCTGCACGCGAGACACGATCGCGACCCCCATGCAGTTGACCACCGTCAGCGTCGCAATGAGACCTGCAGCCAGCAACTGCGTCCGCCCCGCCTGAAGGGTGATACCCGCGACATCCCAGGTGAAGCCAGCGTCCTCACCGATGGCTGGGAACATGAACGCGACATACCCGGCGAATGCCAGGGCCGCGGCGGCGATGGGCGCGGAGAAGCCGGCGAAGAAGGAGACCCAGCCGCTCAGAAAGCCCCACACCGGGCCATAGGCCCGCGTGAGATACGCGTACTCGCCACCGGAGGTCGGGAAGTTGATGCCGAGCTCGGAGTAGCAGAGCGCGCCGGCCAGGGCGAACAGGGCACCGACCATCCAGATGCCGAGCACGAGCGATGGATGTCCCAGGTCCCCCGCGAGGAACCCTGTCGTGGTGAAGATCCCCGTGCCGACCATGTTCGAGACGACCAGCGCCGTCGCGCTCCAGATGCCGAGTTGTCGCTGCAAGGTCGCGGGACGGTTCCGGACGATGCCAGACATGTCCACCCTTTCGTCGCATGGCAGGCTCAACCATCCTACCTTGAGGGGGGACGAGCGTCGCCACCCGATCATGTAGGCTGTGGCTGACCGTGGCGAGCCGCTCATGATCATTCGCCGTGTCGGTACTGACCTGCTCCTGATCGCCCAGGACGATCATGCGGCGCTTGCCGGGCGCATCATGACCGCGTGGCGCGCGGACGGCCTTCCCACGCATCCCAGACGCGACCGTGTCCTGCAAGCGACGGCTGAGCACGACTTCGGCTGGCAGCCGGTCGATGCCGCACCCAGCATCGACCCGACGACCGGCACGCCGTACGAGTTCGTGACCGCGCCGCTCGAGATTCGTCAAGGCGTGTGGACGCACGCGCTCGACCACCTCGCGCCGCAGGACCCCTACGTCGCGGCGCTCGTGGCCCATCACGCCCGGGCCGTCTACCGCCGCTACGAGTCGACACCAGGCTGGGAGACGTTCTTCTCGAGCATGGATCGCCGCCGCGACGATCTGCTGGCGATCGAGGGCCTGCCCCTTGACACCTTGCTCCAGGACTACCCGTGCGTCGGCATGGGCGACCTCTGGTCGCTCGTCTTCTGCACCGGATCCGGGGAGCCGTGTGATCGGGAGCACTACCACGCGGCTTTGCACACGGGCGGCAGCTGGGAGTCGGCCGTCACGGATGCGATTCCGCAGGACCAGGCCGACGGCAGCACTGTTAACGGCGGATGGCTGGAGATCACCCCGGACCCCTTCGACGGTGAAGCGGTCCCGTTCGCGGTGTCCGCCATCCGCGTACCCGACCGACGTTATGCATCCGATCAAGACCTACGCGACACCATCGCACACGCACCTACGGCGCGCCTGGCAGGCGTCGCCGCCGGCATTCGTCCATTCTGAACACGCAACACGGCCCACCTGGATTTGCCGGAGGGCTTAACACAGATGGGTGAAGGGCTATCAGGCCCTCTGCGACCAATTCCTCTGCGGGCAAATCCCTGAGATCGATCCAGTGACTGCTCGCCTCGCTCCGCTTGCGCTTCGACAGGAGGCGCGCTACTCTCCTGTCGAAGCAAAAGGGGGCGGACATGACCGACCGGGTGGAATTGCCGCAGGGTACGCTCGACCTGCTGATCCTCAAAAGCCTCGCGCTCGAGCCGCGACATGGATGGGCCATCTCGGAGCGCCTCCATCAGATCTCCAGCGCGACGCTGAGCATCCGCCAAGGCTCTCTCTACCCAGCGCTCCATCGTCTCGAGCGCCGCGGCTGGATTAAGGCGAGGTGGGGCGCCTCCGACAACAACCGCCGCGCGAAGTACTACGAGTTGACGAAGCGCGGGCGCACGCAGCTCGAGGTGGAAATTTCCGCCTGGAACAAGCTAAGTGTCGCCGTAGCTCAGGTGCTCGAGAGCATGTAAGGAGGCGGGATGCTAGTCGATCTGGTGCTTCGGCTCCGCTCACTCTTCAGACGTGAGAGCGTCGAACGGGAGTTGGAGGAGGAACTCCGCTTCCACTTCGATCAGCAAGTCGAGTCGTCTCTCAGACAAGGCCTCACCCATGACGAGGCAGTCCGCAGGGCGCGGCTTGCGTTTGGAGGCATCGATCAGATCAAGGAAGAGCATCGGGACGCCAGAGGTCTTGGTTTCATTGTCGATCTCGGACGCGATGTGCAGTACGGGGCGCGACAGATTCGGCGCTCGCCCGGCTTCGCGGTGCTCGCGATGCTCTGTCTCGGGCTCGGGATTGGCGTCAACACGGCAATCTTCAGCGTGATCAGCGCCGTGACGTTGCAGCCGCTGCCGGTGGCCGACGCCGAACGGCTGGTGGGGATCACGCGCGACGGGAGCACCGGGTGGGCGTACGCCGTCTATCGCGACCTGGAGACGCGGAGCCGGACGCTGTCCGGCCTGACGCTGTCGTGGCCGATGGAGGCCGATCTCGACCTCGACGGTAACAGTCAATTCGTGACATCGGAGGCGGTTCCCGCGAATTACGCCACCGTGCTCGGCATCCGACTGTCTCACGGACGCTGGTTCGCGGATGATGGCGAGCCCGCGGCAGTCATCAGCCATGCGATCTGGCAGCGCCGCTTCAATCTCAGCCCCGACGTGCTGGGGCGGCGCGTTCGATCGCACTCCGAGTCGTACACCGTCGTCGGCGTCGCGCCGCCCGAGTTCACCGGCGTGCTGGCGCCGTTGCGCACGGATCTCTGGGTTCCGATACGGACGCGGCCGTTCATCGCGTCACGACTCGAGGAGGGCGAACGACAGTCCGGTCCATTCATGCTCTTCGGCCGTCTGCGCCACGACGCCAGCGCCACCGGCGCGGCGGCGGAGTTGAATGCCATCGACGCTCAGCTCGCGGTCGAGCACGGCGCGCCAGCGTCCGCTCGCTCGCCGATCGTTGCCGAGCCGGTCCGCGGCGTTCCGGATGTCGCGA
This sequence comes from Vicinamibacterales bacterium, assembly GCA_036732565.1. Taxonomy (GTDB): domain Bacteria; phylum Acidobacteriota; class Vicinamibacteria; order Vicinamibacterales; family UBA2999; genus JAIVJN01. The sequence continues at coordinate 3,829 of DAINCF010000118.1, forward strand.
CACGACGCCAGGCCGGGGTGTTCTCGGCGCTCGTGGCGGGCCTCGTTGGCTTGATTCTGTTGATCGCCTGCGTCAACGTCGGCAACCTGCTGCTGGTCCGCGGCGCGCTGCGGCAACGCGAATTCGCGGTGCGCCGGGCGTTGGGGGCGTCGAGGTTCCGCCTGCTTCGCCAACTGCTGGTTGAAAGCCTGTTGCTCGCCATCGGCGGCGGTGTCTGCGGCGTCGTTCTGGCGATGTGGACCGGCAGGCTGCTGGAAGCGTCACTCCCACCATTCCTCGCCTGGTTCGAGGTTCAGATGGATCTGTCCCTCGATTGGCGCGCGCTCGTGTTCGCCACCATCGCGTCGCTTGCGGCCACCATCGCGTGCGGGCTATTCCCCGCATGGCGAACGTCGCGCACGACCGCCCTGGTGGCCTTCAAGGGCGAGATCGGCGGCGGATCGCCGAGGAGGCGACCGGTGGGGCTCGTGGCTCAAGTCGTCATGTCGTTGGTCCTGCTGTTCGTGTCTGGCAGCTTCGTGCAGGCACTCCTCCGATTGCAGGCCGCCGACCCGGGATTCGAGGTCGCCCGCCGGCTCTACGCCTACGTCTTCATCCCGTCGCCGCCGGCGCCAGCCGACGGCCGCCATGATGTCTATGCGCGGGCGCTGGAGCGACTGCGGGCGCTGCCGGGTGTGGCGAACGGCGCGCTCACGTCGTACCTGCCGCTGATGCCGATCGGTCCGGAATGCGCCGCTGCTCCTGGAGGCCCACAGGTCACCACGACGATCAGCGCCGTCGACGCCGGGTTCTTCGACACCATGGGCATCGATCTGATCGCCGGCCGCGCGTTTACCGCGGCCGACCTGGCCACAGGCGCCGCGGCCGTCGTCGTCAGCGAGAGTCTCGCGCGTCGCGTCTGGCCGAACGCGACGGCCATTGGCGAGCGCGTCATGGTCGGGTGTCGAACCGCGCAGCCAGCCGTCGTGATCGGCGTCGTCCGCGATTCCGCCATTCGCAATCTCGACGAGCCGATGCAACCGCATCTCTATCGCCCATTTGGGCCGGAGGAAGCGGGCCGCTTGACCGCGATCGTATTGGAAACGAACGACGACCCCGGTAGCGTCGTCGAGCCGGTGCGTCGCGCGCTGCTCGGCATGGGGCACGATATCCGCGTCTACACCGTGCAGCCGCTCGAGATGCACCTCGAGCGGCGCTACGCGCCGTTCCGGTGGCTCGTGTCCATCCTTTCGGTGTTTGGTCTGCTGGCGCTGCTGCTCGCGGGCATCGGGCTCTACGGTGTGATTGCGTACCGCGTGACCCTGCGCACGCAGGAACTGGCGGTGCGAATGGCGCTTGGCGCCACGCGCCAAGACATCTTCCGTGAGGTCGTGCTTCATGGCCTCGCCATCGTGCTGGTCGGCGTCGCGATCGGCGAAGTCGTGACGGTGGCGCTGACGGGCGTCGCGGCATCGATGCAAGAAGGCCTCGCGCCGATGAGCCTCTCGAACCACATGGCCATCGCGCTGATCTGGATCGCTGTCGCGCTCGCCGCGTGCTGGCTACCAGCGGCCCGAGCCGCGCGCGTGGATCCGCTCGTGGCGCTGCGCTACGAATGAGCGCGAATCTGCCGCCAACGTACGTAGCGCAGGCCTTTAGGCCTGCCTCGGGATGGCGATGCGGACGTGGCAGGCCTGAAGGCCTGCACTACGTACCGCTCCGCACACTCTCTAAACCGGTCACGAGCACGCGTCCAAGCGCTTCTCGAGAAACCTGCGCTCCGTCGGGTTGCGTGCGAGAGCCAAGGCCGCGAAGAAGTGCGCCCGCGCCGGCTCACGGTGTCCGCGGCGAAGCTCCAGTTCACCCATTGCGGCCGGGAGGAACGGATACCTGGTGAGCCGATCGCGGTCGGCGATCGACTCCAGCGCCTCGAGCCCCCGGTCGGCCCCGTCACGCCGGCCAATCGCGATGGCGCGATTGAGCGCGACGATCGGCGATGGTGCCACGACCATCAGTCGGTCATAGAGTGCGACGATGCCCGCCCAATCGGTCTGGTCCGCGCTGGACGCGCTCGCGTGGGTCGCGGCGATCGCCGCCTCCAGGTGATATGCGGTGATCTCGTCTCCCGCCGCCGAGCGCTCCAGCAGCGCCAGCCCCTGCGCCACCAGCCGCGGGTCCCAGCGGGATCGATCCTGATCGAATAGCGGACTGAGGTCGCCGGCGGTGTCGAGCCGCGCCGGCAGCCGCGCGGCGTGCAGGCACATGAGCGCGGCGAGCGCCTGGGTCTCCGGACCTGCCGCTGGCGGATGCTCAGCGAGCAACGCCGTCAGCCGTATCGCTTCGTGGCACAGCTCGGCCCGAACCGCGAAGTGCGCGGATGCGCCGTGGTAGCCCTCGTTGAACAGTAGATACAACCCACGCCTGACCATCGCAAGGCGCTGCGTGAACTCCGCGTCGGCGAGATCGAACAGGCAGGCGGCGCCGGCCAGGGCTTTCTTGCCGCGCGAAATGCGCTTCTCCATCGCGGCGCGGCTGGTCAGAAACGCGGCCGCGATCTCACCGGCGCCAAAGCCGCAGAGGATGTTGAGCGTCAGCGCCACCTGCACATCGTCCGGCAAGTCGGGATGACAGCACGAGAACATCATCCGCAACTGCTCGTCCCGAATCGCGGGCGCGGCGAATGCTTCGTCGATGACCGGATAGGCCGTCCACTCGCTGTCGAGCAGTCGGCCGACCTCCGGCGCGAACGTGCGCGCGGTATGTTGGCGACGCACGACGTCGAGCGCCCGGTGCTTGGCCGTCGCCATCAGCCACGCGGCCGGGTTCTCCGGCACGCCCCGCACCTTCCACACCTCCAACGCCCGACAGAACGCGTCCTGGACGACGTCTTCCGCCAGCGTCAGGTTGCGGACGCCGAAGATCCGCGTGAGCGCGGCGACCATGCGTCCCGCTTCGCGCCGGAAGAGATGCTCGTTGAGATCCACCGTCAGGGGTGTCCTCCGAGCCTACGTCGCCGGCTCGTAGCGGAGCTTCACGTTGCCCGACCGGTACGCCTTCACCTCGATGAGCTTCAACGCCACCCGCTTCTCCACGCCGTTGATGAGGGTCCGGCCGTCGCCAAGGAAGAGAGGCGTGACGACGAACTGATACTCGTCGATCAGTCCGTGCTCAGCGAGCTGCGACGCCACCGTGCCGCTCCCGAAGATCATCATGTCCTTGCCCGGCTCCCGCTTCATCGCCGCGACTGCGCCCGGATAGAGCTCGCGCCGCAGCAGGGTGTTTTTCCACGTGACCTTCTCGAGCGTGTGAGAGAACACGACCTTGTTCGCCTGGTTGAACCAGGCCGCCATGGCCTGCGGCTCAGAGGATCGTCGTCCGGGCGTATGCGGATCCGACGCGTCTGGGTTGTCCAGCACATGAGGCCAGAAGGACTCGAACATCTAGTGGCGTGTACCGTCGAAGTCACAACCGGCCGTTCCGTAGGAACGGCCGGGAAACTGCTCCCCAAGCTCTCGATAGACGGTAGTAATTCTGTTGATACGCTCCACTAGAAGGTCCGACGTCCGAACAGCACGGCATCGGTCAACGGCATCCCCTCGGTCGCGCCCTTGTCGATCTCGTCATCCGGCACCACCCAGTCTAGATTCCCGTCGGACGCCGAGAAGTACCCCTCCGCGGTCACGCGATTGAACGCCACGATTCGTCGCATATTCGACTCCGTAACCGGTTACACTTCTAGTTTCGCCACCGGCCGAATTTCCACCGAGCCGCCACCGACGACCATTGGACACGCGCTCGACAGCTCCACCGCCTGCGCCAGGTCGCGCGCCTCGATGATCAGGAAGCCCAGCACCATGTCCTTGGCCTCGACATACGGCCCGTCGGTCACGACTTTCTTGCTGCCGCGCACCACGCGTCCGGTGGCATCGAGCGGCTGCCCCGGATCCTTCAGGTGCCCCTTCGATTCGAGGTCGCGGACCCAGGCCAGCCAGAGCTGCAGGCTCTGCTGCGCCTGCTCCGGCGTTCCCATCGCTGCGAGGTATTCCTCCCGGCTGGCGCGAAACAGCAGCACGAATTCACTCATGTCGTTCGTCTCCTTTACTCCTTCGACGTTCGAGCCGACGCCATCCGGACATCCAGCCCCGCTAGATTGCGCACGGGAATTGCAGTGCTCCAGCCAGTTGGACGGAACGGTAGAGCCGGATGGGCCGGTCCGGCATCTAATACAGTAGGTGGTCTCAACCGTAAGCCCGCCACCGTCATCATCCGATAAGAGGTTGAAATGGAACGAGATCTGAAGATCGAGGACGACCTGCTGGACGACACCGAGTTCGACGACACCGAGATGGAAGAGGTCCCCGAGATTCCAGAGGTCAAGAAGCCGGCGCCACGGAAGAAGGGCAAGTCGGCGAAGGCGGCTGGACTGAAGGAGTTCGACATTCGAGCCGCTCATCAGGCGTGGAAGGAAAAGAACGGCATCGAGGACGACTACTACTACTAGTCCGCGCCGATCCTGCGTAACGTCCACGGTCGCGAACCGTGCACTATGCGCTGCTAGCATGCGCGCATGGTCACTCGGGCTCTCCTCGCGACCGTTCTCGCCTTGCTCGCTTTTGTCCCTCCACGCACCCTTGCGGGCGACGATCGTGTGGTTCTGTTCACCGACGACTTCTCGCGGTTCCCGCCCGGCGTCCTCTCGGCGCCGCTCGGCTTGCTGAACGGCGCCATCCAGGAATATCACTACATCGCTTACAGGGGCGTGCCGACACATCCCTGGCGCAATCCGCTGGTGCACCTGGACACCTGGGCGGCCGGTGACGATCAACACGGGCCCTATCTCGAGCAGCACACGATCAACACCGACACCCGGTTCAACCCCCTGTTCGTGACCGGCGATCAGGCGTGGCGCGACTACACGGTCGAGGCCTCGATGCAACCGCTCTCTCTCGAGCAGCACGCGGGTCTCGTCGCGAGATATCGGACATCGCGTCACTACTACCGGATCACGCTCGAGCAGGGCACGCATCTGCGGATCACGGCACGACTGCCGTTCGATCAGGAGTTCCGCGTCAGCGCGTGGCGGAAGATCGCCGAGGCGCCCTTCCCGTACGACACGAAGACCTGGTACCGCTTGGGCGTAACCGTCGAGGGCGATCGTCTGCGAGCGTCGATCGACGGCCGGCAACTGCTCGACGTGCGTGATGCCGAGCTCTCTGCTGGCAACGCCGGCATCACCGCCAACATGCCGGCGCGGTTCCGCCACTTCAAGGTGACGACGACGGCCGCGGCCGCGACGGACATTCGCTCTCGGATCACCGAGCGCGAGGCCGAGCTGGTGAAGCTCCGCGCCGAGAATCCGCAGCCGCGGCCGTGGAAGACGTTCGAGACGCCGTCGTACGGCGCCGGACGCAACGTCCGGTTCGGCGATCTCGACGGCGACGGGCGGCTCGACATGCTGTTCGCGCAGAACGTCCCGAAAGTCCGCGGTGACGCGTTCGATCACATCAGCTGCCTGACCGCCGTGACGCTCGACGGCAAAGTACTGTGGCAGCAAGGTCGGCCCAACGCCAAGAACGGCCTGCTCACCAACGACACGCCGTTCCAGATTCACGACCTCGACGGCGATGGCCGGATGGAAGTCGTGCTCGCGCGCGATTTTCAGGTTCAGGTCCTCGAGGGCAAGACGGGCAAGCTGCTGCGTCAGACGTGGCTGCCGCCGGTGTCCCGCACCCTGGAGAATCGGCCCTACGAGCTGAACATCGGCGACTCGATCCTCTTCGTGGACGCGAGCGGTCGCGGGACGCCGCGCGAGATCCTCATCAAGGATCGCTATTCGCAGTTCTGGGTCTACAACGACCAGCTACAACTCAAATGGACGGGACAGGGCCAGACAGGGCACTACCCGTTCCCACTCGACGTCGACAACGACAAGCGACAGGAATTCCTGATCGGATACTCGCTCTGGGGTCCGGACGGTCGCCGACGCTGGACGCACGACGAAGCTCTGAAGGATCACGCCGACGGAATCTCGATCGGTCGCTTCACCGGACGCGAGTCCGATCCGCCGCTAGCCTACGTGAACGGATCCGACGAGGGCTTCCTGGTGTTCGACACGGTAAGCGGACGCATTCTGAAACATCTGCGGCTCGGTCACGCGCAGACGCAGAGCGTTGGCCGCTATCGTCCGGAGCTCCCGGGACAGCAGATCGTCATCGCCAACTTCTGGCGGAACACCGGCATCGTCACCCTGCTCGACGCCGACGCGAGCATCCTGGCGCAGGACGAGATGATTCCCGGGTCGAGCCATCTCGAGCCGGTCAACTGGCGGGGCGATGGCCAGGAGTTCGCGTTGCTATCGGGCAACATCCGCGAAGGCGGCATGATCGATGGCCAGCTCCGGCGCGTCGTGATGTTCCCGGACGATGGCCATCCGGACCTGGCGGCCGCGGTCCACGATCTGACCGGCGATGCACGCGACGAGATCGTGCTCTGGGATCAACAGCGAGTCTGGATTTACACGCAGGATCGTCCGTTCACTGGATCGCGCATCTATCGTCCGACACGAAACCCGACCTACAACGACTCCAACTACCGGGCCACGGTCTCTCTGCCCGGCTGGCAGTCGACGAACGGGCCGCGATAGCCACGGTACGGAACCGACGCGGGCATGAGCTGATCTGACGCGAGTCGTGGCTTTCCTTCTCTGAAGGGATTTCCCTTGAGACGAGGAGAGCCGATGACGTCCACCGCAGTGCCACGATCGACCCTCACCGACGAGCTATTGGCCAGCTTCTCGGCGCGAGCCCCGAAGTACGACCGGGACAACAGCTTTTTCGCCGAGGACTTCGACGACCTCAAGAACGCCGGGTACCTCACCCTGGCGGTACCGGCTGAGCTCGGCGGAGCCGGCCTCGATCTGGCCGCGGTCGTTCGCGAACAGCGTCGCCTCGCGTCTCACGCGCCAGCGACGGCGCTGGCGATCAACATGCACCTCTATTGGACCGGCGTCGCGGCCGATCTCTGGCGTGCGGGCGATCGCTCTCAAGAATGGCTGCTGCGCGAGGCCGTCGGCGGCGCGGTCTTCGCCGCGGGTCACGCCGAGAGCGGCAACGACATCCCGGTGCTGCTGTCGACGACAAAGGCTGAGCGTGTAGATGGAGGGTATCGCTTCACCGGCAGGAAATCATTCGGCAGCCTGACGCCGGTGTGGACGTATCTCGGCCTTCACGGTATGGACGCCAGCGATCCGTCGGCGCCCACGATCGTGCATGCGTTCATGCCGCGCGACACCGAAGGCTACCGCGTCGAGGACACCTGGGACGTGCTCGGCATGCGCGCGACCCGCAGTGACGATACGGTGCTCGATGGCGCGTTCGTACCCGATCGGTATGTCGCCCGCGTCGTGCCGGCTGGGGCCGCCGGTATCGATCACTTCGTGCTGGCGCTCTTCGCCTGGGCGCTGCTCGGGTTTGGCAACATCTACTACGGCCTGGCCCGCCGCGCGTTCGAGCTCAGCGTCGATTCGGCCAAGAGCCGCCGGTCCATCGGCCTGTCGCGGTCGATGGCCTACCACGCCGAGCTCCAGCACCGCATCGCCGAGATGGCGCTCGCGCTCGATCCGATCGAGCCACACCTGGAGCGAGTCGCCGCGGACTGGTCGACCGGCGTCGCGCACGGCGCGCTCTGGCCGAAGGTCATCTTCAGTGCGAAATATCACGCGGTCGAAAGCTCGTGGCGCGTGGTCGACCTGGCGCTGGAGGTCGCGGGCGGGTTCGGCATCTTCCGTCGCAGCGGTCTCGAGCGCCTGTTTCGCGACGCGCGACTGGGCCGCATTCACCCGGCGAACTCGATGCTCACGCACGAGATCGTCGCCAAGACGGTGCTCGGGATCAGCCCGGACGAGACGCCGCGATGGGGATGAGGGGACGGCCCCCAAGAGTGCGTTGCGAAACATTGCCGCAGGGTACGAACATTACCGGAAGGTACGTAGCGCAGGCCTTCAGGCCTGCCAAGACCGTTCGTGCGGCTCACGTCGCGAGGGCAGGCCTGAAGGCCTGCGCTATGTACAATTTTCGCAACGCGCGCTAAAGGAACATCGCGGGGTTGATCTCGAGCGCGACTTCGGCGATGCGGTCGACGGGAAGCCCGGCGCGGCGGGCATGCTCCAGAATCGCTTCGGGGCTCGGCGCGTCGTACTCGCAGTAGATCTTGCCTTCGGCGTCGGAGACGTAGCTGCGGATCCAACGAACGTCCGGCATGTCGGCCAGCGCGGCGACGGAGCGGCTTCCCGCGGCCTGCAACTCCTCGCGCGTCAGGCCCGGCACCGAGCGCTCGATGATGTAACGTGGCATGTGATCTCCAAAGGAATCAGCCAGACTCGGGGATAATGGCAGCGATCGCGGCTCGCGTCTCGGCGATCCTCCGCCCGAGCGCATCTTCACCGGACTCGTCGCCGATCGCGCGCCGCAGCTGCAAGGACTGCTCGAAGCATTCGAGCGCGCGCGCGAGCCGATGCTCGGACCGGAACAATTGCCCGAGCGCGGCCAGGGCGTGGGCTTCCAAGAGCCGCTGGCCCGTTGCACGGTTGAGGGTCACGCTCTCCTCGAGCGCGGTCCGCGCCTCTTCCGGTCGATGCAACCGATGCAGCGTCACGCCCAGGCTGTTGAGCACGAGCCCTTCATGGACGCGATCCCCCTGCGCGCGCACGATCAGCAGCGCCGCCTCGTAGTGTCGAAGGGCCAGGGCATAGTCGCCGCGCTCCCACTCGAGGATGCCCAGCACGTTGTGGAGTCGAAGCTGGCAGTGCGCGTCGCCGAGCGTGGAGGCCAACGCGAGAGCTGCCTCGAAGGCCGGGATCGCCGCGGTTGACGGGCTCGCCGCGTGACGAGTGGCGCGCGCCATGCCTTCCAGCGCTTCCAGCTCGCCGTGCGCATCGCCGAGCTGCTGTCGTCGCTCGTGGGCAATCCGCCACGCCTCCACCGATTCGGCGGGCGCCAGGCGCTCGCGGGCCATGGCGACACGACTCCACATATCGGCTTCCGACTCACGGTCTTCCAGCTGCGCGAACAGCAGGGCCGCTTCGCGCAGCCGAGGGACGGCGTCCTCGTCTCGACCGAGCCCGAACAGCATCTCGCCGAGCGCGCGAAGCGACTGCGCCAGTCCGGTCGCGTGTCGCGCGCGCCGGCTCAGCGCCACCGCCTCATCGTAAGTACGCAGCGCGCTGTCGATGCGACCTTCCTGCAACTCGACGTGCGCAATGGACGTGAGGTGAAACGACCGCTGAATTGGCAGCAGATTCATCCGCGAGATGTGGTCGGCCTCGCGCAGGCAGGCGAGCGCCGACTCCGCGTCCTCGAGGCTGCGGTGCACGTTGGCGAGGCTGTGCAGCGCGTAGGCCCGTTTCTTTGGATCGCGCGCGAGCGATGGCAGCGCGAGCGCTTCCTCGAGGCGCACGCGCGCCGCTGCGTGCTCGCCCATGCTCTTGAGGATGATGCCGAGGTTGGTCAGGTCTCCGGCCACCGCCAGCTCGTCTTGACAGGTGCGATCGATCGACAAGGCGTGCTCGGTGAGGGCGAGCGCCTCGGCATGCCGCCCTTCATGCCAGCGAAGCAGACCGATGCTGCGCAGCGTGCTGCGCTCGAGCGCGGCGTCGCCCCACTCCCGGCTGACGCGCAGGGCGGTGCTCAGCGCACGGTCGGCGGCGCTGAACCGCTTGAGGAGCGTGAGCAGATCTCCTTCCCGCAAGTACGCCTCAGCCAACCGCGCGGACGGCCCGCGCGGGGTCAAGTGGGCGATGAGATCGCTGACGATCGCACGCTGGCGGCCGCGTAGGCCGAGCGTCTCGCACTCACGCTCCTGCTCGAGCAGCACATCCGCCTTCAGATCGCCTCGCGTGTCGTCATCGGGCAAATGCGCCAGCCACTCGAGGACTTGATCGAGCAGCGCGAGCGCATCCGCGAATTGGCTGAGCGCGCTGGCTCGACCAGCCGCGCGGCGCCCATAGCGGACGGCCTCCTCCCACGACTCGGCGCGACCGAAGTGATGGGCGAGCAGCGCCGCGTGCTCGTCGAGTCGCGACGCGTGCCGCTGCTCGATGGCGCGGCCGATGGCATCGTGCAGCGCCTTGCGTTGATGCTTGAGGAGGCTGTCGTAGCTCACCTCTTGCGTCAGGACGTGACTGAACCGGTACGCCGCCTCCGGATGGATGCTGGTCTGCTGGATCAACGCGGAGTCCCGCAGCCGCGCGAGTGAGGACGTGAGATCCACGTCCGGCGGAAGAGCCGAGGTGAGGAGCGCGCGATCGAACTCGCGCCCAATCACCGCGGCGACCCGCAGCACCTCCCGCGCATGCGGCTCGAGGTTGTCGAGACGGGTCCGAATGACCGCTTGGACACTGTCGGGCAACAGCAGCGCGTCCGCGCCGCCATGCACCAGCGCTTCGCCCTCCTGTGCTGCAACGGCCCCTTGCTCGAGCAGCGCGCAACAGACCTGCTCGAGGAAGAAGGGATTGCCCCCGGTACGCGCGAACACGCGGCGCGCCAGATCGTCCGAGACGCGGTCGGCGCGCAGCACCGCCTGCATGATGGTCGTCGACGCGGCGAGATCGAGTGGGTCGAGCGGCATGCGCGTGGCCTCTGCCCCCAACTCGTCCAGGACGAGCCGCTCGGGGCGCGTCGTCACGATCAGCAACAGTTTTTGCGCGGCGACAATCTCGCTGAGGCGGCCAAGCGCCGCGCGCGAAGCGGCATCTCGCCACTGCCAGTCTTCGAGCAGCACCAGCGTGGTCGCCCGGCCTGCCAGAGCGGCCAGCAACGCCGCCAACGCATCGAGCAGCGCGGCCTGCAGATGCTCTCCCTGCAGGTGACGCGGCAGCGCGTGTGACTCGCTCGGGACCGAGAGGAGATGCAGGTACAACGGCAGGAACGGCTCGAGCGTCGCATCGATGGCGCGGACGCACGCGATCACCTTACCGGAATCGATCGCACCCGGCGGGCGCGCATCTAGTGGGATGTAGGTTCGATTTCCGTGGGGCCCCTTCCGTAGGAACGGGCCCGAAGATTGCCCCGAGCAACGGTGCTCGCTACTATGGTTTTCGTCGATACGCTCCACTAGTGCATCCCGCAGGATCTCGATGAACGGCGAGTACGGGGTCGCGCCTCCGTCGGCGCGGCAGCGGCCGTGCAGCAGGCGCACACCCGCGACCGACTCGAGTCGCGTGCGCAACTCGAGCAACAGCCGACTCTTGCCGGCCCCGGCTTCGCCGACGATGACGATCGTCCGGCCGTCGCCACCGCGAGCCCGTTCGACGTGGGATTCAAGGAGCGCAAGCTCGACCTGTCGGCCGACCAGCGGCGTGAGCCCGGACTGCTCCGACACTTCCAGTCGTGTCTCGAGGCCCGTCTCTCCCGTGACGCAAAACGGCATGACGGGCGGGCCGTCGTTGTCCAGCACGACGGGCGCACGACGGCGTGTCGTGACATACGGTGAGACGAGGCGCTGACAATCCGGGCTCAGCACCACGTCATCGGGCGCCGCCCCTTCCGCCAACCGCTTCGCGATGGGCGCGGCAGCGCCCACGATCGCATAGCGTCGCGGTCCCTCATTGAGACGCTGCGCCACGATCGGGGCGGCGTGGAGACCAGACTGGACGCGAACGGTCGCCAGACTCCTTGCCTCCGACAGCTCGCGCACCTGGCCATGCAGCTCCAACGCCGCGCGGACCGCTCGCAGCTCGTCGTCTTCATGCGCGGTCGGCACGCCGAATACCGACACGATCTCCTCACCGATCGCCTGGTTGACCAACCCGCCGTGGCGCCGCACGACGTCGACCGCCATGTCGCGGATCTGTGCGACCAGCCGCTCCGCATCCGTTGGCGAGACCTGCTCGATGAGCGCGGCATAGTCGGAGATCAGCGTCACGAGCACCGCCGCCCGGCGTCGCTCACCGGCCGGAAGCGGGTGGGGCGTGGCGAGCGGCGCGACAGGCGGAC